>CANQUN010000004.1 GCA_947627065.1 uncultured Clostridia bacterium
CTTACGAAAGAGCAGATTTTGTACGGGATAACAAGGTTCCGAACGCTCGATCTGAATACCCAAGAAGGCAGACAGCGGCTGATAGATACGTTTGTGAACGCAATTTACCTCTACGACGATTATGTTCTCATCACTTGCAACTACAAGGACGGAACAATTCGAATCTCGTTAGAGGAAATCGAGCGTTCGGATTTGTTATCAAATGGTGTACCAGAAAAAACCGCATTATCTTGCGGTTTTTCGCTTTTCTGACACAAAATATATGAAAAATTGGTTGCATTTCATGTGCAACCAATTTTCATTATGTCAGCTTGTTCAGCGCGGAGAGAGCCTTCTCCTGCGTATCGGGGATAAAGTGGCTGTAAACTTTCAGCGTCACGGTGCTGTCGCTGTGTCCCATGTATTTGCTCACCGTCTGGATGGGAACGCTCTGCGAGAGTAGCAAGCTACAATAGGTATGCCGAAGTCCGTGCGGCGAAACGTGCTTTAAGCCCCAAACTCGCTCATAGTAGGTAAGCCAGACGCCCGTCCTTTGCGGCGAGATCGGCTCTCGGTAAGGATTGACGGCGACATAGTAGTCGTCTAACCTTTCGTCAAATTTTCCGTCCGCAAGTCTGAACCACTCCATATATTCTTTGAGATCGGAAATCAGCGCATCTGTCAGCGGGATGTCGCGCACCGACGTCTTTGTTTTCGGCTCTTTCTCGTAAATGCCCGTCGTTTTGTTATACAAGCGGTTGCGGCGTATATGAACGACCTTCTTCTCGAAGTCGATATCAGACCAGCGAAGTCCACACATTTCGGCGTTACGCACCCCCGTTAAGAGAATGAATTTCAGAATTATTTTTCTGTTTATGAACTCGCCCGGCAGTTCATTCAACTTGGAAATAAACGTCTGCGCCTCCTTCATCGTGAACACTTCCTTTTCGGACACGGGGCGAAGGGTGGTATTGCTGCTCCCCGCGCCGATCTTCGTTGCGCACACGGGATTTTTGACGATCCACTCATAGCGCATACAATTTATCTTGCAAAATTGCGAGTAGGAAAAAAGAGATATAAAATGGACAAACCATTGACATGAAAAGAATATAAAAAGGTCGTACATTCCTGTCCGACATGAAATCTTATATACAAGTTTTAAGCAATAGTTTTTTCCGTTGACTTCCCCAAGAACCGTGCTACCATCCCCACCCCGAAAGGCCTTACTCAAGGCGGCATAAATCAAGAAATCACTTTGAGATTATTTTACGGACAGTAAAAGAACCAAATAATTTTTCGGCAAAGGCGTAAATATAATTGCAATTATTATAATTTTGAGTATAATATTAAGTAAGCGACAGTTGAGGTGGTAACATGCAGAAGTTTGTGAACAGAAAAACAGAGCTGGAGGCGCTTGAAAAACAGTACAATACAGAGAATTCTTCGTTAGTAATTGTCTATGGCAGGAGACGTGTCGGGAAAACCGCGCTTTTAACCGAGTTTTTGAAAACGCACAAGGATTCGGTTTATTTTCTTGCAACCGAAGAATCCGAACTTCAGAACCTGAATTATTTCAAAGCACAAGTTGCCGATTTTATCGGCAATGAACTGCTCCGTTCCGCCGCGGTGGATTGGCACACGGTTTTCAAAACGCTTGTAGATTGCAGAACGGAAACGAAAAAAGTCATTGTCTTTGATGAATTTCAATACATTGGACAGTCGAATTCCGCATTTCCCTCCATACTGCAAAAGATTTGGGACACAATGCTCAAAGACGCCAATATAATGCTTGTTTTGTGCGGTTCGCTCGTATCGCTCATGAAGTCGCAGACGCTCGATTACGGAAGCCCCTTATATGGCAGGAGAACAGCGCAAATAAAGCTGAAACAAATTCCCTTTAAGCATTACCATGAGTTTTATGAAGGAAAGTCCGATAATGAATTGTTGCCTTTTTATGCGGTGACGGGCGGAGTCCCGAAGTATATCGAAGCGTTTCTGGGATACGGCGACGTATATTCGGCCATAAGCGAAAACATTTTGAATTCTCAGAGTTTTCTGTATGAGGAACCGTATTTTCTGCTCCAAAAGGAAGTAAGTGAAATCGGCAGTTACTTTTCGCTTATAAAGGCCATCGCGATGGGCAATCGTAAACTTTCGGACATCGCGGGGAGTTTGGGATTGAAGCAAACGAACTTGACAAAATACCTTAAAGTTCTGATCGATCTGGATTTGGTAGAACGCGAGGTTCCTGTCACGGAAACCGCTCCCGAAAAGAGCAAGAGCGGGCTGTATCGCATCACGGACAACTTTATAGCGTTCTGGTTTAAGTTCGTGTATCCTTACAGGACGTATCTCGAAAAGGGCGAGAGGAAGTATGTGCTTTCGCAGATAAAGAAAGGCTTCGTGCAAAACTTCGCATCACTCGTTTACGAGGATGTTTGCAGGGAGATGATGTGGGAACTTTCCGCGGCAGGCACGTGGGATTTCCGCTTTGATAAAGTCGGCAGATATTGGGGCGCCAAAGCAAAGGAAACGGACATTGTGGCAATAGATACGCTTGGCAAAAATCTTATATTGGGAGAATGTAAATATTCCGCTGCCCCCAAAGGACTTTCCGTTCTGCACGATCTGCAGGCAAAAGCAAGCGCATTACAGCAACTGACCGGCGCTTCCTCTGTGCATTATATTATATTTAATGTATCGGGTTTTACGCAAGGGTTATCCGACGAAGCTAAACGAAACGGTTCCGTCATTTTATGCGACCGCATATAAGTCCGCAAAGCAGAAAGTTTTTGCCGTAACGGGCACTTTAACAGAGGCATATCGCGGCCGTTAAATGCGAAAGGAACAAGCGGGCATATCTCAGCCCTTAAGCGAGACCTTCGGAAAGGAATGTTTCGCTGCTCTGAATGCAAGCCTGACGGCGGGGGACGATTAAGTTCGTCCCTCGCTTTTTACTTCTGAGGAAATTAGTTTGAGTGTTGGATTCTACGAAATCGGCGCAGCGTATTCCATGCCGGTTTCCTTGAAGATAAAATCAATAAACATATAAATTATCAATAAAATGTACTTTATCTTTGATGCTTCTTCGGCATTGTTAAATATCGCTATAAAAGAATAATTGCCGTTAAAATGCAACAACACGAACCCGATTTGACATCTTTTCAACAAAGATTGCAACTATACTTATAATCTTTTAAGCATTTTTGCCATTTTACTTGACTTTCGTGAGGATAATGGTAGGTCATGCCGCCTTGGAATCTGAAAAAGCGGTGCCGAAGAATATAGTTCGTCTTTTCTTTTGATGGGCGGGCGTATCACCGCCCCGCAGTCAAAAATCCGACAGGCACGAAAAATCGGTTTACAATTCATTTTGTTTATGATATAATGCTGCAAACTCAAAAAGGCGGTAGCAGGCGGGCGTATCGCCGCCCCATAGTCAAAAAATCCGACAGGCACGAAAAATCGGTTTACAATTCATTTTGTTTATGATATAATGCTGCAAACTCAAAAAGGCGGTAGCAGGCGGGCGTATCGCCGCCCCATAGTCAAAAAATCCGACAGGCACGAAAAATCGGTTTACAATTCATTTTGTTTATGATATAATGCTGCATTCTTTCGCTACGATTGATAATTTTCAAAGATATATTGACATAGAAAAGACTCGTGTAGTATAATAAACCCACCGACAAAGGAGAATGATAATGTTACGGAAACCGCGGTTCGAATCGGAAACCATCAACGCATTCTATGAGTTTTTATTGAAAAACGGACTGAAAGAGAGCACGTGCAATGACTATTGCAGGCGCATTTTGGCAATTTGCAAGCAATTTCAAATCACGCCCGAAGAACTCTTTAAGAGAATATCGGGTTACAGCATCGACGACCTGATCGGGATGTATTCCAACCATCCCGAAATGAAGGCGGAAAACGCCAAAAAGCACGGGGCGCCTCTTTCCGCATTGAAGCGGTTCAAGAAATTTACGGAGGCACGTCGGTCGGGTCATTTGCAGAACAAAATTGTCGAAACGATATATATCAAATTTGCCCCGCTCTATCAATCTTTTGCGATAACCGATAAGCATATCGGCGGTTTTACGATTCAAGATCGACATTTCGAGCTTGTTTATGAGCAAAACAGAAGAGTGTGCGATATTGTGGAAAAACAAATCAGCGACAAAAACTTTTCCGACCTTATCGCCGTAATGCGCAGGTACAAGAACTATTTGAACGACGATAAAAAATCTGCCCGGGAGATGTTTCCAAATGGCGGGGCAAGCGCGATCGAATATTGTTTTGAGGATAAGCAATCCGTTTTCGGCGGCGTGTGGCATCTGTTTGTAGGCGGCAAAACCGCAGACAAGGCTAATGCGGAATTCGGAAAGATCATCGAAAATATCATCAACCAGCCGGGCGGCAAGTCCGTTTTCGTCTCCGCAGTGCCCGCGGGGAATTCCGTTCCCGTTCCCACGGTGCCCGCAACGGGGAAAACGGATATCATGGCAGACGAATTTTGGAGAGACTTCGCGGAATTTTTGAGGAATGCGGGGCTTAAAGAAAGCACGATTCAATGTTACATAAAGCAGTCTGTCAAAAAGTGTCTTGAAACTTATTTTGGCATGAGTTTGTCCGATTTTTCCGCGCTCGGCAATGAGGAAAAATGTAACGTTGCCCAAGAGCTTCACGCAATACTGAACGATGCAAAAAGTTCAAGCAAAGACGCAAAGACAAAAAAGAAATTGCAGGATTACAACTCTGCCGTTCTTGCGCTCATCGCTTATCTTTCCGAGCGTACGGCCTACTCTGCCGACGATGCGTATACTCCAGGGGCTGCCCCTGTTGTGTCCGCATCTGCGGGAACCGTGCAGATTCCCGCACCTTCCAAAGCAGCTGCGCCCGCTCCCGCACCTTCGGGAAAAACGCCGCCCGTTGTTCCGCCTTCGGGGAAAGGGGCACGCGTTTTGGGGACGGGCAAACTCAAGGACACATACACTTATGACGAACTTTATAAAATCTTTGATTTCAGAGTTATGACGCAGGATAGGAACTACAAGAATATCTACCTCCCGTGCAGACTCTTTGACATGATTTTTTCGGGTAATGCGGATTACATGAAACTCATGAAAAGTTTTTACGATGAAATTGTCTTTCTTTTGGACCATGGCAGAAAAGTTACCTTTAAGAAGATCAAGGAGATAACTTTCGACAACGGATTTGTATGGGTAATATTGAATAGCGGAGAGAAAGAACAACTTTATACAGAGGTCTATCGCAAAGGTAATCCTGCGGGGTTTGAAAAAATGCAGACGAATGTAGTAAGCGATCTGACCCTCGATCACGACGTTCCGCTTAAAATACTGCTTTCCAAAGTGCTCGGCTCTTATCCGCTTCTAAAAAAGTTGAGCGACAGTTGTGTCCGATATCGTGATTCCTTTCCCGTGTTTCCCGGTAAGTGGGAACTTGCCGCGGGATTCTTCAGGACCGAATATGCCGCTTTGAACATCGATGATAAAGAACTTCTCAAGGAACTTTGTTCGCTCTATCGCAGAATTTCCATCACGATCATGCAAAAAAAATACAATTGCAGCAAGAACAGCAACGTAAACAACCAGAGCGGCCCCGCAAACAACACTTCAGGCAACAGTCAAAACAACAGCCAAATTGCAACCGATTCAAATCCTTAACTCACTGCATGACGTCGGCAGAATCTGAATCACGGGGAGCAAAAAGCGGAAAGATGTCCCATCCGATGTAGGGGCATCTACAAAACCTTAAAAACTCAAAAAGTGCCCTGAATCGCACAAAAACGCCGTTTTTATGTTGAAGCCCCGGTGCCTTTAAGCAGGCGGTCTCTTTATTTTTCCCGGCTCTCTTCGGGAGGAGGCGGCGCGAAGCGGCCGAGGTGGCAACGCAGGTACAAACTTAACTCCACAGCCTGAAGCGGTTTGGCTTTTCGCCAAACCGCTTTTCTCATATCTGCAGCCCTTCATGTTCCCTTGGCTCCGCTCCCCAAAATCGGGATTATCAAAACACCCGTTCCGCATTGCCGACAAAAAGTCGTCAATTTCCCGAAATAGCCATCACCATCAAAAACCGGCAGTTCTCTAAAATCACCACACAAAAGTCGCCTGCACCATATCGCCGCATAAAACCGTCAGTTCCCTAAAATCACCACACCAAAAGCCGCCTGTTTTGGAAACGGGCGGGATTTTTTTGCCCGTAAACGTTGCGGGGCTTTTTCTGTTGCCGTTTTATTTGCGCGCGGAGTTTTCAAGCGTTTTCGGTTTATTATTATGCAAAATCCGACGACCGTCTACATGCAAATCTGGTATGTTTTTCATACTTGACGACAAATATCCTGTATGAGATAATGTATCGTGTATAAGAGAAAATTTCAATTTATTACATGCTTAAACGTGAGGGGAGACTGATGGCAAAGGAAAAAAGTCCAAAAGAAATACTTTCGTCGATGACGCTTGAAGAAAAGGCGGCGATGCTTACGGGTGCCGACGTGTGGCACACGGTGGAGCACAGCGAACACGGCCTGCCCGCAATCACGATGTCCGACGGGCCTAACGGCGTGCGCAAAGAGGGTGCGGAAACGCTGTGTTTTCCGTCTGCGTGCGCGCTTGCGTGTTCGTTTGACGCCGAGGCCGTGCACCGAGCGGGACGGCTGCTCGGAGAGGAAGCGAACGCCAACGGCGTGGACCTCATTCTTGCACCGTCCATAAACATCAAGCGTTCGCCGCTGTGCGGCCGCAATTTTGAATATTATTCGGAGGATCCGTATCTTACGGGCGAACTTGCGGGCGAATTTGCGCGGGGCATTGAGGAGAACGCGGGCAGTTGCTTAAAACACTTTGCGGCAAACAACCGCGAAAAGCTGAGAATGGTCTCCGATTCTGTCGTGAGCATGCGTGCGCTTAACGATATATATCTCGAAGGGTTCCGCCGTGCTGTCTCCAAGGCTTCGCCCATGGCCGTAATGTCGTCTTACAACAAGATAAACGGCTGCTACGCGGGGCAGAACAAGTGGCTTTTGACAGACGTTCTGCGTGGAGAATGGGGGTATGACGGGTTTGTGGTTTCCGACTGGGGCGCCGTTGACGAGGCGGCAGTGTCGGTAGAAGCGGGCCTTGATCTGGAAATGCCCTCCAACAAATCTGACACTCAAAAGATAATATCCGCGGTCAAAAGCGGCGCGCTTTCCGAAGCCGCCGTTGACAGGGCCGCCCTTCGCATAATCAAGGCCGCGCAAAAGGCCAAAGCCCGCGTGCGCCGCAAGGCGGATCTTAACGCCCATGCGGCGGCGCTTTCCGACATTGCCGCGGGCTGCTGCGTGCTGCTGAAAAACGACGGAGGGTTGCTGCCGTTTGAAAAGGGCGCGTCCGTCGCCGTGTTCGGCAGGGGCGCGGTACAGCCCCGCTTGCAGGGAGGGGGTTCGGCAAACGTCTCGCTGCCAAGCGCAGCCCGCCCGCTCGACGCACTTTCCAAGAGGTTTTCGGTAACCTGTTACGACGGGTCGGATTTGAAGAAAGTGGCCGAAATCGCACAAAATAACGATGTGTGTCTGGTTTTTGCAGGCCTTGGCGAAGAGGAGGAAAGCGAGGGGTACGACCGCGCGGACCTGTCCTTCCCCGCGGCGCAGACGGCGCTTATAGAGGCCGCTTGCCGTGCAAATCCGTCCACTGCCGTGATTCTCACGCAGGGCGGCGTAACCGAGTTGCCGTGGAAAGACAAACCCAAGGCGATTTTGCTGACGTATCTCCTCGGTTCGGTTTACGGCGAAGCGGTCGCCCGCATCGTCTCGGGCGAGGCCGAGCCGTCGGGCAGACTCGCCGAGAGTTGGGTGGAAAAATTTGACGATTGCTCGTGCCGTCCTTATGAAACCGACGGCGCGGTCTGTGAGTACGGAGAGGGCGTTTTTGTGGGATATAGGCTATATTCCACCGTAAACAGGCCCGTCGCCTACCCGTTCGGGTTCGGCCTCGGGTACACTGCTTTTGAACTGAGCGGCGCCGAATTTACCGCCGACGGAGAGAGGGTAAAAGTCTCCGTTTCCGTTGCCAACACGGGCAAGCGGAGAGGGAGCGAAGTGGTTCAGATATACATGAGCGTCAAAGACGGCGAAACCGCACACCCATCCGCCGAACTCGCGGGCTTTGCAAAGGTAACGCTGCAGCCGGGCGAGAGCAAGCGTGTTACCGTTGAAATCGACCGCGACGCGCTCATGCGCTACGACATGTCGGCAAAAAAGAGGGTACACGTCTCCCGCTGCGAACTGTCCGTCCGCACGGACGCAAACACCGTGATTTTTTCCGAAACACTCGATTTTTGTGAGAAAAAGGCCACTTTTGACCGCAACACGCTCGTCGGAACCGTCCTCAGAGAACGCCCCGAACTTGCGGATTTTCTTAAACCCTACCTCTGCTACGCCATTCTCGGCAACTTCAACGCTAAAGTAGAGATCAAAAACGGAGAGGCCGTGGGCGACAAGTTCTTTACAAACGTCATGAACACGCTGCCCCTCCGCGCGCTGTACAACATAACGGGCGGCGCATTTACCCAAGAGATGATCGACGGGATAATAAACCCCGCCCGCCCCGTTAAACAATAAACCACGAGGCACTCGGGACAAATAACCCCCGAGCCGCAACACAAAAAACACCGCTCGGGACACCTCGTTGAAAAGCCCCAATCACCGCTGGGAGCGGAAAAAATAAAAGGATAAACAAACCTCGGGGCGCCACAAAAAAGTCCAAAACCCCGTAAAACAAAGAAAAACAAACCCCGATTCACATCGGGAAAAAAATAAAAGGAGAAGAAAGATGAAAAAATTAAAATGGATATGTCTTTTGACAACTGTCTTAATCGCCTTTACGTTTGTAATGTCATCGTGTATCGGCGGCGGCGAACCCACGGGCGAAAACGGCGAACTTAAGATCACCTACTACGAGGGCGGCACCGGAAAGGTGTGGATTGAAACGCTTGCTTCCAAATTTGAAAAGGAAACGGGCGTCAAGGTCATTCTTACCGCCGACCCCATGGCAACCGAAAACGCCATTACCCTCTTGCAATCGGGCAGAAATCTCCCCGACCTCATGTTCATCTTGCAGACAGGCTGGCAAAAGTACGTTCAGAGCGGCTGGCTTGAAGAACTCGACGACCTGTACAACGGCACCTTCAAGGCGGAATACACGGTCGGCGGCGAGACAAAAACCATCGGTTCGGTCTACGACGTTACGGGCACAACTCTGTTTACCGACAGCGGCAAGACAACGGGCGTCAATCTTACCGACATGCTCATCGACGACTTTGAAGATTACGGCTATATTTCCGAGACTTTTGACAGCGAACCGCACTACTATGTAGAATCGTGGACGGCTCCCTGTACGGGCTTCGTGTACAACGTTGACCTTCTCAAATCCGTCGGTTACGACGCGCCGCCCGCTACCGAAGAGGAGTTCAGAGAATGCTGCGCCAAACTTGTGGAAAACGGAATAGCGCCTTTTGCCTGGGGCGGCAGCGGCATGGAAATAGCCTATTGGGACTTTATCACCGAAACGTGGTGGGCGCAGTATTCCGGCCTTGACAAGTGGAAGGAGTTTTATCAGTTTGAATCGGCGGACGTCTACAACGACCCCGGCCGTGCGGCCGCTCTCGGTTTGTGGCAGGACCTCATCGTCAGCCCGACGGACGGTTCGTTTATCAACAGTATAGAAAAGCCCATGGGCAAGGACCACAACGACGCGCAGCGTTCGTTTGTCAAAGGAGAAGCGGCATTTACCCCCACGGGCAGTTGGGTTGAGACCGAAACGGAAAAGTTCGTTCTCCCCGGGTTCAACATGAGAATGATGTCCGTACCCACGATAAACGGTGCAAAGACGGGTGCCGACGGCAAACCCATCAAGATTCAAAACACCTCCGCGGGCGACTTTGCGTGCATTCCCAAAAAGGCCGCAAACAAGCAGGCGGCAAAGGCCTTCCTCGCATTCATGAACCGCCCCGAAAACGTCGAGTACTTCACCGTTGAAACGGGCATTCCCCGCGCTTTCAATTACACGCCCTCAAAACTCGGCGGAATATCCGACTTTGCAAAGAGTTGTTTTGAACTGTTTGAAGAAAGCGAATGTATGTACCAGAACTCCAAGTCCCCGCTCTTCATCTACGGCGGAGTGGAAAGATGGTGCAAATACGGCACAAACATATACGGCAATCTTGCGGGCGCAAACAGGCAGTCGGCCTCGGCAATAGCCAACGATATGTATACTTATGCAAAATCCATGTGGAACACGTGGAGCAAGGCAGCCGGTCTGTAAGGACGGTAAAAGGACAAGATGCAAAAAAACAAAACCGGGCGTAAAAAGAAGAACAAGATAGCCCGTTACGACTTGATATTCGTGTGGCTCATGCTCGCGTGGGCGCTCATACACTTTGCCGTATTCTGGCTGTATTGCAACCTGAATACCTTTCGGTTGACATTTTTCAGGTTCAACGCCCTCACCGCAAAGTACGAGTGGTACGGGCTTACAAGGTTTGTAAACATAGCGAAGGGCATGTTCGGCGATACGGACATATACCTGAAAAACGGGCTGAAAAACGCGCTGTGGTCCTTCCCCGTGCAGGTGTTCATCATTCTGCCGCTCTCGTTTTTCATGGCGTTTTTCCTCTTCAAAAAGATACCGTGCTCGGGGGCGTTCAGGGTGATATACTTCATGCCGTCCATTCTGTCCGTCGTCGTTCTCGCAATGGTTTTCCGTTTTCAGTTCAACTCCGAATTCGGCCCATTGGACAGCCTGATAGGCAAGATAACGGGCAAGGAAACGCCCGACTGGTTTTCATCCATGAGCCCCACGGCAATGCCCCTCGTGTTCACGTTCGGCGTGTGGGCGGGCCTCGGCTATTACATCGTTCTGCTCAACGGCGCAATGCAGCGGCTTCCGCAAGAGGTGTTCGAAGCGGCAAAGATAGAGGGCGCGGGGCTGTGGAGAGAATGCTTTTCCATCGTACTGCCCCTCATAATGCCCACGTATTCCATGCTCTTTCTCACGGGTTCGCTCGCTCCCTTTTCGTACTATCTGCAACCCATGCTTCTGTGCGGCGAAACGGGCGGCGTAAACGGGGCAACGGGCACGGTGGCGCTGAGGGTAATGAGTCTCATGCAGGGCGGCTTTGCCGAGGACGCCGCGGCGATAGGGCTGTTCCTGTCGCTCATCGGAATACCCTTTGTACTGTTCATAAAATGGGTGCTTGACAAAATAACGCCCGACGTAACATTTTAATGAGAAATAAGCCTTGAAAGGCTAAGGAGGAATTTATGAAAAGCAAAAAGATACGTAAGATTGTTTCGCTGCTCGCGGCGGCCGCATGCGCCGTGTGCGTAACGGCCGTTTTGCCCCGCGGCACGGCTTTGGCGGAACGCGCAAAGACGTCGGTTCTTGCCGACGATTTCAACGCACAATCTCTAAACGCAAGCGTCTGGGAGACTACGGACGAGGCCAACGCGGGCGTGCGCGATTACGGCGGAGCCTTGACTATGCGCAACAGCGACTACACCCACGCCGTAAACTGGATGGGTTACCACACAACCGCCTCGGGCGAGGACGGAATGCAGCAGGACTACTCGCTCGAGTTGATACTGACCCGCGAATGCCTGCCGGGCAACTGGGCGGCCATTTATCTCGGACTTGAATCGGCCGACAAGGGCGGCAACGAGATAGACGAGGGCAGCAACGGCAGCCGCGGTTACATGCTCGTCATCAACGACAACAGCGCAAAACTTTACACCAACAGCACGATGAAGTCGACGGACGACGTCATCGATCCCAAACTGACTGCCGACGGCACGCGTTATGCCATAAAGATAGTAACGCACATCGGCGGGCAGGGCACGGACACTCTCGACCTTTACACCGTCAAAGCGCCCGACGACCCCGAGCAGCCTATCGATTACGGCCAGATGAAGGGTTCGATAGGGGTGAGCGGAAGCATCTCCCACATCGACCTCAGGGGGCTTTTCGGTTTCGGCGCCCTCATGGGACCCAACGACAAGGCCACCTTCTCCAAAGTAAAAGTAACCGAAGGGGAAAAGACGTGGTCGCCCAAAGACGATTTCAAGACCCCCGACATCGACTACATTTACGGAAGCCAGGCGGCGGACTATTCCAAAGAATTCCGCAATTGGAACAGTTATAAGGACCAGCACGTGGACATGTACTTCAACGGTCCCGTCGGCAAACTGCACGTTGCAAACGGCGGCGAAGTGGTTAGCAAGCAGGAAGTAACCCTTGATAAATCGCTCATCACCGCTCTCGACGTGTCCTTCAAACTCAAAGCGGCAAACGCGGGCGACGGGTGCGTTGTGGAACTCGGCAAGAGCGGCTCCGCCTCGTTGAACGCCGTGTTCAGACAGACCGACGGCGGCCTTGCGCTCTGCCTCGGCGAATCTACCGTTGCGCTCGGCAACGTTACGGGCGAACACAGTTACAGGCTCCTTGTCCGCAACACGGGCAGCATAGACGTGTACATGGACGGCGAGTTGGCGGGCACCCTCGTCGGCACGGCCGTAACCGACGGCAAGATAGGCTTCAGGGCGGCGGGCAGCGCCGATTTTGAGGTGGACGACCTTTCCGTTCTCACTTATTCGCACAGAGATTCCGACGAAGCGGATATGTCCATAGACTTCACCGAAAAGAACAGCCGCGGCTTCACTTATCTCGACCCCGACGAGTGGTACACGGCGGGCAACGCGCTCGTAACGCGCTACGACGAAATCTCCTTTGTCAACGCCGAGCCTAACTCCGTGTTCTCTTCGAGAAAAGCGTACGCCGATTACATCTTCAAGTTCGACCTGTTCGACATACCTCAGGGCGAAAACGGATGCAGTTGGATAGGCATAAGTTTTGCAAAGCCCGCGTATGAAGGCGACTGGCAGACCGCCCCGACCATAATGTTCGCACCCCGTCCCGACGGATTCGGCGGCATCAACATGAACATAGAAGGGCAGTCGGGCGCAGACATCACGGGCGGCAACGTAAAGAGCGACCACAACATCTTTACGGGCATGGGCGACAACAGCACGCACAAGAGACTCAACGTCGTGCTCGAAGTGGTTGACAGAACGGTTAAACTCTACTTCAAATACGACGACGAACCCGAAAGCGAACTTTCCATCGTCCGCGCTGTCATAGAGGACGTGAACACTTACGGCTACGTGGGCATCAACTGCAACTACGGCGGCAACTTTGCGGTGGGCAACGTCTCGCTCAGAAATCTGTCCGCACAGCGCGGCTTTATAGCGGGTTACGACGACAGGGTTGCCCAAGGCGACCGCGTTGCCGGCGACACCGCACTTCATCTTTAATAACAGGGGGTAACCGAAATGAAGATTAAAAGAATTTTGACAGCGGCACTCGCATTGGTCATGGCCTTGGCGCTCGGCACCGTCATCGGCGCGCACGCGCCCGCCGCGGCCGAAGAACCCGCAACACAGGGCAAACTCGTCATACCGCAAAACGACAATTCAAGTACCGTGTACAACACCGCTCTCGACAATCTCCTCTACGTGAATTACGAGTTGAGCGAGGACGTCGAACTCGAATTCGAATTCAGTTTCCTGCGTAATTGGCACCCGTCCGCGCCCATTTTCTTCGGCCTTTACAACGGCACGTCGAACATCAACTTTTACGGTTCCCAATATCTCTGCTTAGGCTCTAACGGTATAAGCGCAGACGGATACGGATATACCGCACCCGACGGCAGTTTTGTCTTTAACGGCGGATATAACGAACAATTCTGGGGCAACGCGTTTGCCAACAGAATGACCCTTAAATTAACTTTCGACAGCGAGGGCAACACCCGGATCTACGCAAAATCCACCGAACAGCCCGGGCTCTTCGCCTCGGGCAGCGGCGAGGCTATACCTCAGGAATCTTTTACCGAATACAGGCTCATCTCCAAACTCGACGGATTCGGCTCCGCGGCGTTTGCGGGTTCGCCCCGCTTTGCCTTTGCCATGAGAGACGGCGGCCCCAACGGCGGATATGAAATCTACGGCGTGAGGATACTCAACAAGACGACGGGTCTCCCGCTGTTCGACGACGACTTTACCGACCTTGACACCGACGCTTACGTCGTACGTGAGAATTTAAGAGACGCCATCGACCAAGACGTTATTCGGCACGTTGCGCCCGACACGCCTGCCGTAAAGGTCATGCTCGGCGACGTTGCAAAGACCGACGTCGACATAAACGAAGAACTCGACCTTACCGCTTCCGTAAAACACGCGGACGGCGCAACCCTCAGCATCGAAGTCAAGGATGAGGACGGTTCCGTCGTCGCCCCCAAGGAAGGCAACGTCTATGCGTTTGACGCCTTTGGCACGTACAACGCCGTTTACACGGTAAAGAGGGGAGAGGAAGTCCTTTGGACGAATGCGGCCGACCCGCTCGTTATTAACGTGGCGCGTCCCGCCGTTTCGGTAGACACGTCCGCCCTGCCCGCAACCGCGTTTGCGGGAGACACCGTGGACCTCGGCGTAACCGTTATAAACGGAGTTGACGCCGCACTGACCATAGAAGTCAAGGATTCTCAAAACAATCCCATACAAGCGGCCGAGGGCACCGAATACACCCTTGCCAAACAGGATTACTACTACGTTACTTACACCGTTAAGGAAAACGGCGAAGTGGTGTGGAGCAACGCGGGCAACCCCCACAAGATCACCGTCAGGAACCGTTCTGCCCAAAAGAGCGCAAACGTCAACTTTGACGACGGATATGCGGACGGCAACGCGTGGACTTTAAGCGAGAGCGGCGCGGGCGTAAGCGGCGGACAACTCCTGCTCGTCAACGGCTCGTTCACCACCAAATACGCAAGCGAAATCTATTACTTCACCCTCGACGTAACGGGCATTTCCGAAAGCGGCACGGGCTTCACCGTTCTGTTCGGCGACGCTTACAAACTGAAGTTCGACGGCACCACGGGCGTTACTTTCGTCAACTATGACAACACCGAAACCCGATACGACGCAGGCAAGAGCGCCGTGGCCGCGCTCAAAGCGAACAAGAAGGTTACTTTAAGGCTCATCGTCAAATCGGACACGGCCGCGCTTTGCATGAGGATTGAGGACGAATCCGTAGAAGTTCTCGAAACGCCCGTTCTCACCCTCGACAATCTCGACTTTGTGGGCCGCGTTGGTATAATGACCGAAGAGGGCAGCGGAATATCCGTCGACAACGTATCTTTCGTAAACATGACCTCCGTCAAGGACGACAACACCAACCCGGGTCTGCCCGAGGACAGCGGTTCGTCTGACAGCAGCGGCACGGGCGGCGGCAACACGGGCGGCACGGGCGGCACGGATAACGGCGGCGGCTGCAGCGGCGCCGTGGGCGGAAGCGTCGGCCTCGTCTCCATGGCGGTCCTCGCAGCGGCCTTCTGCCGTAAAAAGAGAAGTTGACAAACTTTGCCTCCCCCGCCCAGAACGCGGGGGAGGCATAAAACCAAAACAAACCATAAAACCAACGGCAGAATAAAGGGCAAGCGCAATGGCCCGAACAATCACCTGCAAAACAAAAGGCAAACGTAATGACAGATACAATTACCGTCAAGAGAAAAAAGAGCAAACGCGGATTTTACGAACACCCCGTGGTGTACACGGTGGTGCTTGTGTTCTTTGCGATTTACGCCATCACGCTCATCTATCCGCTCGTGTGGCTGTTTATGGAATCGCTGAGAAACGAACTTGACTTTTTCTGGTATCCGCTTTCGTTTACGGGCAATCTCAGTTTAGAGAGTTACTCGCGCGTGCTCGGCGAATACAACGTGCCCGAAATGTTTCTCAATTCCGCCATTCTCGCCTTCGGCGGCACGCTGACCACGCTACTCGTTTCGTCCATGGCGGCGTACGTCGTCGCCCGCTACCGCTTTAAGGGCAGGCAGTTTATCTACACCCTCGTAATAACCACCATGATAATCCCTACCACGGGTTCGATAGCGGCCACGTACAAACTGATGAGCGACATTCACTTTACGGGTTCGTACGTTGGCGTAATTCTCATGCAGTCGGGCGGGTTCGGCTTCAATTTCTTCTTGCTGTACGGGTTTTTCAAGAACATTTCGGAAACTTATTCGGAGGCGGCAAAGATAGACGGCGCGAGCAACGCAAAGATATTTTTCGGCATAATGCTGCCCATCGCACGCCCGTCTCTGCTCGCCGTTGCGCTCATAACGTTTATAGGATTGTGGAACGATTATTACACGCCTTACATGTTCCTGCGTTCCCACCGCACGCTTGCCGTAGGTATCTACATGATTCAATCAAGCCTTAAAAACGGTGGCGATTATCCCGGACTATTTGCTATAATGATACTTGCAACCGTACCGATAATCGTCCTGTTTGGCATATTCCAGAAGCAGATAATGGAAAACACAGTTGCGGGAGGCATAAAAGGATGAAAAAATTTCTTAAAACAACAACGATTATAACGGTTGTCTGCATGGCGGCGTGCGCCCTGTTTTCGGGGTGCGGCGGGGGCGGCGGCAAAGACCCGTATGCCGACGTGGACAAGTCATTCCTTAACGGAATAGACGAGCCGATAGCGAGCGACGAAGTTCAGGTGAGGGGATTCGACATAGATATCACCATAGACCTCATCAAAATGCTCGGGTGCAAGACCATGCGTCCGCCTGCCGTCCACTTTGATAACCACGCCCGAGAGCGTAAGCGAAAAGGTCCTTGAGGAAATGCGTTCTATACTCGCCGGCGTGCTTGACGCGGGCATTTCGCCCATCGGAAACTACATAGCGTTCCCCGCGTACACGTCGTTCCGCCCCGACACGTGGCGCAGCGTTCCCCGTCCCGACGACCCCGCTTACCTCGAGTGGATGGAAGCGGTTGCCGATATGTGGGAAAAGATAGCCTCGCTCTTTCCCGAGATAGTATATTGGGAAGTGGGCAACGAATTCAACGCCAACGCCTTTTTCCATCCAAACGGCTACATACCCGTGCCCGACAGTCTGCAGGACGGAACCAACGGATTTGACTACGACGAGCGGATAACAGCCGTAACCGATTACATGTATTACGCAACGCAGGGCGTCCACCGCGGCAACCCCAAGGCGCAATCGGTAATGCCAAGCCCCGGTCCGCTCAACAACTCCTTCATAGCCGTTGAAAACTTCATCTACGACGTTTACGACAGGATAAAGAGCGGGCAGGCGCCGTGCGGCGACGTCAAGTCCACCGAACCCGACGATTATTTCGAAGTGCTCTGCTGGCACCCCTACATAAACGGCGCGGTGGACGAGGGCTGGCTGAACGCCCAGAACAGAATATATCAGGCTGCCATAGACAACGGCGACGAGGGGAAGAAGGTGTTCTTCACCGAATTCGGCTTCTCCGACGACGGAATCGCGGATTTGGAGGAGGCACAGATAGGATATTTCGAGCGCGCCTACGAATATTGCAAGAACGACATGCCTTATGTAGAACGCGTCTGCGCCTTCCGCCTTTACCAATGCTCCATGGCCGAAACGTGGGGAGGCAGCCACGAGGACTATTACGGCTATTTTACCGAACCCGACGGCAACCACGGTTTCGGCCCCAAGCAAAAGGCGCTCAGCCTTCAAAGACTCTACGGCGGCGTGGGCGACCTGTACAAGTATTATTAAAAAAACGCTTGAAAACAGCCATAACAGACTTAAAAAGCCAACAGGAGACCTAAAATGAAAAATTTCAAGAGGATGATTACAATGGCAATAGCAATCGGTATGGCGGCGTGCGCCCTGTTTTCGGGGTGCGGCGGGGGCGGCAACGACCCGTATGCCGACGTGGATAAATCCTTCCTCAACGGAATAGACGAGCCGATAGCCAGCGACGACGTTCAGGTAAAGGGATTCGACGTGGATATAACCATAGACCTCATCAAGATGCTCGGTTGCAAGACGGTGCGTTTCCGCCTGCCGTTCAGCCTCATGTCCACGCCCGAAAGCGTGAACGAGGCCAAACTTGAAGAGGTGAAATCCATTCTCGGGCGCATAATCGCGGCGGGCATTTCTCCCGTCGGGCAGTACAGCATTTTCCCCGCTTACACATCATTCCGGCCCGATTCTTATTCGAGCGTTCCCCGCCCCGACGACCCCGCTTACGTCGAGTGGATGGAAGCCCTGTCCGACATGTGGGAGAAAGCGGCTTCCCTTTTCCCAGAGATAACATATTGGGAGATGGGCAACGAGTTCAACTCCAACACTTTCTTCCACCCCAACGGTTATCAGGCGGTTTCGGGCAGCCTGCAGGAGGGGACCAACGGGTTTAAGTATGAAGAACAGGTCGTAGCTGTAACCGACTACATGTACTACGCAACGCAGGGCATGCACCGCGGCAATCCAAACGCGCGTTCGGTAATGCCCGGCCTCAGCCCGCTCAACAATTCCTTCATAGCCGTCGAAAACTTCATCTACGACGTTTACGACAGGGTAAAGAGCGGTCAGGCGCCCTGCGGAAGCGTCAAGTCCACCGAACCCGACGATTACTTTGAGGTGCTCTGCTGGCACCCGTATATCGACGGCACGCTCGACGAGGGCTGGCTCAATGCCCAGAACAGAATTTACCAAGCGGCCATAGACAACGGCGACGAGGGCAAGAAGGTTTTCTTCACCGAGTTCGGCTTTTCAGACGACGGAATCGAAGATCTGGAAGAGGCGCAGATAGGATACTTCGAGCGTGCGTACGGCTATTGCAAAAACGACATGCCCTACGTAGAACGCCTGTTCGCCTTCCGCCTCTATCAGTGCTCCTACGCCGCAACGTGGGGCGGCAGCCGTGAGGATCATTACGGCTATTTTACCGAGCCCGACGGCGTGCACGGCTTCGGTCCCAAGCAAAAGGCGCTCAGCCTTCAAAGACTCTACGGCGGTGTGGGCGACCTGTACAAATACTATAACGTGTAAAAGGTAAAATCGCTTATGTTAAAAAGAATTTTATTTGTTTTTACGTCTGTCGTAACCGCCCTGCTTCTGCTTTGCGGCACGGGCTGTACGGGCACGCAGAACGATTCTTCAAACAGCGGCGGCGCGTCCTCGGGGGACAGTTCGTCCTCGGCGCCCCTCCCGCCCGAGCAGGAGTCTTTCCTCTACGGCATTGCCGAACCCTTTGCGGGCACTAACGTGTCGGGCTTCAACGTGAACAAGGAGGCGGAACTCGTCGGTGCGCTCGGCGCCAAAAGTTTCCGCCTGTGGATGTACGACAGCCACCTCTACGGCCCTAAATATACCCAATCGCTTTCCGAAGGGGAACTTGCAAACATCCCCAAGGGCGCAATCACCATGTACGAGACGTACATCGAGGCTTTGAGAGACGCGGGCGTCGAGGAGATAACGTGCATGGGCATGCTCTTTCCGCGTGTGCCGTCCACCGAGCAGGTTTCGGACAAATGCTTCGTACCCCGCCGCGACACGAGCGAGGGCAGCGAATACATGCAGTTCCTCTCAAAACTCAAAACCGAGTGGCGCGCCGTTGCGGCGGCCCTGCCCGATGTTGACGTGTGGGAGATGGCAAACGAAATAAACATTCCCAACAGTTTCTTCCACTATGCCGACGGCTCCAACCAGACCGAGGACGAAGTTGTGCTCATCAACGTCGACTACTACTATTACGCCCGTGCGGGCATAAAGGAGGGCAACCCCGACGCCGTGGTCATAACTCCGGGTTATTCTCCCGCGTACGGCTTTACGGGAGTTGCGAGTTTCCTCGACAAAGTGTACAAGAAAATCGAGGGCGGCGACATGCCCGCGGGCGACGTAAAGTCCGCCGACCCCGACGATTACTTTGACGGAGTGGCGTGGCACCCTTACGACGTGATAACGGGCATTTTCATATCGAGAAAGCCCGACATAGACAAATGGGTAAGCGGAAACGCGGACATATACAACGTCATGGTAAGACACGGCGACGGGGAGAAAGAGGTTTGGTTCACCGAGTTCGGCAGCACTTACAACCCCGGTCTCCGCGTGCCCGAGGGTGAGACGGACATCACCCAATACACCGTTAACGGCGTAACTTACAAACTTGACGAAAAGCGGGAGGAAGAGCTGGCGGAATGGTCCGTGCTCTACCTCGAAGCCATGAAAGATATGGAATACGTCCACACCGTGCACTATTTCAGGCTGTGCTGCTCCAAGAAGGATTCCGAATGGGGCGGAGTGGGCGAGATATACTTCGGTTTGTTCCTCGAACCCGACAGTTCCATCCACCGCGGATTCTATCCGAGGAAATGGGCGTATTCGATACAGTCGGTGTTCGGCGGAACGGGCGATTTGATGATGTACGCACGGGACTGAAGATGGAAAAAATTTACACCACCGTCGAACAAATCGTCAGGATATACCTTCAAAGGATAGCAAACGGCGAATTGCTCGCAGGGGACAAAGTCGAATCCGAAGAGAACCTTGCAAGGATACTCGGCCTTTCCCGCAGCACCGCAAGAAAGGCTCTGTTGCAGCTTGAGGGAATGGGGATATTGACGGGTTCCCGCAGAAAGGTCCGCCGCATTTCCGAAAACGCAAGGAGTTTAGTCTCCGTTTTTTACGACGGTCTGACGTACGACTACGGCGGCAAGAAGATAGCCATAGTCGTCCTCGACGACAGGCGTTACATGGCGGACATGCGGGACGAAGCCGTCAAGCGGGGCAAACTCTTCAACTGGATGGTGGATATCTTTTACAATCCCGACCTGCAGAGCGAGAGGGAAAGTTTTGAATTTATCGTTGAAAACAAGTACGACGGCTGTATAATCACCCCGCTCATCGTCAACGGAAATTACGAACTTTATAACTACGAAATACTCAAAAAAGCGGGCATTCCGTTCGTTCTTCTGGAACGCCCGCCCAAGACCCTGCCCTGCGACGCGATCTACGCAAACGACTACCTCGGCTCCTACATGATGACAAAGAGCCTTTACGCGGGCGGGGCGATGACGGTTGTTTACGTAACCGACGGCAAGGTTAATTCCATGATAGACGCCGAGCGGCGCGCCGCGTACGAAGACGTCGTTACCTCCCGCGGGGCAAAGCCCGTCGTCTTTGACGTGAGAAAGAACTTTCGCGCCAAGTTCACCGCGTTTTTGCGCGGAGATATGTCGGTGATAGGCATAAACGCCTACAGCGACGATATGCTCGAGCCTGTCATGTCCTGCCTCGCCGAGGCGGGCAAGTCCGAAAACGATTACAGAATATACGCGTGGGCCGAAAAAGGCGAGACAGCCTACGGGCGGCACATCAGCCTCGTCCGCGTTCCCAAGGAATTTATGATAGACCGCTCGTTCGACATGATACTTGAACGAATAGTTCACGGAAGGACGGACAGTTACCGCCACGAAGTGTTCGAGGTGGAAGTCGGGCGGGAAACACAGAAAAAGAGAAAAATTAAATGAATGGTATAATCGACATAATTGACAAGTGGGGAGAAAAGCGCAGAACCATTCCTTTTTTCACATTCAACGACGACATGAACGCCGACGGAATCCGCACCCGCATAGCGGCCATGGCAAGGGCGGGGATAGGAGGCGTGCTCATTCATGCCCGCAGCGGGCTGAAAACCGCCTATCTCGGAGAGGAATGGTTTTCTCTCGTCGGCGCGTGCGTGGACGCTTGCGAGGCAAACGGCATGGAAGCGTGGATTTACGACGAATTCGGCTGGCCCAGCGGCATTGCGGGCGGCGCCGTGATAGAGGGAGGCAAGCACCTTGCGGGCTGGCTCGTGTACGACGGCAGGGACGTAACCGTCAAGTTCAGCACGGGTTACGTCGACGTGCTCGACCCCGAAGCGACGGACGAATTCATCCGCCTGACGCACGAGGAATACCGTAAACGTTTCGGCAATAGGATAAAGGGCTTTTTCACGGACGAACCGCAGTACGGCCTGCGCAACGTGCCTTATTCTCCCCACCTCAGCAAGGCCTATGCCGCCGCCGCGGGACACCCGATAGAGCGGGATTGGCGGCTGCTGTTTGAAAACGGAGAGGGGTGCGAAAATGTGCGCGGGCTGTACTATAAGCTGGCCTCCGACCTCTTCGTCAACAATTACACGGCAAAACTGTCGTCGTGGTGCGCCGCCAACGGTTATATCTTAACGGGCCACTATCTCGAGGAAAAGGCCATCTCTTTCCAGATAGACACGGCGGGCGATCTCATGGCGCATTACCGCCTTATGCAGATGCCGGGCATGGATTGGCTGGGCAGAAATTCGGGCGAGGACGACGCAACCCCGCGGCAAGTTTCCTCGTCCGCCAGGCAGTTCGGCAGCGGCGAGTGCGTTGCCGAAACTTTCGCATGCGCGGGCTACGGGGCCGAACTCGACGAACTCAAGAATATTGCCGATTGGGAAATCGCAGGCGGCATAAGCAATATTTGCATGATTTTCCCCTACAGTTTCCGCGGCAGAAGAAAGCGCGATTACCCGTCGGGAATAATGCCCGGCAACCCCATGTTCGGGGCGGCGGACGGGTTTATAAAACACATTGACAGGCTGGCGGGAATCACCGCAAACGCCGGGGAGAGGGCGGACGTTCTCGTCGTCATTCCCGTTGAGGACGCCATGCGCTGTGAGGGCGACAATGAGAAGAGGGCTTCCATGGACGCTCTGTACGCCGAACTTCTCAAAGAACTTGCCGCCCGCCGCATCACCTTTCACATTTCCGCCTCGACCCTGCTTGTAAAAGAAGGGGCGGCCTGCCAAAACGGCGTCCGTCTTGGCCGCAGAGTTTACGACACCGTGCTGTGCTTGGGCACCGACTTCGCCGCCGTCAGCGCAAGGTTCGGCGAATGCTGCCGCGTCGTAAAAGTGTGCGACCCCGTTGCGACGGTGCGGTCGCTGCAAGAAAAAGCCTTCATGAAGGACTCCTCGCCCACCATCGCCGTCAACGAGTACATCGTCGGCGGAACTCCCGTATACATTGCCCGCAACACCTTGAGAGAAAACAACGCCCTCACCGCCCAAGGCGATTTTGCAGAGATAGATACATGCAATCTCTCCATCGCTCCGCTGCCGCACGGGCGGGTGGAGTTCGCCCCGCTCGAAACAAAACTGCTCGTCTCCCGCCCCGCGGGGGATATAGACGAGCGGTTCATCGGCTTGCCGTCCGACGGGTGGAGCGTTGAAGATTCGTCTCCCAACGTCTTTGTCATCGACCGATTCACCGCTTGTTTCGACAACGGCGTCGGCAAGGAGATGTACGTTACGGACATAAACGACAAGGCGCTTGCGCTCGGCAGTTGCGCCGTCGTTATGAAATGCGCCTTTCAATCCGATCTGGACCTGCCCGTAAAAATCGCCGTGGAAAACGGCGGAAGGTACAGGGTTGTTTTCAACGGAATACAGGCGGAAAGTACGGGCGAAACCTACCTTTCGGGCACGTACGACCTGCTTTGCGCGCACGTCCGCAAGGGAACCAACGTGCTCGAACTCTCGTGCGATTACAACATTATTCCCGAATCGGCCGACGCCCTCGGCCGCATGGCGAGTTGCGAAAGCGACTTCAACCGTGTGCCCGATATCTTCGATATCGAAAACGTGTTGATTCTCGGTGATTTTTCGGTAAAAGCCGAAAAGGCCGTGCGGGACGGCGAATGTTACAGAATGGGGGGATTCAGGCTTGCCGAACGGCAAAAAATCGTCTCCCCGTCGTCTCTGCCGTCGGCGGGTCTGCCCTTTTTTACGGGTGAAATAAGGCTAAAAAACAAGTTTGAACTTAAAGAAAAAGACGAAAGCGCCCGCTATTACCTGTGCCCCGCCGTCAAGGGCGCCGCTTTGGAAATACGCGTCAATGGAAAGTTTGCGGGCCGCACGCTCTTCAACGGCAAAAAGACGGACGTTACCTCCCTCGTGAGGGCAGGGACGAACACCGTCGAGGTTACCGTCTTTTGCAACCTGAGGAACATCTTTGGCCCCTTCCACAACAAATTCGGCAACCCGCCCCTTGTCGGCTACTCCAGTTTCACCGCCGTCCCCGGCTGGTGCGACAGTCAGGTCCCGCTCTGGACGGACGACTACCTGATCTCCGAAACGGGAATTTCCTTTGAGGAAAAAATTACCGATTAAATCATATCACATTGCTCATATAATCGCACACAAAAAACCGCGATGGGACACGCGGTTTTTTTGTGCATAAAATCCGAATATAACTTTTCGCCAATCCCCGCGTAAGCAGGGGCAGGGCAAGCCGCGCATCGTGAAGCCATTACCGCACACCCGACAACCGACCAAATAAAGTATGAGATTTCCTGCATTTTGGCGTTATGCACGGATTTCATGGCGGGATTTTGAGGAATTTTCAAATAATTTTGCGTATAATTGGCGAATTATGGCAATTTTATGTTGACAAATGTCTTTAATCGTGTTAAAATTGCCTTAACAAGGTGGAAAATTATGGCAAAAACGTTCGTTGCGCTTGAATTTGTTGACGATCCCAACATTGCGGGCCGCTTGTACTGGTACCTTTGCGACATCCCGGCGGCGCTCGGCGGCCGTTTTTTGGCGCCCGTCGGCAGGCACGACAGGCTGCAGGTGGGCACGGTTCGGCGAATAATGCAGGCCGACGACGATTACGCCCCATACCCGATTTCCACCATAAAAAAGGTAAACGCTCCGTTTGCGGAGTGAGGCAAAGCCTGCCGCGGGCGATACCCGCCGCGCCCCGTCCAACCCCGTGCATTATGTCGTCCCGTAATTGTCTGCAAACTTGGCCAATGCAATAGAGGACACCCGCAGCACTCCGTACACCCCGCAACTACACCGTCCCGTAACCACCTCGCAACACCTTGCGAATGGTCTCAAACCCCGCGCCGACAAGGGTGTTAAAACCACAAAAGTGCCCTAAAACGCACAAAAACGGCACTAAATCTTGCAACGCATTGCTTACCTCTTTATACAAACCTACCACGTACGACGCCCTCGGCACCCCGTCCAACCCCGTGCATTACAGTCCTGTACTTGTCTGCAAACTTTGCCAATGCACAGAGGTACCCGCAACACACCGTTTAATTCCATATATTACACCGATTCCTAACACCCGCAATCCCTTGCAAACAAGTTGCAAATACAAAATTTAATTATTAAGCCCATAATAATCACATCTCACTACACAAAGCCCGTGCAGAACCGAGAGGTCCGCACGGGCTTTGTGCTTAATCAGAGCAAACAATTTTCCAACTACAAGTCGCATCAAACCGTTAGTTTCTATTGGTACAATCCATGTACATTGCAATCGCTTGACTTATTGCGACCGAAACAATATAATATTATGCACGGGCAACATTCGGCCGATATTGACTCGCAAAAAAGAACCGGGAGAAACGAGATGACAAAGGACAAAATTGCAGAAAGGTTACGCATATGCATTGGAAACGCATTCGGGCGTTATTCCGGCGAAGTCGGTGAGGACGAAGGCAAAGATGTAAAAATGTTCTTTTCGGGTGAATATTTTAATATTGTCCTTCATGACGGACGTCTGTGCGATACGAACTGCAAAGCAAAAGATTTTGACGGGATTCGCTTTCGCCAAAAAGACGAATTTACCGAACCGTACGTTGCCATTTATCTGAAAAACGGCGATACGCTTTATTATTATGGTCATGAGCAGGCCGATTGCCGCAAGGCCGCATGGATACTCAATCGCGAGGGGCGTCCGCCAATGAACGACGATGCTCTCATTGATCTTTTCAAGGCGGAATGGGAGGCTCGGCAGCAATACTTAAACGGGTCTCACCGTCAATTGGTAAAAATTTGCAGATATGTAGAAACAATCAATAAAGAAGAACATGATGCGGATCAAATGCAGAAAACGCTCGCCGAGATTCAACGGTACATTACGCTTCTTTCTGTTCCTGAAGACATGAATGTGGTCGAATACGAAGAAGTTTATGCAGAAAAGGTCAAGGATTTGCTCGTGGAGCTTCAAGCCTATCTCGTTTCTTTGGATGACAGGGGAGTCATCGTATTAAAAGAAAATTACCGTGAGGACTACTTTGCATATCTCATGGGCGAGATCGAGAAACATGAAGGAAAAATGTTTTTGGCTCGTGACGGGCAGGACGTTGTCGGCCTCGTCGTTTGCAAGATTTTTCAAGGCGGAGGAGAACAGGACATAACCACTTCTTGTCCCAAAATCGGCTTTATCAGCGATCTTATAGTTACCGAAAAATATCGTAGAAAAAGAATCGGCAGCATGCTCATCGTCATAGCCGAGGCTTATTTTGGAAAGCATGATTGTGCCTACACGCAACTCGAAGTGTTCGCTCCAAACGCCAAAGCAAGGCGATTCTATAAAAAATTGGGATTTGAGGAGAACTGTCTCTATTTATCCAAAAAGACTGCTTTTTGAAGGGATGGATCATAAACATGATAAGCATGTTGATAGAATTTGATGTAACCAAACTCGAACGCGACGGATACAATTTAGAAGCCGTAGAACGTTTGGTCGATAAACGTTTCTCCAAAGCTTGCAGAAAGACGGTAGACGGCACAACAATTCTATACGAAGGGATCGAGGGGAAGGACTATTTTACGGAGATCAGTATTGCGTATGTCAATCTCAGAAGGCAAGATTGGTTCGCGAAATATTGTTGCCGTTGGTTGTGGTTCGAAGATGATAAATACAGGAACAAATACGAAGAAGATCTTCTGAGAAAGGAACGCCAAAAAAATCCTCTCTTTATGAAGTATGCAAATGGGGATGGGGATGAGTAACCGAACGAAATCCAATGAGGAAAAACAATGATTTATATCACAGGCGATACCCACGGGCAGCATGATTTTCAAAAACTTTCGCAATTTGCGGATTCGCACCCCGAACTAACAAAAAACGACTTTATGATCATAGCCGGAGATTTCGGCGGCGTGTGGAACGCGCAAGGTATGGAAACGACCCTTGCCATGTATGCCCGCCTGCCGTTCACCACGCTGTTCGTGGACGGCAATCATGAAAATTTCGATATGCTTGACGCCTATCCCGCGGAGGTCTGGAACGGGGGAAAAGTACACAAGATCAGCACGGACATTATTCACCTGATGCGCGGGCAGGTGTTTGAAATTGATGGCAATACCTTCTTCACCTTCGGAGGCGCGACCAGCATCGACAGGTATTTGCGCACAGAGGGAATAAGTTGGTGGCCGCAGGAAGTTCCCACTTACCGGGAACTCGACGAAGGCGTTGCCAATCTTCGGCGGCACAACAACAAGGTTGACTACATCGTCACGCATTCCTGCGATGAAAAGGCGCTTTGGTATCCGCCGCTCCGCGAGCGGGGCGTCAAGATGGAGACGTTCCCCGAAAACCGCATGTTGTCGCTTTTTGAAGATACGGTCCGCTACGGGCATTGGTATTTCGGGCACTACCACATGGACGGCGACTTGACGGAAGATAAAACCGTGCTGTACCAAAAAATTGTCCGTCTCGTGTAAAACCGAAGGAGCCGCACGGCGGCTCTTTTCTTTTGGCCTCGTAAATTCCTTAAAAAATCCCCTTGCGCGCAAGGGGATAAGGGAGGTGAAAATGGCAAAAGTGGCCTTTTTCTCACAAAATCGGGCACTTTGGCGATGAGCGACAAAGATGAAAGAGGTGTCAGATGATTCCGAAAAGGACACAGTGAATCGTATTGACGGAAGGTTTGCAAACGTAAAGAAGGAAAATCAGATGATTCCGAATAGTACACAACCAATCGTGTTGATGTAATGTCAGTAAACGCCACGAGAGGTATCGGAAGATTCCGAAAAGAATGTAGCCGAATCGTGTTAATGGCAAGGTTTGAAAACGCAACATGGGGAATCAGAAGATTCCGAAAAGGACGCAGCCGATCGTGTTGATGGCGAGGTTTGCACACGCGTGAAGAATCCATGCGGGGTAGATGCAGCCCGCCCTGTCGTCGAACCAATCGAGCACGAGTCCCGCGGCGGCGAGGGCGGCGATGAGCAGAACGAACACGACGGGATCAAACCACCCCGTCATGATCGCGATGTGGTAGGCGGCAAACGCGACCGAAGAAAAGGCGTAGCCGACCTTTTTGCCAAGCGCCCCGCCGAGCGCGCCGAAGGCGAACGCGCGAAAGATAAGTTCCTCGCAAAACGAATTAACCACGGTTATGTACAGTGCAACAAAAACAAAGTTATCACGCGTAATACCCTCGCCGTTTGTCAACGATTCGGTGATTTTAGAAAAATCGATCACGCCGCGCAGCAAAAAGAAACCGCCCACCGTAATTCCGTAAATCGCGGCTCCCGCAATCGCGGCGACGAGCAGTCCGCGCTTTTTGGGCACGAAAAATTCCATCATGTTGCGGTCCTTCGACAGGAACATGTACGCCAGCGGCGCGGCGACGAAAAAGAGGAGTTTGACGGCAGATTTTACGGCGTACGGTGGCTGCCAAAGCCCGTCGACCAGCGCCATCGCAACGCAGGCTGCAACCACCGTGCAAATGATGGATATTCCGCGTTGCGGTTTTGAAACCGTCCGCCCCGCACCTTCCCGCATAATTTTTCGCATAAAAACTCCTTTTTTACATTATTACATCTTTGACTCTGCGCTGCAAGCAATACGTCCAAAATTTCTCAAAAGTGCCCTAAATCTCACAAAAACGCCGCTTTTTAGTTCTGCGGCGGGCTGTCTGAAACAGGCGTCCAGCCGCGGATAGCACCCGCAACACTCCGTCCAATCGGTATATTACATTGTCCCGTAATCATTTCGCAAACCATGCCGCAGCCGCGGATAGCACCCGCGGCAAAGGGGCAAAAAAGCCGCACGAGTCTGCGGCCAAAGTTTTACACAACAAAACCCCAACAAATTCCAAAACCCTGCGGCACAATTTTATCAAAAAAAACGAAATCGTCCCCGATAAATCCGTAAAATCTCAACTCCAGAGACGGTCGGGGTCAAAGCCGTAAACTTGCACGAGGTCAAAGCAATCGCTCATGGCAATGTTCTGCGGGGTAACCACGGCGCCGCCGTTGCTGTCAACGTCGATGCCAAAGTGCCTGAACACGTACCAAACGAAGTGCGCGCAGTGGGTTCGCACAGGCTCGTCGGGGAATTTTTTGGAAAACACGCCCACGAAAAAGTCGTACGGCAGGCCTTGGAGAGTGGCGGCGTATTCGGCAATGTCGTCGGCGGTGATGCCCGCGCTCTCAGCGACGTCGCTTTTAAGTCTCAGCACGAGAATGGCGGGGCGGACGGCAAACGTGGCGATGTCCGCTTCCTTAACCACGCCGTCCTCGCCGTAACCCGCCGACTCGAGAATCTTGACCGTTGCGCCGTCGGTGTCCGCCACGAGCGCGGCGTGGCCGAAGCGGATGAATGACAGGTGGGTGGACGTGGAAATGAGCACGTCGCCCGGTTTGAGGCTGGGCAGCGGAATTTCCTCGTCGTAATAATCGAGGCAGAGGAAGGGTGCAAACGACGACCGAACCATGGGAATTTGCGTGAAATAGAGGGTTTTTAACCTCAGAATCCGCTGCACGGTGTACTTGTCGATCCGCCCGCCGCTCATGATATCGTCAAGTGCGGTTTGGGTAAGCCCGGTGTTTCGGAACACGGCGCGGTAGTCGTCGCCTCCAAAATCTTCGCGGTTTTTGGAGAGAATGGCCTGCAAGTCGTCGTCGCTCATCTGCGCGTAATCGGGGTGCCACGGCTCGTAATTGTGGGCAAAGTTCACGCCCGCGCCGAGCACGGCGAGCACGACAATGACCGCCGCAAGCACGCACGCCACGGCAATCAACGCCTTTTTAGTTTTGGATAAAGCCGCTCTCATGATTTTGGAATTAACAATGACTATATCAATATTTTATATATAAAATACAGTTTGTGTTATTTTTTATCCGTGTAATGTTCCCTTGCGCCGTGCGGGCACGGGCAGTTAATTTTTGACATCTTTCACAATGTTTTGCCCGCTATATTTGTCATCGGCGTAATTATAACATAAGACGACGGAAAAATCAAGCGAATGTATGTTGAAAGTTTAATTCTTTGCCGCATTACGATATGTTGCCGCAGGGCAATCAAAACATGTTGCCGCGGGACAGTCGGGAAATCATAACCGCGGCCTCGGGAAAATCGGGCGAACCGTGCAACGGAACCCAAGTTTACTCGTTTGTCTCTTACTAAACCGCCGTCCGTTCTGCCGTGGGTTTTGTCTGTCTCAAATGAAAAAGTGGCCTTTTTCGCGAAAAAAACGGCACGTTCGGCCATGCCGAAAGTGAAAATTACGGACAATTTTTTCCATTCGCCCGTCAAACGGTTGTCAATAACAAAAAAATATGTTACAGTTAATTCGGAGATAAAAATGATAGAAGTAAATGCAGTTTTCAACAAAGAACGCGTCAAAAAATTGAGTCTCGGCAAGAGAATCGGCAACATGATACTCTTTCCCATAATCTGCGCCGCGCTCGTTGCGGGCGGCACGATCGCGCTCGTTAGGGGAACGGAAAGCGTTTCCCAACTCATCATCGCCATCGTCGTGCTGGTCATGGGGCCTGCGCTGCTCGTGCTCATGGGCTTTCTCATCCGCTCGGACCTCAAGGCCGAATACAAGGTGTTCGGTGTGGACGAGGGGGAGACGGTCATGAATTTCAAGTTTGCCGACAAGGGTTTTTACGTTTCGCTGGCCGCGGGCGGCGAAAAGGAAAAGGAGGCCATTTCCTACAAGAGCCTCTACAAAGTCAAGCGCACCCGCGCCTGTTTCATGTTTTACATCAGTAAGGAAGAGATCTTTTACGTCCCGTGCGACTGCTTCGTTTCGGGCACGCCGGACGACCTGTTCAAACTTCTTTACGGCAACAAGGTCATCCTCGATTATTGAGTTTTTGTGAGAAAAAGGCCACTTTTGATAATTTGCCCCTCGTCGCGCACCCGTTTGCCGCCTAAACGGCGACAGGACAAAGCGGCGTATTCGGCAACGGATTTACAACAATATTATATAATAAGCCGTTCATGGCACATGGGAGAAAGCGGAAACGCTTTCTCTTTTCATATTGCATTTGCAGGTGCCGTGCGGTTTGTTTGTTCAGATTGCAGTGGGATATTCCCCGCCGCGTGTCGCAGGCTGTCCGCTGCGTCCTCAACCTGCCCCGCCGCGGGCTGTCCGCTCCGCCCGTCAACCTATCGTGTGCCGCTGCAAGTATTGGGAAACGGCCGTTCCGCGGCCCGAATCTTCGGACAAACATTCGACACTAATTCCCGCAATATGTCAAAATATGCGCTTAAATTACGTGTAAATTGTTATATAATCGGGTGTGTTGCCCGCCTTGCGGGAAAGGGGATAATATGTCAAGGAGCATTGTCATAACTTCGGGCAAAGGCGGCGTCGGCAAGACGACGGTAACCGCCAACCTCGCTTACCGCCTTGCGGTCATGGGTGAGCGCGTCCTCGCGGCGGACGGCGATCTTGGGCTTAACAACCTCGACGTTGCAATGGGCGTAGAGGGCAAAGTTTCGTACGATTTTTTCGACTGTATGGAAGAAAAGTGCCGCCCAAAGCAAGCCGTTGTCCAAAGCCCGTGGCACAAGAACCTGTTCGTCATGCCCGCGTGTTTCGGCAAGAACCGCCCCTCGTTTGCCGATGCCGACATGCAGGCCGTGATAAACGAACTGTCCCGCCTGTTCGACTACGTTCTCCTCGACTGTCCCGCCGGGGTGGACGCGGGTTTCCGCCGTGCGGTAAATTGCTGCAACGAGGCGCTGGTCGTCATAACCCCGCACATCTCAAGCATTCGCGACGCCGATAAGGTGGTCAATATAATAAGTGAAACTAAAAAGTGTCCGCGTATTATAGTCAACAAAATGCGCGGCGACCTGTCCGCGGACGGAGAGATACTGAAGCCTAAAGAAATTGCCGAACTTCTCAAAACCGACCTTGCGGGAGTCATTCCCGAGGACGACGGAATCGTTTCGGGCATGACCTTGGGGCGGGGCAGAAGCGGCCGCGCGTTCTCCATGCTCGCGTCCAACGTTCACACGGGCAAGGCTCGGCTGTACGATTGCGAAAGCCGATACCTCGGTTTTTTCGGAAGCATCCGCCGCAAACTCAAGCGCATATTATAAGGAGAAAATCATGAAAACCAAACGACTCGAAAACGACCTTGCCCGTATAAGATCGGTCATCGAAGGCGACCGCAAAAACGTTTCCGCCGACGCCGAAAAAATGCTGAAATACGATTTAACCTGCGTTTTACGGGGTTATTTTGAAATGTGCTCGACTCCCGAAATCGAAATGATACCCATCCGCGGCGGGATAGGGGTGAAGATTCGCCTCAACGCCCGCAGCGTGAAATCGGCGGGCGTGCGCGCCGCAGACGGCGGAATAATCGCCTGAAACGCACAGATTTTTCTGTTTATTTCCAAATCCGTAAACTATATGGAAAATAAAGTTGTAATATTGACCTAAAAATGTAACGCGGGCATGGCTTTGTCATTTCCGTCGTTTTCCGTGCGGCGATTACCCTGTGGCAATCGCCGCACACTACCAAAAAACACGTACGCAAAACGCCTCGGTTACACACGAAATTCGGCTGTCCCGACGGAGCACATTTTCTCAAAAAGTGGCCTAAATCTCACAAAAACGGGCATTTTTTCCATGCAGCGTCAGCTGTAACTTTCCGCCGTAACCGAAACGCGCACGGCGGTATTTTGCAATATTATGTCCTTGTACGCCTCGTAATATCTGTTGCAGGTGCGGTAGAGCCTGTCTTTCACTTCAAAAACGTCGCACCCGCGGGCGCGGTTGTCCTCAAAGATCTCGTACACGATTCGCGCAAGGTAGGTTTCGGCATCCCTGAGAACGTTGTCGGGCACCACGTAACTGCTCGCGGGCTTGCCGGGCGGCACGGTAACCGTCGTGTCCTCGATTTTGGCAAACACTTTCAGGCCGATGTACAGCGTGGGGCGGCCGTTCTCCATCTTCAGCGACATTTTGCCGCAATTGTCGTTGAGAGAAAGGAAGACGTCGGCCTTCTTTCCCATGTACTCGCTGCCCGAAATTTCCACGTAAGTAACCCCGTTCTTGTGCTTTATCAGGTTGTAAACCACGGTGTGTTCGCCGTCCATCACGCCCACGGGTTTGCCGTTTTCAAACAGGAGCGTAGAAGTCGCGTCGTACAGTTTGCCCGCTTCCTTTCCTTGGTCCTCGCCCTGACTTCCGCCCTGACTGTCGTCCGCCGCACAGGGGAGCGAACCCGCGTTTCTCCTCTTCCTCGTCTCCGCCGCAAGCGGCACGAAAGCCGTGTTTTCCGCTTGCGGACCGCCCGTCGCGCGGGACGCTGAATTTTCAATAAGTGGCCTATTTCTCACATTAACGCCGCATTCTTGCACTTTTTCGCAAGCCGAACGCCCGCCGCAATCGCCGCAAACGCACGCATTGTCAACACCGCAAACGCGGCAGCCGCCGTCAACTCCGTTCCGTTCGTTCGTTCCGTAAAACGCCGCCTGTCCTTGCCCGTCTTGGCTTTGTTCGCCTTGTCCGCTTTCATCGTCCGCCCCGCCTTGGGTGTTAACCATCTTGACGAGGGGCATGAGCGAAAACCCGCTTGCCGAATAATACCCCATGGCAAATTCCCTGAGGCTCGCGATGGAGACGTTGGAAGAGGAGCGTGCGTCGGCTTCGAGAATCTTGTAGAGCGAAAGCGCAGAAAAATCGTCGAGGGGAGAGGCCGCCCTGAGCACGTCGCCCGCCTTGCCTTCTGCGGCGCACAGTTGGGCGGTGTCCTGCAGACGGACGTTCCGCACAAAATAATCCACACTGTTCATCACGCCTTCCCCGATGACCTCGCTTCCCAAGATGATGACGTTGCAGAACGACAGGTTGGGGTACCAGCCCGTGCGCGTGCCGATATCCTCAATCGCAAGCCCCAGCGTTTCGCCCCGCCCCGTCAGAACGGCCGCGCTACCCGCCGCCTGTTCGCCCGCCTTGGGCACGGCAATCTGTGCAGACACTTCGTAATTCTCCCCGTCCTTGTCTATGCCGAGTTCCACGATTATCGCCGTTTCTTTGATATCTATCAGCGTAAAATCGTTGCTCAGATACAGTACGAGGGTGATGAGGGTGAGGATTATGAGAATTTTACTATTAAGAAACCGTTTCATCTTTCTTCCTCCCGAATAGCGCCGCCGCGGGTATGAGATAGGCGAACACGAGCATGAACGGCGTAAAGTATCGTTCAAACGCGGCGATGAGCGACTGCAGGCAGGTGCGCAAGACGAGCGCCGCCGCTATGAGTAGGCCGTTGACTATAAACGCGGCAAGCCGTCCGCCCTTCCACCCGAAGGCCGTTTTCAGACAATCTGCCGAGAACACCGCGGGCACGGACAGCGACAGCACGGACGCAAAGTTGATGAGCAGCGACGCCACGTAGTCAAACCTGCCCACGTTTGACAGTGCGATGGAATATTTGGTCATCTTGGCAATGGCGTAAATCTGCCTCACGGCAATGTCGCCGTAAATCCCCGTGAACAGCGCAAACACAAAAACGCTAAACAGCGCGGTTGCAGCAAAGGTAATTGCAACCGACAGATAAAAGTGTTTTTCCTTTTTGATTCTGCCCGCCAAAAACAGCACGACGATGGGCTGCCCGTACCATATCGCCGCGTTGTAAATGGCCGATAATGTGCGATTCAGGGGGTTTTTCAAAAGAGGAAGCAGGTAGTAGGGGCGGAAAGTTCCCACCGAGAGGAACACCGTAAGCGAAAAGCCCGCCACCGTAAACCAAAACATTATCTCCCCGACTCGGGACATAACTTTAAGCCCTTTGAGCGAGAGGTAGAGCGAGACTATGAAAAAGGGCATGAAAGTCAGGACCGAAGGAGACGTTTCGTAAAGCGTGGTCTCGGTGTAGTCGCGCTGTTCAAACACGGGCACGACGGCTTTCAGCAAAAAGTACACGGCGTAGAGGAAAAAGACAATCCTTGCAAAAACGCGCCCGAGGCTCCGCTCCAGAACGTCGTAGAAGGTGTCCCCCTCAAACCGCTTTACAAAGAAGAGGCAGGCGGCAAGCAGCAGCCCGTCGGCCAAAAAGTTGACGAGGGCGGCAAACCACGCGTCCTGCCCCGCAAGCCCCGCGTACAGCGCGGGCAGAATGAGAAATTTGGAAGCGGGTATGAGCGTTACGAGCAGCATGCACAGTTGTTTTTTTGTGGCGCACATCACTTTTCTCCTTTCGCCGCGCGGTATCTTCTTGCGTTTTTTTGACCTATGCTGGCGGGGCGGTACTCCATTTCGGAAAGAAAGCCGAGGTAAAATGTGTCCTTCAAATCCCCGGGCACGAGCGGGGCGAAGGGGGCGAGGATGGGAGTGCCGAAGTTTTCCAGCGAACAAAGATATACCACGAGGGCCGCCACCGCAAGGATAATTCCGTAAACGCCCGCCGCACCCGCGATGATCAGGAGGACTATTCTTATGGTGGAAAGCGTCTCCACGAGTTCGGGCACGGTGTACAGGCTGATCGCGCTCAGCGACATGATGAGTATGGCGGGGGAAGAGACGATGCCCGCCCGCACGGCGGTGTCGCCAAGCACCAGCGCGCCAACCACCGAAAGGGCCATTCCCGCGTACTTCGGCATGCGGATGCTCGCCTCGTTGAGAATTTCAAATATCAATAGAATGAAAAACATCTCAAAACTCGGTGACATGGGGATTCCCTTTATGCTGTTGATGAGAGTGAGTAAAAAGTTCAAGGGGATGAATTGCAGGTGAAAGAGTTGAGAAGCCACGTAAAACGCGGGTAAAAGCACCGCCATGACCACCGCGGCAATGCGAATCCACCTCGTGAAGTTGGAGCGGAGGGTCATCGCATAGTAGTCCTCGGGGTTTTGAAAATCTTCTATGAGCAGGTACGGCAATGTCAATACAATGGGCGAACCGTCCGCAATCACGGCAATCCGTCCTTCCATCAGCCGCGCCGCCACAACGTCGGGCTTTTCGGCGGTGTTCACCTGCTTGAAGAGCGACGCCTTGTGCTTGCACAGCAGTTTGGCAAGGTAGGACGAGTCGGGTATGCAGTCGATGTCAATCTGTTTCAGCTTTTCAAAAATCTCCGTTGCAAGATGCTCGTCGGCTATGGAATCGATGTACACAACCGACACGGCCGTTTCCGAAACCCTGCCCACGGACAGGTTTTTCACCTTGAAATGTTCGCTCTTTATCCTGCGGCGAAGGAGCGACAGGTTAGTCTTTATGCTCTCGTTAAACCCTTCCCTCGGGCCTTTGATGACCGTCTGCAGGGGCGGTTCGCTCACCGCGCGCACCTCAAATTTTTTAAGGTCGCAGGCAAAGAAACCCGCCACGCCCTCCACGATGAACGCGGGACTTCCGCCAAGCACTTCGGCGGCAAACTCCTTGGCGTCGCCGCCCGTCTTGACGTTTGCAACCTCCACCGCCGCGGCGAGATTTTCAAGCGAAAACTGCCCGTTAAAGTGAGATAAAGGCCGTATTGCGCATTCGCCGAGCATGTCTTTGTCGGAGATGGAATCGACGTACAGCACGGTTGCCCGCCTGCCGCCCGCGCGGAATTCAAAACTTATCACGTCGTCGCTCGACAGGATTTTTTGGACGCTCTCGACGTCTTTTTGGTATTCGCCCGTAAGTTTCATAAAAACAGTATAAATATTTCACGGGGAATAATACCCGTTGACTTGAAAGGACGGCTGTGTTATAATAAAAATATGAAGATTCGTTTCACCCGAAAAACGCGGATTATAACGGCGGCGGCAATCGTCGCCCTGCTCGTCGCGGTGGGGCTGGGGCTGTCCCTGCCCGGTTTGATCTCCAACTCCGCCCTCGATAGAATACGGAAAGAGGGACGGGACGTTCAGGCCGAATGCACGGGTTATCGGCTCGGCGCGCCCGCCCTGTTCGGCGACGGCTGCTTTGAAATAATATTTACCGTAGAAGGCAAAGAATACGCCAGCCCCGCCATGTACACCGAAATCGAGGCCCTCAACGCAGTCCTCCGCGGCCAGCCCGCCCGCACGGACGGAAGCAGGGCCGTCCTCATGTCCTTCGACAAGAAAAAGGCCAACCGCGTGCCGCTCACTTATCTCGCCGTGTTCGGCTTTGCCGCCCTCGCCGCAGCCGCGTTCTTTGCCATTCTCGAACATCGCGTCGCCTGGCGTGAAAAGTCAAAAACCCCCTGAATCGCACATAACTTTACCTTGGCCCTCCCGAGGAGGGGCCGGCGCGGAGCGCCTGAGGTGGGCAACCGACCACAACCCCCCTGAATCTCAAAATCTTACCTTGGCCCCTCCCGAGGAGGGGCCGATGCGGAGCGCCTGAGGTGGGCAACCGACCGCAAAAACCCCCTGAATCGCACATTATCGGCACATTTTTGCAAGCCGACCCCGCCTGTAAACCAACGCCAAACGCAACCCGCCACACGCCATTTGCAAACATCGTCTGCCCCAAAGCAACAAAAAAAGAGCGGAACAACCCGCTCTTTTCTTCTGTCCTCGGGGCATTTTTACCGCCCGACAAAAACAAAAGCCCGCCCGGGCACAAACTTCGCAAAGCCCGCAAACGACAGACACAAACAAAAGCCCGCCCGGGCACAAGGCCCGAGCGGGCGCAAACATCAAAGCAAAATTGAGTCCACGCGGGTCGCGCCGATTTCCCTGAGTTTCAGGGCGGAAACGTTCTCCTTTCCGTAAACCTCGGTCATCTTTTCTTGGTAGGCGGCCGCGTCGCAGTCGGGCACTATGGCAGTAAGTTTGCCCGTGAACCCTTCGCCGTGCAGCCGTTGCGCGCCGTTCGGGTTGAGCGCGGCGGAAATTTCCGCGGCCACCGAAACGGCCCGCCCGCCGTCTTCTCCAAAGTTTCTCACAAGACATTTTTCCGAGTCTCCCGCCGCGTTCACCGTCTCGAAAAATTTAGCGATATTGTGCGATTCAAGGGCTTTTTCTGCAATTTCCACCCGTTCGGCCTCCTTGAAAAAGTGGGTGGCCCGCAAAAGAGCGCGGTCGGAAATGCGCCCCTTGGCAAGATGGATGGAGGAGAAAAATTCGGCCCCGTCCACGTCGTACAGGCAGTCCTTGCCAAACATGGCCGCCGCTTCTTTAAGGTCGGCCACGGTCTCTCCCTCTGCGCCCGCCGTAAAACCGGGAACGCTCGTCAGAAACACCGTGTACCCGCCGTGGAGGGGGAGTTTCTTTGCAAACTGTCCTTCCGCGGTGGCGTCCGTCGCCGTCAGGCCGCCGTAAGCCGCGCCCGCGCGTTCGCGAATGCCGCCGCCGCTTCCGTAAAACCCGCTGCCCGCACGGGAGCAGATCTCAACCTTTTCATCAATCAAAAGCATGCTCGACAGGTACATGTCGTTGAGTATTTCGGTAATCAGCATTTCAAACGCGGCCATGGGCGCGTGTCCGTCGCCCACGGGTATGGCAGAATTGACAAAGGCCATAAATCCGTCAACCGAATAGCCCCGCGCGGCCATCTCGGCCACCACTCCGCGCACTATCGCCGCGGGCGTGCCGCGCTCTTCTTGCCTCGGCGAAAGGTCGGAAAGGTCCACGATGACCCTGTCCGCCTCTTCGGTGATGATCTCTATCCTTCCGCCGAGCGGAACGACGCACGCCGCCATATCCATATCTATAGCGGCAACTATCGACTTGCCGCGTCCGCAGTAAGGACGCCCGCCGAGTATTTCCTCTATTCCCGGTGAAGAGTAGAACCTCATCTTCGAGGGCGGCATCACAACCGAACCCGCCGCCAGCCTTCTTTTGAAGTTTTCCAGATTAGTAACCATGTCGTTTCCCTCCTTTGTAATTTCCGCGCCGCGTACAATCGCCGTCGCCTTGTGTGCTCGTACAGCCGCCGCATTCGGTGCGCCTTGTCAACACGCAGCCGCCGCTCGCAAACCGCAGCGCCCGTTCACAAGCCGGAAGCCCGCAAGCAGAAACGCCCGCAAGCCAGCGCATTCACCAACAGGCAGGAACGCCCGACCGGGCGGCCGCAACGAGGCGGTTTGTACTCTTTGACGCATTATTGTTGAAATTATAGCACAAATATTTGCGATATGCAAATAAAATACCGCCATTGGCTTGAATTATTCTTAAAATTGTGTTAAGATATTTATCATGAAACATTATTCGCTCAAAAGATTGCTCGCTTTGCTCCTCACGCTGGCGGCCGCCGCGGCGGTGTTTCCGTGCGGCTGCGCGTCGGGCGGAGAGGGGACGGCCATGGTGAATACGGTGGTGTTCGTCGGCCTCGGCGGGCAGCCCTTTCCCGAGGAGAAGGCGGAGGAGTTCATGCACAAACTGACGGGAGAGGGCGGAGTCGCCTCCTTCTTCGCCGCCGAAAGTCTTGGCAAACTCCGCCTGACTTCAAGACGGGCGGCCTCGGTCGTTCTCGAAGAGGGGGAGGAAGCCTTCCTCTCGGGCTCGGGCTACGACAATACGGTTACGGACGGCAAGAAGAACGTGGACGCCTTCATGACCGAACAGCGCCTTGTTAGAAAGATACTTTCCCTCGCAGACCTCGGCAAGGGCCGCGGCAATGGCTGCGGCGGCAAGGACGGCGCCGACGGAAACGGGGACGGCGTTGCCGACGGAATCCTGTTCGTTTTCGACGCGGAGATGGACGACCCCGCTCAGGACATCCTCTGGCCGCACAAGAGCGAATTTTACGCTTACGGCGAATATATAGAAAACACCTACCACGTCCCGCAGGGCTACTTTGCGGGCGACCCCGCGGCCGAACTCGCCGTGCCCGAAGTCTGCGGTTCCGTGGCGGGGGCCTATCTCATCCTTCCCGCTTCTGCGCCCGTCGGCGACATCTGCCACGAATACGGCCACGTGCTCGGCCTTGCCGATTATTATTCTTACGAAAGCCCGTCCGACTTCAACCTCGGCGACTTCGAACTCATGGGGCAGGACCCGCACGCCGTTCCGCAGTTCTCCCTAAGTTACCTGCGTATGAAACTCGGCTGGCTCAAAGAGGGTGAAGAGGTGGCGTCCGCCTCGTCGGGCGGAACCTTCACGCTGGCGCCCGTAACCCGCGGCAAACTGCAGGCCGTCAGGATAATACCCGCCGATTTCGCACAAAAACACGTATATTTCATGGTTGAAGCGCGGGGGAACGAAGGATTTGACGCGTCGCTGTCCTCCCACGGTCTCATCCTCACCGCCGTTGAGGAAGAAAACGCCTTCATCGGTCCCTCGGGTCCGTCGTCTCAGGATTACGGCAACATGTACGGCGAACCCGAAATCCGCCTGATGCTCACCGCCAGCCTCGGCCTTACCGTGGAGGAAGGGGACGCCGCATACCTCGGCGACACGCACGGCATATCCTTGACAAATATCATTAAAAATGCAGACGGGAGTTACACTTTCACCCTTACCACGGGCGAGGAGAAAGCCAAGCCTCTCGCCACGTCGTCCTTCGCCCCGCAGGCCGTTTCGGTGGCCGGCGGCAGGGCGGCGGCCGTGGAATGGCAGCCCTTCGACGGAAAGGTCTACATCATGGCGCTTGAAAAGACGGGGCGCGTCTGTGCGGACGAAGCGCTCGGCTACCTGCCTTCCGAAAAGGACGTCGTCTCGGGCAAAACCCGTCGGGAAACTGTGTTTTACGGGGTTTCGGACGGAAGGCTGTGCCGCTGGACGGCGGGCGGGGGCGACCTTTTGGTCGTTCTCGTGGCGACGGACGGCAAAGATTCGGTGCGCCGCGTGGTATCCGTGGGCAAATCGGATAAAACGGCCGCTTTCGGCGACTTTGCCGCCTCTCTTTTAACGCCCCCGAGGCCCGCATTCATCGTTGCGGTGTGCCTCGCGGCGGCGCTCGCGGGGGTCGTCGCGCTTACCGCCGTGTACGCTGCCAAAAAAGCGCACAAGCCCCCTGAAACTCACGAATAACCCGTTTTTTACCCCCGAAAGGCGTAAATTCGGGAAAATTTCACGTAAATTACACACTTTATCTTTGAAAAGGGGCGTTTATCGCTTGATTATTCGCAAAATTTATATTATAATATAACCGTATTCGATTATGGGGCGGTCCCTTTTCGAGCAAGTCTTGTCAAAGAGGTTAGGAATTATGTTATCCAAGATGAAAATTGCGGCCATTGAAGAATTTGTTCTCCTTACGCAGCCCGAAGAACCCGAAGAGTTCGTAGAGGTTGCCGCGGCGGAGACTTATGTCGAACCGGAAGAGGTCATTCTCGAAGAGGTGGCCGAAGTCATCGAGGAACCTGTCGAAGAACCCGTCGTCGAGCCTGTCGAGGAGATAGTGGCGGAAGTTCCCGCCGCTCCCAAAAAACAGCGCGCCCCGGCCAAACCGTTCGACTTCAAGATCGTCTATGCCGACGAAATCACGCAAGACCGTTACAACGAACTTAAAAACTACGCCATGCAGTACAAGAAGGTCAAGTCGAGAATCTCCAAAAAGTTCGACAGCCTCAACAGCGGCAGAATCCAGTTTGTCAAGTTCGGTCTCGCGGGCAGGACGCTCAAGGTTTACTGCAACCTCAACCTCGACGACGTGGACCCCAAGTACCACTGCAAGGACCAGTCCTTCAAAAAGCCTTACGTTCAGGTCCCCGTGCTCATCCGCGTCAAGTCGGGCCGCGCGCTCAAATACGCAAAGCGCCTCATAGACCAGACCGCCACGGCTTGCGGGCTTAAGGCAAACCAGAAGTACGAACCGCAGGACTACATCATAGATATGGAAAATATCTATAAGGAAAACCTTGCCAATGGCAACACGCTTGACGAAGCGGCTCTTTCCGACGCCGAAGAATAAGCGGCGCTCCCCTCGGCAGCCCATCTGCTCACAGTAACTCTGCAGGTTTTCACGTTCTTTGCAGGGTTAATCATAACAATTTTTTCCTTTCATGGACGAACGGCAGGACCAATAATCCTGCCGTTCTTTCTTTCCGCGTTTTTCCCTGCATTTTTCTCTTTGCCCGTCCTTTCGGCGTTTTTGCCTGCGGTTCGCTCTGATGCAGGGGAGAGACCCGCGCGCTGCTCCGCCACCCGCTCTTTCCGCGATTTCCCGCGTTTGTGTATTCGCTTGGATGTAGGGGAGAGACCCGCCGCAAACGCGCAGGCAAGCCCAAATCCCTGCCGCGGCTCAACTGTCAACTCCTTCATTTGCCCCGCCGCCTTTCTCTCCTCATTCGTTCTCACACCCGCGCAACAGCCCGTTTTTCACCCGTTCCCGCGATAAAACCGCCCGCACGCAAGGCCGCCGCGCTGCCCGCAGGGCGCAGATTTTGCAATTTCTGAAAATTCCCGAAAAAACGCTTGACAATTATTATATATATATGTTACAATCAATAGGCACTCCACGGGGGTGTTAATTTTTTAGGATGGCTTGAACAATGGCAAAAGGTGTAAGAACAAGGATCACTTTGGCGTGTACCGAATGCAAGCAGAGGAATTACGACGACTACAAGAACAAGAAGAACACACCCGACAGACTCGAAGTCAGCAAATATTGTCCTTTCTGCAAAAAGCACACCGTACACAAAGAATCTAAGTAAGCCCGAGTGGCAACGCCCATAAGCGGCGGGAGGAATCCTCATGGAAAAGGAAAATAAGGCCGTCGAAAAGAAAGAGGTCAAAAAAACCAACAAAAAGCCCAACTTCTTCAAAAGGATAGGCATAAAGATCAAGGAAGTATTCTCGGAACTCAAAAAGGTAACGTGGCCGACGTTCGGTAAAGTGGTAAAACAGACGGGCGTGGTCATCGCCGTCGTCGCCGTTTTCCTCGTTGCAATAACGCTCATGGACTGGGGGCTTTCCGCAATAGTAAATCTGCTCAAATAATCGGGGTTGAGACTAATGGACGAATTGGCAAGGTGGTACGTCATACACACTTACTCCGGTTACGAAGTAATGGTTAAGACCAATCTTGAAAAGATCATAGAAAACAACAACCTCGGCGATCAGATTCTCGAAATACGCATTCCCATGTATCAGGACATCGTGGAAGGCAAAAACGGCAAGAAGAAGGTAGTGGACAGAAAGGTTTTCCCCTGCTACGTGTTCCTCAAGCTCATCTATTCCAACGACATCTGGTACCTCATCACCAACACGAGAGGGGTTACGGGTTTTGTCGGTCCGCAAGGCCGTCCGCTCGCCCTCACGGACGAGGAAATCAAGCGTATGCGGCTGGAAACCAAGGTGGACGCTGTGGATTTCGCCGTTGGAGACAGCATCAAGGTCGTCACGGGCGCGCTGGAAGGTTTTGTCGGCGTAGTTACAGAACTTAACTACACCACCCAGAAACTCAAAGCCAAGGTGGAAATGTTCGGCCGTGAGACCGAGGTTGACCTTGAATTTATAGACGTGGAAAAGATAACGCTTCTCTAATCGTCTTTTCCTGCGTCCGCCGCCGGGTGAATAAACAACAAGGGCGCACCTGTTATAAAGTTTAAGAAAGGGCAGCCCCGTTCGGGACACCTTTATATAAAGTAAAGGGGAGCAATCCCCGCAAAACGGTTTAAGAGGGGAGCAATCCCGCTTAATATAAGGAACGGAACAACCCCGTTCCGCTGTGTGGGAGAGGCGCAAATACATCCATACGCCTCGCAAAAACCACAAATGGAGGATTTTTTATGGCAAAAAAGGTAACTGCAGTCGTCAAACTGCAACTGAATGCCGGAAAAGCAACCCCGGGACCTCCCGTAGGTTCTACGCTCGGTCCTTACGGTATCAACATTCCGGGTTTCACCAAAGAATTCAACGCTAAAACGGCCAATCAGACAGGCTACATAATCCCTGTCGTGATCACTATTTATCAGGACCGTTCCTTCACGTTTATTCTCAAAACTCCGCCCGCACCCGTCCTCATCAAAAAGGCTTGCGGAATAGAGAGCGGCAGCGCCCGTCCCAACAAGGACAAGGTTGCCAAGATCACCAAGGCCCAGGTCAAGGAAATAGCGGAGATGAAGATGGTAGACATGAACGCCGCGTCGCTTGAATCTGCCATGAGCATGGTAGCAGGCACCGCGAGGAGCATGGGCATAACCGTCGTAGAATAAATTTATATAATGTGGGAGGGTCAGACCCGTAAATACCACAAGGAGGAATCTTTTAATAATGAAATACGGAAAAAAATACGCCGACAGTATCAAGGCGTTCGACCGCAGCAAACAGTACGAAGTTGACGAGGCGATGGACATCGTCCTCAACTCGGCCAAGGCCAAGTTCGACGAAACTATAGAATTCCACACCAGGCTGGGCGTAGACCCCCGTCAGGCAGACCAGCAGGTCCGCGGCGTGCTCGTTCTCCCCAACGGAACGGGCAAGACGGTGAGAGTCCTCGTCATAGCCAAGGGTGAAAAGGCCGATCAGGCGCTTGCAGCAGGCGCCGATTACGTGGGTGCCGAAGAGATAGTGGCCAAAATCCAAAAGGAAAACTGGTTCGATTACGACGTGGTCATCACCACGCCCGACATGATGGGCGTCGTCGGCCGCATAGGTAAACTCCTCGGTCCTAAAGGCCTCATGCCTAACCCGAAGTCGGGCACCGTTACCATGGACGTGGCAAAGGCCATTGCCGACACCAAAGCAGGTAAGGTTGAATACAGGCTGGACAAAACGGCCATCATCCACTGCGCCATCGGCAAAAAGAGTTTCGGCAAGGAAAAACTTCTCGAAAACTACCGCGCCCTCATGGACGCGATACTCAAGGCCAAACCGTCGGCCGCAAAGGGCCAGTACGTAAAGAGCATATCTCTTTCCAGCACCATGGGTCCCGGCGTAAAGGTCAACAACAAAACTCTGTAATCACCGTTAAAACGGTTGACAGAATACCAAAAAACTGATATAATTTATACGCTGTTGAAAATAGCCGTAGAAAGCAGGTTCGCAAGATCAAATGCCGCAAGGCAGCCGGCCGAGGTTACAAGGCAGAAAAGGAAAACGGTTTTTCCATGCCCTTGCACCCTCGTGCAGGGGCATTTTTCAAGGCAAAAAATAAAAGGAGGTAACGGATTTGTCGGCTACAGTACACGAAAAGAAAGAGTCGGCTAACGTGCAGGCCAAAAAGCAAGCCGTAGAGGATATCAAGGGCAAGATCGGTCAGGCCAAGTCCATCGTTCTCATCAATTATTCCGGTCTCACCGTCGCCGAAGATACCGAATTCAGGTCGGCTTTCAGAAAAGCGGGCGTTGAGTACAAAGTTCTCAAAAACACGCTTGTCCGCAAGGCTTTCAACGAACTCGGCATAACCGATTTCGACAGCGATCTCAACGGTCCCACGGCAGTTGCGTTCGGCAAGGACGAAACGTCGTCGGCCAAAGTGGTTGCGGACGGAATCAAAAAGTACAACAAGATGGCCATCAAGAGCGGCTATGTAGAAGGGTCTTACATGGATGCAAAGGGCATTCAGGCTCTGGCAGCAATTCCTTCCAAGGAAGAGTTGTACGCAAAGTGCGCAGGCGTTCTTCAGTCCATCATCGCAGGTCTCGCCGTCGCCCTCAAGGCGGTTGCGGACAAACAGGAGGCTTAAGCCCCACCCAAACAAACAAAAAATTATCGGAGGATATTAAAAAATGGCAGATATAGCAAAGATGATCGAAGAGATCAAATCCATGACCGTACTCGAGCTTAACAGCCTCGTCAAGGCTATAGAAGAGGAATTTGGCGTAAGCGCAGCCGCCGTTGCCGTTGCAGGCCCCGCCGCCGCTGCTGCAGACGCTGCTCCCGCAGAAGAAAAGACCGAGTTCAACGTCGTACTCAAAGAGATTGGCGACAAGAAGATAGACGTCATCAAGGTCGTCCGCGAATTCACGGGTCTCGGCCTTGTCGAAGCCAAGAAGATGGTCGAAGGTCTCGGCACCGTCAAGGAAAACGTTCCCAAGGAAGATGCCGAAAAGATGGTTGCCAAATTCAAGGAAGCCGGCGCCACCGCCGTCATGGAATAATAACCACAACGCAAAAAAGAGGAAGCCTCGCTTCCTCTTTTTTCGTGTCTGTGTAATCTCTCCATTCTGTTTTTTCCCGCGCTGTTCTTGTGTTTCTGCCTAATCTCCCCGTTCTTTTTTTGCGTATTTTTTCCGCGCTGTTCTTGTGTTTCTGTCTGATTTCCCCGTTCTCTTTTTGCGTATTTCTCTCGTTATTTTTCCGCGTATCTTTGCGTTTTCCCCGCGCTGTCCTTGTGCCTCTGTGTGATTTTTCATTCTGGTTTGCGTGTTTTTCCCCGCGCGTGTTGCGGGGCAAATTGTGCGTTTTAGGCCGTTTTTGTGCGATTCAGGCGGCTTTTCGGTCGGTGTTTTCGTTCCACGATACCCCGTCACCATGAAATAAGGTTATCCATTTGTGTGTAACCCCGCCGACGGAATATGCCTATCTATCCACACTCAACACCCCGCCGATAGAATAAGGTTGCCCGTTGCATTGCAATGATGTTATGGAATAAGTCTATCTTGTCGGCCGTCGGCAATGCGCCGTCATGGAATAATAACCACAAAACTAAAAAAGAGGAAGCCCTGCTTCCTCTTTTTTGTGTCTGTATGATTTTTTATTCTGTTTATGCGTATTTTCCTCGCGCGTCTTGCGGGGCATATTGTGCGATTCTGGCCGTTTTTGTGCGATTCGGGCGGCTTTTTACTCAACCGTCTCCCGTTTTATAACACATTTCAGCCATAGGTTTCCTGCTTCATGGTACCTTTCAACCATAGGTTCCTCGTCTCATGGTACATTTCAGCCATGGGTTTTCCGCCCCGCGGTGCTCTTAGGTTAGCGGTTTTATCTCTATAACGTCTTTCGGTTATCTGTTTACCGTCCCGCGGCACCTTTCAGTCATAGTTTTTTCGTCCCGCGGCGCCTTGTAAGCCGTCGGTTTTTCATTGCAAACGGCAACGGTTATGTTCCGCAAAAGCGGCCGTTTTTGTGCGATTCGGGCGGCTTTTTTATTTTTTCGGCTCTTTGTGGCAAGCCCGTCCGCCGCGCTTTCTCCTTACGCAACAAGCCCCCCCCAAACCCGCCGCGGTCTCTCCAATCGTTTCCCAAAAACCACAACGCCTCTCCAACCGTTCTCTCAAAAGGAAACGCGCAAACCGTTTCTCCGAAACCACAACGCCTACAACCCGCCGCGGTTTTCCAAGCCGTTCCACCCAAAAGCAAAACAAAAAAGCGCCGGCAGAACCGACGCTTTCGTGCTTAAAATATCAGATGGACTTGGTTATCTTTACCGACTTGACGGTAACGGTGGACCAGGGGAGGAAGTAGAAATATTCGGAATTTCTCGAAGATATCGCCGAGATGACGGGGGCTGCTTTTTCAAGGAATTCGGTGTAAACCTCGTTGTCCATGGGGCCTATGTTGCCGTCCTCTCCGTTGATTATGTCAACGAGGTCGTCGAGTTCAAGGTCCTTTTCCACGGCCAGCCGCGTCATGGTGTAGCCCGCGTCGGCGTCGCCCGTTACGAGGTACTTGGTAATCACGTCCCTGAGACCGCCCGCGTAATAATACCTGTAAGTATCGGTGTTTTCATCGGACGAATCGTCCGTGCTCCTGTCGCGCAGGGCGGCAATTTCGTCAAGGACCTTAAGATCGTCCTCGTCCTCAATCATGCCGAACACGCAGTATTCCACCGTGCTGTATTCGCCCGTGGTGGAAGTGCAGATTGTAAAGCGGCAGTCGGCACCGTCGTAGCAGTCGGCAATGTCGTCAACGTTGTTGCGGTAGGGGTGGTACATGAGCACGCTGCCCTTCTTGATTCCGAGTTTGTTACCCCTGAATCCGTTGTTGTAAAACTCGCCCGCGAGTTTGCTGCCCGAAGTCTTGGGCGTGAGCGTCGTGCCGTCGTAAGTGTGGCCGCCGAGGGAGAACCACGTGTTCTCAACGGTGTTCACCACGGTGTTGTCGTAAAAGCCGTCGTTTGCAAGGCCGATGAACTTTTCCGAAGTGTTGGGGGCATAGTTGGTGTAAATTTCAATGACTATGCTCTCGGTTTTTTCCACGGACGAACCTTCGGGCGTGTACGAAAGTTCCACGGTTGCGTACCTCATCGTTACGCCGTCCTTGATAGTGTTCCCGCAGGAAACCGAAAAGAGGGTTACGAGCGCCGTTGCCAAAACGCAGGCGGCGGTTATAAATTTCTTCATTTTATCCTCCGAATGGGATTATAATCGTATATATTATTTTACAATTTCTAAAAGGAAAAGTCAATACTATTGACCGCGAAAATAAAAAATAATGTCCGCACAACCCAAATTTGCCCCGTTTTTCCATTCCGCGCACCATAAATTTCCCTGTTTTGTTTTTTTCTCCCCGCCCTTGGCCCCTCCCGAGGAGGGGCCGGCGCGTATGCGCCTGAGGTGGGCACACGAATCCCGACAACGCTCGTCATGTGTCGTCCTTTGGCCCCTCCCGAGGAGTTGATTATTTTTCTTCTTGGCCCCTCCCGAGGAGGGGCCGGCGCGTAGCGCCTGAGGTGGGCAACCCAAACTTCATGCGCCACCCGCGCACCAATCAACCCACGCCAACCCGTTCGCCGCACCAACCGCCCGCGCACCAACCCACGCAACCCATGCACCAACACAACCAACCACGTCCAACAACACAACCCTCAAACCGTTCAAAAGCCCGCCCCAAAACCGCCTTTCTCACGGCAAATCGCCACATTTCACCCCCGCAGGCATAAAAAACAGCGGAAAGCGCGTTCATTCACTTGCAAAAATCACGCTGTTGTGCTAAAATATTATAGCTATAAAATCCACACCTGCGCCTTACGGCTCTCCGCTCCCCGCAAATTCATTCGCATACGGGGTTAGAAGCCGCAAAAAAACGGGCGCGGGGAGGCACAAACGGAGGTAAATTTATGGCAGTAACATCCATGAAGCAGCTGCTTGAAGCAGGCGTGCATTTCGGCCACCAGACGAGAAGGTGGAACCCCAAGATGAAAAAGTACATCTTCGGTGAGAGAAACGGTATTCACATCATCGACTTGCAGGTTACCGTAGGTCTCATAGAAGAAGCGTACGGTTTCGTGTGCGACTCTGTCAAGCAGGGCAAAACCGTGCTGTTCGTCGGCACCAAAAAGCAGGCGCAGGAGGCCATCCAGCAGGAAGCCGAAAGATGCGGGCAGTATTACGTCAATTCCAGATGGCTGGGCGGCACGCTCACCAACTTCAAGACCATACGTTCGAGGATAGACAGGCTCAACAAACTCGACCTCATGGAAAAGATGGGAGACTTTGACCTTCTTCCCAAAAAGGAAGTCATCGCCCTCAAGACCGAGAGAGACAAACTGCTTGCCAACCTCGGCGGCATCAGGGAAATGCGCGCACTTCCCGGCGTAATGTTCGTCGTAGACCCCAACAATGAGGACATAGCCGTCAAAGAAGCGAGGAAACTCGGCATTCCCGTCGTGGCGATCACGGACACCAACTGCGACCCCGACCTCATAGATTACGTAATCCCCGGCAACGACGACGCGATAAGGGCAGTAAAACTCATATCTTCCATAATTGCAGACGCCGTTATCGAAGCCAACCAGGGTGAGGACGCCGTTCACCACGATGTGGAAGAAGTTTCTTCCATGAAGGAAGTAGAGGTTACCGCCGAACAGGCTGCCGAGGCGGACGCCGAGGGCGAAGCCGCCGCCGTGGAAACCGAAAACAAGGCGCAGTAATCCCCGCCTTCCACGCATTGTACCATATCAATAATAAATAAAGGAGATAAAAATATAATGGAATTCACCGCAAAGGACGTAATGGCGCTGAGAGAGCGCACCGGCGCAGGCATGATGGACTGCAAAAAGGCCCTGCTCGAATGCGACGGAGACGCGGACAAGGCAATAGAATATCTCAGAGAACACGGCATAGCCAAAGCCGCCAAAAAGGCTGGCCGCATAGCCGCCGAAGGTATTGTGGACAGTTACATCCACATGGGCGGCAAGGTCGGCGTTCTGCTCGAGGTCAACTGTGAATCCGACTTTGTGGCCCGCGGCGACCAGTTCAAGGCCCTCGTTCACGACATCGCGCTGCAGATAGCCGCCGCCAAGCCCGAATATCTTTCCAAGGAAGACGTTCCCGCCGAGATACTCGAAAATGAAAAGAAGATCCTTCTCGCTCAGGCTATAGAAGAGGGCAAACCCCAGAACATAGCCGAAAAGATGGTGGAGGGCAGGATAAAGAGTTATTATGAAGAAAACTGCCTGCTTTGCCAAAAGTTCGTCAAGGACCCCTCCAAGACCATCGAACAGATGGTGATAGAGGCCACCGCCAAGATAGGCGAAAAGATCGCCGTCAGGCGTTTCGTCCGTTACGAAATGGGAGAAGGCTTGCAGAAAAAGTCCGAAAATCTTGCCGAAGAAGTTGAGGCGCAGGTCGCCAAGATGAAGGCTTGACAATCGTTTTTCACGGGAGCACGAATATTTTTGTGTTCCCCGTTTTTTAAGCAGGAGGTAATATGCTTTCGTTTACAATAATTCTCCTGTGTCTGTCCGCCCTTCTCGTGCTGGTTGCGGCAATCCCCGCGCTGGGGCTTGGCGCAAACGCGCTGATAACGCGCCCCTTCCGCGGCAAGGAAGGAAACGACCGCGCAGACCTCAAACGCATCGCACACTTCATCTACACGGTGGCGGCGTTCGTCGCGGCATTCGCAATCGTTTTGTACTTTTCCAATGCCGTAACGTGGATTCTGCTCGCGGTGTTCTTCGTAATCGCCGCCGCACTGTGGACGGCAATTCTGGTAAAAGCGCACAGATAACTTAAATATCGTTACTTTGGCCCTCACAAGGAGGAACTGTTTAATCTTTCCCCTTGGCCCCTCCCGAGGAGTTGATTATTTTTCCCCTCGGCCCCTCCCGAGGAGGGGCTGGCGCGGATGCGCCTGGGGTGGGCAACGGCCACAAAAGTGCCCTAAATCTCACAAAAACCCGCCCTCGGCCCCTCCCGAGGAGGGGCTGGCGCGGAAGCGCCTGAGGTGGGCAACGACCCTCCAAAGTGCCCTAAATCTCACAAAAACCCCACTTTGGCCCCTCCCGAGGAGGGGCCGGCGCGGAAGCGCCTGGGGTGGGCAACGACTCGCACGCGCCACAGCCACCAACTTCCACCACCCGCACAGACCCAAATAAACACCCAAAAACCAAAAACGTCTCAACACAAGGCGGTTTATATGTATAAGAGGATAGTTCTCAAGATAAGCGGAGAAGCGCTCGCCGGCAAGTCGGGCTTCGGTCTGGACGGCGAATTTATAGAAAACGTCGTCGGCCAGCTCGTTCGTGCACGCGAAATGGGTGTTCAGGCCGCAATCGTCGTGGGCGGCGGCAACTTCTGGCGCGGCCGTCAGGGCACGGGCATGGACAGAACCACGGCCGACCACATGGGCATGCTCGCCACGGTCATGAACGCGCTCGCTCTGCAGGACGCGCTCGAACAGAAAGGCGTTCCCACGAGGGTGCAGACCGCGCTCACAATAACCCGCGTGGCCGAACCGTACATCCGCCGCAAGGCGATAAGCCACCTCGAAAAGGGGCGGGTTGTCATCTTTGCCTGCGGCACGGGCAATCCCTTCTTCTCAACGGACACCGCGGCCGCACTCCGCGCCGCCGAGTTGAATGCCGAAGTTCTGCTTCTTGCCAAAAACGTGGACGGAATTTACGACAGCGACCCCAAGTTGAACCCCTCGGCCCAAAAGTACGATGAAATCAGTTATATAGACTTCATCAACAAGGGGCTCAAAGCCATGGACACCACCGCCGTAACCATCTGCATGGAAAACAAAACGCCCATCTTCGCCTTCGGGCTGGACAGCCGCGACGCCATAGTCCGCGTCTGTCTCGGCGAGCAGGAGGGAACGTGGATCCGTTAAAATCCCGCCCGCCCCGCCGCAACCGATAATCCGCATTTATAATCACAACCCGCATGCTCCGCGTCGGCTTACTAATCATAAGCCCCGCACGTCCTGGACGGTTAACCAAACAAAACCAAACAAAAACGCCCCGCTCGCACGCGTCGGCTAACAAACAAAACCAAGTAAAAAAGCCCCGCTCCAATCGGGCTTAACAAACCGAAATTTGCCGAAAAGTGGCCTTTTTCTCACAAAAACGGCCAATTCGTCGGCGGATAACATAAAAAATCCCCGCCCCTCGGCAGGGGAAAAACAAAATAACGGGAGGGAAAAATATGGCAGCAGATATGGAAGTAGTCGGTCTCATACTCGAGGAAAACACCGAAAGGCTCAACAAGACCGTCTCCGTACTCAAAAGCGAATATACCACCATCCGCGCTGGCCGCGCGAACCCGCACGTTCTCGACAAGGTGCAGGTTGATTATTACGGGCAGATGACGCCCATAAGTCAGGTGGGCAACATGTCCGTGCAGGAAGGCCGTTGTCTGGTCATCGCCCCGTGGGACAAGAGCACGCTCAAAAATGTAGAAAAGGCTATTCTTGCCGCCAACATCGGGCTTACCCCCACCAACGACGGCACCGTCATCAGGCTCGTTTTCCCGGAACTTACCGAAGAGAGGAGAAAGGAAATCGTCAAGCAGGTCAAGAGAATGGCAGAAGACTCCAAAGTCGCCGCCCGCAACATCCGCAGGGACACGCTCGATAAGTTAAAGAAGATGAACAAGAACAAAGAACTTACCGACGACGAGTACACGGGTTTTGAAACGGACGTTGACAAGGAAGTCAACAAGGCGATCGAAGCCATAGACAAGGCCTCTTCCGAAAAGGAAAAGGACATAATGACCGTCTGATGAACCTGCCTCTGCACGTCGCCGTCATCATGGACGGCAACGGCCGCTGGGCGGAAAATAGGGGAGAAAAGCGCGAAATAGGGCACTTATTCGGCGCCAAACGCGTTCCCGCCGTCGCCCGCGCGTTCTTTGACCGCGGCGTTCGGATAGTCTCGCTCTACGCTTTCAGTCAGGAAAATTTCCGCCGTCCCCCAATCGAGGTGCAAGGCATCTTCGGCTGTGTTGAGGCGTTCGCCCGCTCGGTAGAAACGCTCGGGGACGACGTCCGCGTCATCTTCTCGGGCGAAAAATCCGCGCTTCCGCCTTCGCTTGCGGCCGCGTGTCTCGCCGCCGAGGAGAGGACGGAGGTCAATAAACCGTTTATTCTTAATATTTTGATCGCTTACGGCGGCCGCGAAGAGATCCTGCGTGCCGCCCGAATGCTATCGGGCGAAAAAATAACCGAGCAAAACTTCCGTTCGGCGCTTTACGCCGACCTGCCCGACCCCGATCTTATTATAAGGACGGGTGGGGAAAAGCGGCTTTCGGGCTTCATGCCCTTCCAGAGCGCGTATTCCGAACTGTACTTTACCGACGTTCTGTTCCCCGATTTCGGGGACAAGGATATCGAAGCAGCCCTTGCCGATTACTCGTCCCGCCAACGCCGTTTCGGCTCACTCCCACCCCCAAAAGTCCCCTGAATCGCACAAAAACGGCACATTACCGCAAAGCGGGGAGCCGAAACTTCCCCAACATAAAACCCGAAACTCAAACCCATAATCATAAACCCAAACCGAAAATGCTGAAACGTATAATCACGGGCGCGGTGCTCGTGGCGGCCGTCACGGGCTTCTTCCTGCTCAAAGTGTTCGTCCACCCCGCCCTGTTTGAAATCCTCATATTGCTGCTTGCCACCGTGGGCAGTTACGAAGTGGCAACGGCGCTCGGCAACAGACTGCTGCCCGTCCAGAAGTGGACGGCGGTCGCCCTGTCCGCGCTGACTGTGCCCGCGGCGTACTTCGGTCTCGGGCTGTACGCGCTCGTGCTCGCCGCCGCGCTGCAACTCGCGTACATGGTCGTGCTCTACCCAAAGGTCCCGCCCGAAGGTGCGGCGTGCGCCCTGCTCGCCACGTTCTATCCGTCGATATTTTTAATTCTGATGACCGAAAGCAATATTTTACCCATTTATTCACTCGAAATATTGCTTCTCATGTTCGTCACCCCGTCGTTTGCGGACACCTTCGCCTTCTTCACGGGCAGCCTCGTCAAGGGGCGCAAACTCTGCCCCGAACTCAGCCCCAAAAAGACGGTTTCGGGTTTCATCGGCGGCCTCGTCGGCGGAATGCTCGGCGCGGTTGCCGTCTGCTTTATATACCGCGCGGCCGCGGGGAGTTCGGCTCCCGTGTGGCTCTACGTCATCGCGGGCGGCCTCGGCGCGCTGATGACCGCGCTGGGCGACCTTGCCGAAAGCGCCCTCAAACGTTTTGTCGGCATAAAGGACATGGGTAAAATCCTGCCCGGCCACGGCGGAGTAATGGACAGGATAGACGGAATCTGCTTTGCCTGTCCCGTCATTTTTGCTTGTTTCAGGCTGCTTATCGCTTTTGCCTGACACACCGCGCACCCCGCCAAAATCCCGCCGCAACCCTCAAAAGTCCCCTGAATCTCACAAAAACCTCACTTTGGCCTCTCCCGAGGAGGGGCTAAGCGAAAGCGCCTGAGGCGGGCAACCGACCCGCACGGGCAACGGACACCAAATTCTATAACCCGCACGGGCAACGGATACCAAACACATTCATACATCACGGACGCAACAACACAACCCCAAAAGCCGCAGCAAGGTATAACGCGGCAAAGGTATAAATATAATATTGAATAAGAAAAAGATAGCCGTTTTGGGCAGCACGGGTTCGGTGGGGCGTCAGGCGCTCGAAGTCATCCGCAAAGAAAAGGACATGTGCGTCACGGCGCTCACCGCCAACACCAACCGCGCCCTGCTCGAAAGGCAGATAACTGAATTTTCCCCCAAGGTCGCCTGTCTCGCAAGTGCGGGAGAGGATTTTGACGTAGGCGCAACGCACGTTTACGGCGGGGCGGACGGGCTGATTCGCGCAGTGGAAACGGACGCGGACGTCGTGTTCGTAGCGGTAACGGGCTTTTGCGGTCTCAGGGCTGTTCTGCACGCGCTGGAACTTGGCAAGAGGGTTGCCCTCGCCAATAAAGAAGCGCTGGTCGCGGGCGGAGCCTTGGTTACCAAAGCCGCCGAAAATGGCGAAATCATCCCCGTTGACAGCGAACATTCCGCCCTCTGGCAGGCCCTCGGCTTTTGCAAAAAAGGCTACAAAAGGCTCATTCTCACGGCGAGCGGCGGGCCGTTTCTGCACGCTGAAATGTGCGAAATGCGGCACTTTTTGGCAAAAGACGCCCTGCGCCACCCCAATTGGAACATGGGCGAAAAGATAACGGTGGACTGTGCCACCATGCTCAACAAGGGCTTTGAGGTGATAGAAGCGCACCACCTGTTCGGAGCGCCCCTTTCCAAGATAGACGTCGTGGTTCACCCGCAGTCGATAATCCACTCCATGGTGGAATTTGAGGACAATTCGGTCATGGCCGAAATGTCGTACCCCAGCATGGAACAGCCCGTCCGGCTTGCGCTCACTTATCCCGAGCGCCGTCCGTCCGCCCTTCCGCCGCTGGACTTTGCCGCCCTCGGCAGGCTGGAATTTCTCCCCCTCGACAGGGCCAAATTCCCCTGCTTTGACATAGCCGTCGGCAGCCTCAGGCTCGGGGACAACTACCCCTGTGCCATGAACGCCGCAAGCGAGGTGGCCGTCCGCGCCTTCCTCGACGGAAAGATCGCCTTCACCGACATTGCCGAAGTCATATCCGACGTCGTGGGCAAGACCGAACGGCTGCCCCTTTCGCTCGCCTCGCTCGAACACACGGACGAACGCGCCCGCGTCCTCGCCACGGCTATTACCGACAAAATATCACGGACAACAGTATGAACGATAAAAATTCCAACAACATACCGCAGGAAGCCGACGGCCGCCGCCGGAACGCGCCGCAGGACAACCCGCCCGCAGATTCCGCCAACACCCGCGGCGGCGTTGAAAACGTAAACGCCCCTTCTGGCAACACGGTAAAAGACCCCTTTGCCCAAAGCGGGGCGTCCGCCCAAAGCGGCGAAAATCTCACCCCAAGCGGCGGCGAAAACCCCGCCCCGACAGACAATGAGGAGGGGGATTCTTCCGCAAATAACGCTCCGCCCGAAAAGGGCAAGAAGAGGGGGCGGGACTCGGCGTTCATCGCGATAATGTGCGTTTTAGGCGTCTTTTTGGTTGTCGGGGTGTACGGCCTCATCACCAACCGGTTCAAAGAAGTCATGTCGGTCGCGGGTTCGATCCTGCTTGCGGTAATCGTGCTGCTCGTCATGATAACCGTACACGAATTCGGCCATTTCATCACGGGCAGGCTGCTCGGTTTTGGCATAACCGAATTTGCCATCGGCTTCGGCCCCGTCATATACAAGAGGAAGGGGAGCGACGGCAGGCTGTTCACCGTAAGGGCGCTGCCCATCGGCGGCTTTTGCGCCTTTGAAGGAGAGGACGACGACAGCGCGTCCCCGACCGCCTTCAACAACCGCAAGCCGTGGCAGCGGATAATCGTGCTGGTAGCAGGCGCGGCCATGAACTTTTTGCTCGCAATCCTGCTCATTGCCCTGCTGTTCGGCATATACGGGCAGAGTTTCATGGGTCCGTTTGAAATGCGCGGCGGCCTGCCGCAAGAAAACGTGCTGCAGGAGGGGGACGTCGTAGTCTCGCTCGACGGCAGAACCGTTTACCTGCAAACGGACATCGTTTCCGCACTCAAGGGCAAGAAGAAGGGGGAGACCGTTACCGCCGAGGTTATACGCGGCGGCAAGGAAACGGAGATAGAGATAACCCTCGCCTCGGACGTGGAATACTCCAACGCTTCGGACGTGTCGTCCGCAAGCCGCGCCCTCGGCATCGCTTCCTACCCGCTCGTCGGGTCGGTCTCGGGTGAAAAATACGGCTTCAAAGAGGGGGACGCTTTCTTTCGTTTGCGCACCCCGGGCTACGATCTGGTGCTTGGCGAAAACGGCAGCCCCGTGCAAGAAAGCCCCTATTACGCAGAAAAACGCATATATGAGACCGAAGATATAAAGGATTACCTCACGGGTCTCAACGTGGGCGACGCGGCATATTTTTGGCTGTTCAGGGACGGAACATATTACGCCCATTCCTTCACCGTGGACGACGGACTCAAAGAGGCTCTCGCTGACGGCACGGACGTGATGGCCGCCCTCGGCATAACGAGTTCCACGGTGGAATTCCGCTGGCAGGCGCAGCGCGTGCACACGGGCTTTTTCAGGACGCTGGCGGGCATCTTCGCTTACGCCTTCCGCATCGCGGGCACGCTGTTCACCATCTTGGGCGAACTCATCACGGGCGTCCTCGGCCTCAACACCGTGGGCGGAACGGTAACCACCGTAATCATGACGGGCGAAGCCATAAGGCTGGGCGGCTTCAGTTTCCTGCTCGAAATCGCCGCCTACATCGGCGTAAACCTCGCCGTGTTCAACCTGCTGCCCATCCCCGCGCTCGACGGCTCGCGCGTGGTATTCACCCTCATCGAAATGATCTTCCGCAAGCCCGTCCCCAAAAAGATAGAAGCGGTCATCCACACCGTCGGTCTGGTGCTGCTGCTCGGCTTCGCCGTCCTCGTAGACGTCCTTCAACTATTCTGAAAAGCCCCCTAAATCTCACAAAAACGCCACTAAATCTTGCCACGCATTGCTTACCTCTATATACAAACTTGCCACAAACGACGCCCGCAACGCTCCGTCCAACCCCGTGCATTAGTCGTCCCGTAATTGTCTATAAACTTTGCCAATGCAACAGAGGACACCCGCAGCACTCCGTACACCCCGCAACTACACCGTCCCGTAACCACTGCTGCAACTCCTTGCAAACAAGTTGCAAATACATAATAACTATTAAGCCCATAATAATCACATCACATTACACAAAGCCCGTGCAGAACCGAGAGGTACGCACGGGCTTTGTGCTTATCTGAAAGTGTCAATAATGTGAGATTTAGGGGGCTTTTTGCTGTCTGACCCGCTCACTATCATCAAGTTTCACGAGCAAACCCGAAGTCGCGAGAGAGGGGTAATCGATTAATGCAATGGTTTATGGGACTTTTACTATTTGGTCTGTTCGATTTCGCCGAACTTATCAAGTAAAGCCAAAATACGAGGAGGAAGCTTTACATCAACCCCATGGCTTGCAAATTGCGCGAGCATGTTGGAGTACAAGTACAGCATCTTCGTGCAGGCGGCAATCGTCTCGTCGCCATACTCGCCGTAACAAACCGCAAGCGTTTCCATCGTGTCGAAAACATCTTCGAGGCGAGGCGCAAGATCTTGCATGCACGCCGACAGTCTGTCGGCATCGAATTTCAAAAGACTGAAATCTCTTTCTTTGGAATTAATCATATCAATTCCTCCTTCTGTTATTTTATTATACCAAAGGATTGGTACGATATGATTTTACCACTAATAGAGACCTATGTCAAGTATATTGAAGTAATTTCGACAAAAAAATTTATGAATTTTTTGGCTTGTAAAACTTGCTTTCGTCTGCGATGAGAGACTCGATAAAATAAAAATCTAAGGATTTATAAGGAATTTTGTTTACTGCAAGAGCGAAACTCTGTACGCAATTAGTTTTTTGTCCTTCGGAAGTTGGTGGTTGTGTTTACTACTTTTATGTTTGCACTAAACAAGTTGGGTGTAACTATCACGATCAACTCGTGTATGTTGGTAATTGACGTTGTCGTTTTTGCGTGCGCATAAGTCTATGCGTTCTGCAACTGTTTGACTTTGTGCCACACGAGGTTGTTATAGACCTACAACTTTGCTGTCTTATTGTGGTGCTTCAACCTCAATCATTTTTGATGGTGATTGAGTTGAACTGTTTTCATCTTATCGGCAAAACGTAGGTTGCTTCATTGGCGCGATGAGACGGTTATAACGTAGACTGTTTTGTAGTTGAGAGAGGAGATAAGCCGCAACTTACGTCTCATCGCGAATAGTTCGTCGTAGCCGATGGTTTGTCTGCCGGGTGATTCGAACTAAATGCAACGGCAGATGTTTTTGCGGAGTTTCTACTAACCTCGATGTTTGCAATCAGAGCAAACAATTTCCCAACTATAAGCCACATCAAGCGATATAAAGCAACTTTACGAATCACTTAAAAGCCGCTTCTTGTTTAATTATAGCAACTACTCAGGCGTTTGTCAATACCAAATCGTAAATTTTTTCACATTTTTCAAAAATTTTTTGCCGTCGCCACTTTTTACTCGTAACCGCCGTGCGTGTCCAACGATCCCTGTTTTTCTCGTTTGAAGATTACTTACAAGTCGACAACAGACAGCGATTATAGCAAAATCCCTTTGCACGCAAGGGGAGGATAAGGGAGACGTAAATAACAAAAGTGGCCTTTTTCTTACAAAACCGGACACTTTGGCGACCAGCGACAAAGATTAAAGAGGCGTCAGATGATTCCGAAAAGGATGCAGCCGATTGTGTTGATGTAGGGTTCGCAAACGCGTGAAGAATCCAGGCGGGGTAAATGCCGACCTGTAAAAGAAAGCGACAAGAGGCAAAACGTCGTAGTGTAATCTTCGGCGAATACGCCCCAACAGCATAAAAATCCGCCCGAAAAACGGGCGGATAAATTTATTACATGCAGATAAAATACTCAAACGCAACATGTCCATTTGTGGACAACGGCAACATCTCTTATAGCAAATAACAACTTTTATAGTAACAGCAAAGTTTCTTGCGGGTAAGTGGGTTTTTCAGTGTGGGAGGTTGCGGAAGCCTCGGCCGAAAATCTCGCTGGAATTTGTTATCATGATGAACGCCGAGGGGTCGATTTCCTTAATCTTGGACTTGAGGCGATGCCCTTCGAACCTGTGGCACACGGTCAACAAAACGGCTTTTTGCCTGTGAGAAAACGCGCCCTCGGCATCGCATTTAGTAACGCCGCGGTGCAGTTCGTTCATGATATAATCGCAGATTTCATCTGACTTTTCGGTTATTATGGTAAAGTATTTGCACAGGTTTATGTTTTCAATCGTGTTGTCAACCAAAAACGATTTTGCAAACAATCCGAGCACAGAGAACAGCCCCGTCGTAACGTCAAACACGAAGAAGGACGAAAACGCCACCAGAGAGTCCGCGATGAGCAGCGCCATTCCCACGTTTATGGACGTGTATTTTTTGAGAATCATTGCAATTATGTCCGTTCCTCCGGACGAAGCGTCAGCGTTGAACAGCAGGGCGGACCCTATGGACGTGAGCAGAATCGCATACACCAACTCGAGCAGCGGCTGGTCGCTGACGGGCGCGTCGAGTTTGACGATAAACTGAAAAACGTACGTTAAAAGCGAATATACAAGTGTACAGTAAACGGTTTTTATGCCAAATTCCTTGTTGACGAATATGAAGCCGACCACGAGCAGCAAGACGTTGAGCACGAGAACGATAAGCCCGGGCGTCAGCCACTCGATGCCGCCCTTGACAAAAAGGCGGACGATTCCGTCCAGAACCGTGGCAATGCCGCTCACGCCACCCGTGGAAAAATGGTTTGGCAGTTTGAAAAAATAAACGCCTGCGGCAATCATAACGCTGCCCGCGGTCAGCAGCAGAAATTCCTTAAATCTCTTCATCGAGAAACCCCGTCCAAAATCCATTTCTCATATAATTATACCACTTAATAATATTAAGTCAACTGTAATTAAGCCCCTTTTTCTCACGTTTTTGAAATATTTTAGCATCTGCAGCCCACGCCGCGCCGCCCGCCGTCCGCCCGTTTCGCGTTCGGCTAACCTTTCCGTTCCGCACCGTTGCGTTCCCGCTCCACGCCGCTCTGTCAGGCCGCGTTTCCGCTCCTGCCGCACTATATTATATTTAACTTGTATATTTAACTTGTAATATTTCGGAATTTGTGATATAATCTAAAATGCAGGGTTCGGCGCCGGCCGAAACGCCGCCTAATCCCATTGTGCGGAGTTCGGCATTCCGACATCGTGCAAAAACACGGCATAAATTCCGTGCGCCCGACATCATGTAAAAACAGTAAACCACGACGTTCGGACATTGTGCAAAAAAGCACAAGCCACCCGCCACTAACTACATCACGCAAATACCAGGCGTCAACGAGCGGGCGAACCGCCAAAGCCAAAAACCACCCAACAAGGGCAAGAGATATGTTCGACATAAACGCAACGCTCGGCAAGAGCCGTGCGGAAAACATGAACCCCGTAGTTCTCGCGTTCATCGGAGACGCGGTGTTCACGCTGTACGTCAGGGAAAAAATAACCTTTTCCTCTGATTTCAAGGCGGGCGAAGCGCACAGGCTTGCCTCCCGCGAGGTAAACGCGCGTGCGCAGGCCGCGCTTGCCGTAAAACTGCTGCCACTACTCACCGAAGAGGAGGAGCGGGTGTTCCGCCGTGCGCGCAATGCCAAAAAAACGTCGTCGGCAAAGAATTATTCGGTGTCCGACTACAACAAGGCCACGGGTCTTGAAGCGCTTGTCGGCTACCTTTACATAACGGGGAACAGGGACAGGCTCAACGCCTTACTCGCCGCGGGCTATGCCGAAACCGAAAATTCACCCGCAACCGCACCCGACAAAGCGCCCGCAACCATAGCACCCCAAAAAGCACCCGAAAAGGAAACCGCACCCGACAAACCCACCGCAACTTCACCCCAAAAGGCACCAACTTCAACGATACAAACCACCAAAGCCAACACCGCAACTGATACAAACGAGGAGAAACCATGAAGATAGAAGGCAGAAACGCAGTGGCAGAAGCCGTAAAATCGGGCAAGACCGTAGACCGCGTGCTCGTGCGCAACGGAATGCGCGACGACGCGAGCCGCAACCTTCTTTCCGAGATAAGGGCGGCGGGCATCAAGGTTCATTTTGTGGACAGGGCCACCATAGACAAGGAGAGCCCTTCGGGCAGAAGTCAGGGCTTCATAGCCTACGTTGCCGAATACAAGTACGCCACGGTGGAGGAAATTCTCGCCTCGGCAAAGCGTTCGCCGCTCGTCGTCGTTCTCGACGGAGTGGAGGACCCGCACAACCTCGGCAGCGTGATCAGGGTGTGCGAATGCGCGGGCGCGGACGGGCTTATCATTTCCAAACACAGGAGCGCCTCGGTTACCGAAGCGGTCATGCGGATATCCGAAGGGGGAGCCAACCACCTTAAAATAGCGCGGGTCGGAAACATAAATTCTGCGCTGGAATGTTTGAAAAAGGCGGGATTGTGGGTTTACGGGCTGGAACTCGGAGGGGAGGACATATACTCCACCGACCTCACGGGTCCGCTCGCAATAGTCGTCGGGGGAGAGGACACGGGGGTAAACAGGCTCACCCGTGAAAAGTGCGACAAGATAATCACCGTGCCCATGGCGGGCAAGGTCAATTCCCTCAACGCGTCGGTCGCCGCGGGCGTGGCCGTGTTCGAAGCCGTCCGCCAGAGAAGATGACGGCCACTTTAGAAGAACTCGCCCTTCAATACCGCTCCGGCAACACCGAAGCGCTGGACGAGATAATCACCCGCTGTTCTAACATAGTCCGCAACGCGTCGCGGCGTTACTTTCTCATCGGAGCCGACACCGAGGACGTGTATCAGGAAGGATTCCTCGGTCTCATCAAGGCCGCCAAGACCTTCGACGCCGGCAAGGGCAACTTCCGCAGTTACGCCTACACCTGCGTAAACTCGGCCGTGGTTACGGCGGTGCGTAAGTATTCCCGCCTCAAAAACAAGGCCCTCAACGACGGGGTGCCCCTTTCCGACTACACCGAATTTGCCGACGACAGTTTCGACCCAGAAGCCATGTATATAGAAGGCGAAAACAGGCGGGAACTCACGGGCAACATCTTCGGCGAACTCACCCCGCTCGAACGCAAGGTCCTCAGCCTCTACCTCAAAGGGCTTTCTTATTCGGAAATCTGTCTGGCCACGGGCAAACCGTTCAAATCGGTGGACAACGCCCTCCAGCGCATTAAGAAAAAGCTGAAAAAACTGCTCTGACAGCGCTTGGCCCCTCCCGAGGAGGGGCTGGCGCGGAGCGCCTGAGGTGGGCAACCGACCCGCACGGGCAACGGACACCAAATTCTTCAACCCGCACGGGCAACGGGTACCAAATTCCACCAACCCGCCCGCCACAAAACTCTCCAAGCGCAGGGCACCCGCAACCAAAAAGCCCCCTAAAACGCACAAAAACGGCATATTTGCCGACGGAAATAAAAAATTCTCTCAAGGAGAAAACATGGCATATCTTGCATTGTACAGGCGGTTCCGCCCCATGGGGTTTGACACCTTCATCGGTCAGGAACACGTAGTCAAAATTCTCAAAAACCAGATAAAAACGGGAAAGATCGGCCACGCCTATCTCTTCTGCGGGGCACGCGGAACGGGTAAGACGTCCGCCGCCAAGATATTTGCCCGCGCCATAAACTGCCTGTCCCCGGTGGACGGTTCGCCTTGCGGCGAATGTGAAGTCTGCCGCGCCCTCGCGGGTCCCAACATGGACGTTTTAGAGATGGACGCCGCTTCCAACAACAGCGTGGACGACGTGCGCGAAATGCGGGACAAGATAATGTATCCGCCCGTCAACGGCAAGTACAAGGTGTACATCGTGGACGAAGTTCACATGCTCTCGGCTTCGGCGTTCAACGCCCTGCTCAAAACGCTGGAAGAGCCGCCCGCGCACGCCGTTTTCATCTTTGCCACGACCGAGGTGCACAAGATACCCCAGACCATACTCTCCCGTTGCATGCGGTTCGACTTCAAGTTGATCTCCACCGACAAACTTGTCCGCCTCGTGTCCGATGTGTTCGACAAGACGGGCAAGTCTTACGAACCTGCCGCCGTCGCCGCCATCGCCCGTGCGGGCGCAGGCAGCGCGAGAGACGCCCTTTCCATTGCCGACATGTGTTCCTCTTATTCGGAGGGGACGCTCACCTACAACGACGTCATCGAAGTGCTCGGCTCCGCTGACCGCCGCACGGTGTTCGGCCTCGTCCAAAAGATAATAGATTCCGACGCGGGCGCGGCGCTCACTCTGGTGGACGCGCTTGCCTCGGGCGGCAAGAACATGGCCGTGCTCGCCGAGGACGTGGCGGCCGAACTCAGGGACCTCATCGTCTGCGTAACCGCAAAGAACCCCGAAAAAATCCTGTTCCTTCCCGAAGCCGAACTTTCCGAAAAGACCGCCCTCGCCGCACGGTGCGAGCCGCACAGGCTCCTCCGCCTGCTCGACATTTTCACCTCGCAGAGCAACGCTTTCCGCTTTGCCGCCCACCCGCGCATTGTCATGGAAACGGCGGTCATCAGGGCGTGCAATCCGGACAAGGATTACGATGCGGACGCGCTCATGTCCCGCGTCGTCGTGCTCGAACGCGAACTTGCCGCCCTCCGTGCCGAAATCCAAAAAACCCCCTATATCGCACAGGAATCGCACATTTCCACTCCGACGGAACCCTCCGCCGCACCCGTACAGGCACCTGTTCAGCCCGTGGCTCAACCCGTTGCACAACCCGTGCAGCAGCCCGTCGCGCCGCCCGTTCAGCCCGCGGCTCCGCCGCAGCCTCAACCCGCGCCGCAGCCCGCTCCGCAGGCTGTGCAGCAACCTGTATACCAACCCGCTCCGCAGGCTGCCCCGCAGCCCGCGCCGCGCCCCCAAGGCGGCGAGGCTTACGCCGTGCCGCCCTCAAAACTCTGGGGCAACGTCCTGCGCAAACTCAGGACAAACGGCAACGCCGTTCTGTGGACGGTGTGCTGCGACGTCCGCGCCGACGTGCAGAGCGGCACCCTCACTATAACCGTGGACGACGAGGCCGAATACAAGATGTTCACGCGGGAGGACCACTTCAAAACCCTGTCCGAAACGGCCGCCTCGTTCGGCAACTACACGGTCAAAATCGTGCTGGGTTCCGCCCCGCAGGAAAACGCCGAACTCAACCGCGACATCGACGAACTCAAGTCGGTTTTCGGCGACGCCCTCGAGATAAAAGATTAAACCAAAACAAACCCTCGAAATAAAGAGCAAAACCCCGAAAACCTTTGAAATAGGGGACTAAACGCAAAAACGTCCAACCGACAACAAACAAAAATCTTACCCAAAACAAAACCCACAACCCAACCCAAAAACCAAAAATAAAATAAATTAAAACTGACGGAGGTCAACATGGCAGGATACAAGGGATACGGCGGCGGCTTCGGCGGCGGTCAGCAGATGCAGCAGCTCATGAAGCAGGCGCAAAAGATGCAGGAACAGATGGCAAAGGCTCAGGAAGAACTTGAGGAAGCTGAACTTGAAGGCACTTCGGGAGGAGGCAAGGTCAAGGTTGTCGTCAACGGCAAAAAGACGGTGCGTTCCATTCGTCTGGCGCCCGAAATCGTCGACCCCGAAGACGTTGAACTTCTCGAGGACCTCATCGTTGCCGCCCTCAGCGACGCTTACGCCAAGGCCGACGCGCTCTACGAGGAAAAGGTGGGGGCGTTCGGCGGAGCGGGACTTCTGTAATGAAGGTGTTCATCGAGCCGATAGGCAAACTGATAAACCAATTCACAAAACTCCCGGGCGTCGGCTCCAAAACCGCCCAGCGTTTCGCCTACGAGGTGATGAACATGACGCAGGCAGAAGTGGAGGAATTTGCCGACGCGCTCGTGCGTGTCAAAAAGGACGTGCACTATTGCGCTGTCTGCGGCAATTTTACCGACGGCGACGTCTGCGAAGTGTGCAAAACACGCGACAAGTCGATAATCTGCGTCGTCAAGGAACCCAAGGATGTCATCGCCTTTGAAAAACTGCACGAGTACCGCGGCGTCTACCACGTCCTTCACGGAACCATCTCTCCCATGGACAACGTCGGCCCCAACGACATCCGCGTCAAGGAACTGCTCGCCCGCATTAAAGAGGGGGGAGTGGAAGAAGTGATCATGGCCACCAATCCCGACGTGGAGGGCGAAGCCACCGCCATGTACATCGCCTCTCTACTCAAAACCCTCGGCGTCAAAGTAACCCGCCTCGCCCACGGCATTCCCGTCGGCACCGACATCGAGTACGCGGACGAAATGACCCTTTCCCGCGCCCTCGCCGACCGCAAACCCCTCTGATATTTTATCTTTTGCCCCCTCCCGAGGAGGGGCTGTCGAACGGAGTGAGACTGAGGTGGGCAACCGCAAATCCATCGCGAGGTGGGCAAAAGGCCCTAAATCTCACAAAAACGCCATTTTTCAACTCGCACCTGCTCCATGGGAGGAGTTGTATATTTTTCTTGCCCCCTCCCGAGGAGGGGGATTCAGGGGGTGGGCAACGCTCCCGACTAACCCAACTAATCACTTATCACTAATCACTACTATTGGCCCCTCCCGAGGAGGGGCTGTCGAACGGAGTGAGACTGAGGTGGGCAACCGCCCTGCATGGGCAACGGACACCAAATTCAACCCGCACGGGCAACGGACATCAAATTCTTCTAACTCACCCGTCCCAAAACTCCCCAAACACAGGGCACCCGCAACACTCCAATAAAACCCAAAAACCCCCTGAATCACACAAAAAACCCCTCTTTCAAAACGAAAGAGGGGTTTTGAGATTATAAAGATTAGTCGTCGATCAGCACGCCGTTTCCGTCGGTGAGAGTTCCCTTGAAAGCCTTTACGCCTTCAACGATAGACCATATCGCCGATACAACGGGACCGATACCGCAAACGATAGAGCCGAGGAAGAACACGAGTATGTGAGCGAGGCCGAGGCTGTTCTTGCCGATGTAATAATCGTGAGCACCAAACGCAGCACCCAACGTGAATGCGAGAACGCCGGTCGCAAGCCTCGTGCCGCGTGCACGCGGTTTTTCGGTCGGGGCAGCGGTCGTCGGTTCGGTATAATAAGGCGTATAACCGGGCTGGTTGTAACCGGGCTGGCTGTAGCCGTAAGCGCCGTTGGGGTTAGCGTTGTTGTAACCCGTTGGTTCGCCGCAGAAGGGGCAAAATTCCGTTCCGTCGGCAATTACGTTGTTGCATTTTTTGCAAATCATTGGTTTTTCTCCTCGCCGCAAGGCGGCCGTAATATTTAGAGTTACTCCGCGCAAAGCGGCCGCAGGTATCAGAGCGTACTCTATATTGATATTATAGTCAGTTATTAACTTACTGTCAAGTAAAAACTGACAGTTTCTGCTAAAATATTGATATGATTTTTACCGAACGATTCAACGACGTGCTCAAAACCTGCGGAAAGACGCAGGTTGAAATAGCCCGCGCCGTAAATGTAACCAAACAGTGCGTCAACGATTATAAAAAGGGCAAGTCCGTCCCTTCGGTAGAAACTCTCTATTATCTTTGCGTCTACCTCGACGTCTCCGCCGACTACCTCCTCGGCCTCTCCGACTATTGAACTTCTTATATCTTTAACTTCTCCGTGTGCTGAATTTTCTTTTTTTTTGACTATCTTCTCACCTTTTCCGTCTACGAACTTCTTCTTTTTCTCCCAACAACTTTGTTTACCCTCTCCTCGTACTAAACTCCTTATCATCTCACTTTTTCCGTCTACTGAACTTTTTATATCTTTAACTTCCCCATGTACTGAATTTTCTATTTTTTGACTATCTTCTCACCTTTTCCGCCTACTGAACTTATCGTTTTCTCTATCAACTATCTTCTCAAAATCTCCGAATATTTAACTCCTTGTTGTGTTTTTCCCGCCGATTACCTCTTCGGCTTTTCTGAATACTAACTTTCTCTTTTCCAATCTCTTCAACCTCTCCGACTACTGAGCTTTTCCTTTTGTTCTCTACCGACTATATCTTCGGTTTATCCGCCTGCTGACTTTCTCTTTACCAATCTCTTCAACCTATCAGTCTACTGAACTTCTCGTTTTTATTTCACTAACTATATCCTCAACCGCTTTGCTTGGCTGACCTTCGTTCTTTCGTCTATCGTCCTGCCTCCTCCGCTTACCGAACCTCTCTATAGTGCCTCATCCAACCCTGAAATTACACCGATCCGTAACCACCTCGCAACACCTTGCGAACCGTTTCAAACCACGCGCCGACAAGGGTGTTAAAACCCCAAAAGTGCCCTGAATCTCACAAAAACGCCACATTTCATATTTCAAAACTCAAACGAAGCGTCAAAAAAGCGGCGGTGATAACCGCCGCTTTTTTATGTTAAATCACCCTAGCCCGCAAGCCCCGCGTCGCAACTTTCATACCGCAAAAGTTAAAGTCAGGTTACGGTTATCTGCCCAAGCGCGTACCACTTGCCGCTGCCATCCAGCCTGCTTCTGCTGCCGAGAAGATAGGCGGGCGCGCCGTCGTTTTCATTCCCGAAAAGCCCCACGGCAAGCCAATAGTTTCCCGCTTCGGCGGAGAACTTGGCGCCGACGTTCTCGTTCACGGTTTTACCGGGCAGCCACGTTTTGGCGTCGGCGGAAGTCGCAACCCTCTCCACAAGGTTCCCGCTCTCGTCGAGAAGTCCCAAATAAACGGTGCACGGCTCGTAAATGGGCGCCATGCCGTCGTTGCGGAAGGTCAGCGTAACCGCCGTGTTCTCGCCCCGCCCGACGCTCGGCGCAAACTTTGCGCCTTTAAGGCGGAAGTAATACCCCATGCGGTTGGCAAGTTGCTCAACGTATTCCTTGTTGTTGTCGTACCATTCGTCGTCAAAATTGATGTAAGAGGGAGTGGCCACGGCCATCGCCTGCTCAAGCCGTTCGTTAAACTCCTCGTTCGTCATTCCGTCGTCAATAAATTTCCGGTAACTCTTGGAAAACTCAAACCCTGTCGGCAGTTTCTGCGCGCATGCGGCAAGGGTGTCCAGCCCGTTGGTGTACTTAATGATACCGTCCCGCCTGAGGGCAACGCGGCCTGCAAGTTCCAGATAAACCTCGTCAAAATCCTCGGTTCCCCACGGGTTGTAAAGCAGCGTGTCGGGGAAAGCGTCGAGGTAGGGCTGAACGTAATTTTCCTTGAAAAACTCGGCGGAAATCGACTCATTCTTGCGGTAATCGGGATAATCCTCGACCTCGATGTTAAACAGGTGCTGTTCGCCCCAGTTGCCGTAGGAGAGTATCTCCACAAACGAAACGTCCTTGTTTCCGTTAAACTTTTTGCCAAGTTCTTCGGCCAGCCGCGCCACTTCCCGCAAGAAGAATGGGTCCTTCCAATCGGGAATGAACTGCGTGTTGTCCCCGTCTTTGTGAACAAAGTACTTGGCGCACCCGTCCATCACATACTTGGGCGTTATGTACTCTTTTGTAGAAGAAGTGTTGACGGCCATCACCCCAAAGCCGAACGGCTTTCCAAACTTGGTGTAAGTCGCCATCCAACTCTCAATCTTGGAAAAATCGTACCGGCCCTCGTCGTCCATCAGGTCGCACCAGTTAAAGCGGTGATAACCCGTCCCCACGAGATACATCCGCTCCTTCAGCCGTTGGTAATCGGAGTCGCCGTAGTGCATAAAACCCTTGCCGGGGTTTATGAGAACGTCGCTCGTGTCGTCAAGCGTAACCTCCACGCGCGTGTCCAAAAGCCCGCCGCCGCTACTGCTGCCGCCGCTTCCGCTGCTTGTGTTATTGTTGCCGCCGCTGTCGTCGGCGCTTGCGCTGCTGTTAACGTTGCCGCCTGTCGCGCTGTTTCTATCGACGGGAGCGCACCCCGCAGCCAACGCAAAAACCAGCGCCACAACCGCAATTACAGAAATAATCCGCCTCTTCATACCTCTCCTCACAAACCTTGAAACCGTTGCATTTTATTTCAAAGTTTGATTTTATCGTGTTTTGTCTTGTTTTTCAAAGTTTTATGTTTTTATCGCCCCGCGGGCGTTGATATTGTCATGTTTTTTGCCTCGCGGATATTGTCGTACTTTATCTTGCCCCGCGGGTGTCGGTTATTATATTATATTTTATCTTGTCATAAAACTTTGAAAACATTATATCACACGCCGCGGCAAATTTCAAGCGCAGACGCCCCGCCCGTCAAAAAACGCAAAAGGGAAGCCCGCGGAGAACTTCCCTTTCTCTTTCCGAGATGAATTCATATAATTTCCGAACTTAACAATTCATTGCCTTTTTCAAGAATATTTGCGAGTTTTTCTTCTGTTTGGTCTATTACAGGCAAAACATCACGGGTCTTTTTTGCAACGATTTTCGAATAGATGGCGTAATTCACCCCGCACAGCACAAGGCCTGCAACGCCGAGCGCGATTCCGCAGACAAGAGCGGGAATGCTGTTTTCGATAAGCATCGTCAGGCACATTCCGCCGCCCAAAACAAGCGCCGCGAATATGCCGAAAATGTAGGCAAACACGCTTGCGCCGAGCGTTTTGGACCTTTGCAGGGAACCGAGAGTCTCAAAGGTTTCTTCGGCTTGTCGTTCAAGTTTGTTAAGTTCTTGCTTGTGCCTCTGTTTTCTGTCGCGCTTGAGAGAGAGCGCAACGTCGCCCGCCACTTGGGGAGAGGTGCCAGTTACCTCCCAGCCGAACGCTTCGTACATATCCATAACCCTCGTCTGGTCTTTAGCCTTTGCCGATACCGTCCTGTATTCATAGGACACAAAATCTTTTTCTTCCATACAAAACTCCTCAAATGAATTTGTCTTGCGGTTTGCTTGCCGCTCCGCGTTTCGGTTGACTTTTCCGTAAGACAAGTGTATCATATAATAAAGCGGAAATAAAATCAAGCACGCGGCGCGGCGATGAGACAATGGGCAGAAAAACGTCCGCGGAAATGAGACAAAGGGCAGAAAAACGTCCGCGGAAATGAGACAAAACAGGGGTTTTTGTATCGTGGAATATTCGTCCGAGGAATACACAAAGCACTACATCGTGCAAGCGCTCTTCAAGTTGATGAGCGAACACGAATACGGCAAAATAACCGTTGCGGACATCGTCCGTAAAGCGGGAGTGGGCAGAGCGACGTTCTACCGCTATTTCAAGGCAAAAGAAGAAGTGATCGAATATTACTTTACGCACAACACCAAGGAATTTTTATTCACGCAGCATTACTATCCGAGGTGTAAAGCCGATTACGCAAAGGTTGCAAACGACGTTTTTGCCAAATTTCAAAAAAACAAAGAATGCTTCCGCCTCTTGCGGCGCGCACACCTCGAATATCTCTACCTCGATTTTCTGAATGCAAAACTTGCCGAAACTTTCAAAGAGGAATATCCCGATCGCACTTTTTACGAGCCGTTCCTCTTTGCGGGCATGATCTTCAACGTGTCCATGGCTTGGCTCGACAGAGATTGCGCCGAACCCGCAGGACAAATCGCCGACATGTTTATCGAATCCATAAATATCATAAACCAATGATACGCCCCGCCGAAACCCCGCAAGATACATATTGTTGACGGTACGCATACTCATACCGATGGATTTTCCGAATCTATAAATATCATAAACTTAAAACACGACAAACATAGGGCATGGTTGTCTTGACAAACTCGCACCCGAAACGTTCTACAACAAAAAGGTCCGTTACGTCAAGGTTTTCCGAGAGTATTTCATCGGGTGCAAACTTCGGCTTATCGACATAACGGAAACCGAACTGAAGGAATTTTACGACTGCTGCAAGACCGTCTGCGGCGTGGGTAACACGTCCTTAAAACATTACAATAACGTTCTCCGTCCCGCCCGTCAAAAAACAGACGCCAAACCCGTTGCCTTAAAACGGTTGACTAATATTCTCAAATCCTAACCTTAAAACGGTTGACAGATATTTTCAAATTTAATATAATATCCGATGTGGCGTCGGGGGATTCCGACCGGACATTTGAAGTCCATCCACACCGAAGGGTAACATTTGTTACTATGCGGCGTCGGGTAATCTTCCGACCGGATATTTGAAATCCATCCGCATTGAAGGGTAACATTTGTTACTCTTTATTTTTCGCCCAATCTCGGCACGATTACCTAATCTCAAAACCAACCCCGCGCATAGCCGAAGTATACTTTTCCCATGGCCCCTCCCGAGAAGGATTTCTTACATTTCATTCCCTTGGCCCCTCCCGAGGAGGGGCTGGCGCGTAAGCGCCTGAGGTGGGCAACGCCCTCCCAAAAACTCCATCACAACCCGCGCCGCGGCTCTGCTCACTAATCACTAAACACTCATCACTAACTTGGCCCCTCCCGAGGAGTGGCTGGCGCGTATGCGCCTGAGGTGGGCAACCGACCCGAAGCAAACCCATCGGCAGGCAGGCAGAAGTGCCCTAAATCTCACAAAAACCCATCCATGGCCCTCCACGGAAGCAGCGGTTTCATTCCCATGGCCCCTCCCGAGGAGGGGCTGGCGCGTATGCGCCTGAGGTGGGCAATGTAGGCAGGTATTCCAACGACGTTCTCTGGCCCCTCCCGAGGAGGGGCTGTCGAACGGAGTGAGACTGAGGTGGGCAATTTGGCAATTTTAACTCCACAACCCCAAAGCGGTTTGGCTTTTCGCCAAACCGCTTTTACCATACCAAAAGGGATAGGGGACGCCCACATGCCCGTTTTTGTGCGTTTTAGGCCACTAATTGTCCATAAGCCCATCGCAATCCGTGCCGAATCTCCCTTAAATCCACCGCCGAGTCGTTCTTAACTTCGGGCACAAACACCCGCGCGAATCCGAATTTTTATCTGAATTTCCGTTAGAACGCAAAAGGTCGCATTGACAGATAGCCCTTTATGCCGACTTTTAATTGTTATGCGTCAAAGTTATAGCGGATTGCAAAAACGGTATTTTACATTGTGCGCTGCCCGTGCTATAATATAGGCAAGAAAAACAAGTGAGGTCGATATGAAAAAAGTTTTGGTGATTTCGGGAAGTCCCCGGAAAGGCGGCAACAGCGATTTGCTTTGCGATGAATTTATCCGCGGGGCAAAGGAAGCGGGAAACGAGGTCGAAAAGGTTTCCCTTGCGGAGAAAAAGGTCGGCTTCTGCCGCGCTTGTTACTACTGCAATGCTCACGGCGGCGAGTGCGCCATCAAGGACGATATGGGCGAAATCTTGAATAAAATGCTCTTTGCGGACGTTATCGTGCTTGCAAGCCCCGTCTACTTCTATTCGATAGACGCGCAGATGAAAGCGCTCATTGACCGCACGGTGGCGCGGTGGCTTCAAATCAAGAACAAGGAATTTTACTATATCATGACGTCCGCCGAGGACAGCGAGGACGTTATGGACTGCACCCTCGAATGTTTCCGCGGTCTTGCCGCCTGCCTCGGAGGTTCCGTCGAGAAAGGCGTGATTTACGGAAAAGGCGTTTACGAGAAAGGCGAGATTCAAGGAACGCCCGCTATGCGTGAAGCGTATAAAATGGGAGCAAATATTCACTAAAATCGAAAGCAAGCCGTGCTTTTGCGCAGCAAGCCCCAATTTGCGCATACCTGCGCCTCAGCGGTGTGAATTGCCGCCATTTCGATCGCGCGTCTCTAAAGTATGGCGGCAAGAGCGGCAGAGCCGCTCAAAATCACGAAAATTCGCAGCGCACGGGCTGCGCGAGAATTTTGTGAATAAAATAATGGGAGGAACTCAATATGCAATATGTAACCCTTTCAAACGGTGTAAAGATGCCCCAACTCGGCTACGGCGTGTATCAGGTAACGCAAGGCGAATGCGAGCGGTGCGTTCTCGACGCTCTTAGTGTCGGCTATCGCCACCTCGACACGGCGCAGAGCTA
>CANQUN010000005.1 GCA_947627065.1 uncultured Clostridia bacterium
CTTACGGCGGCGGAAACGGGGCACCTCGTGTTCGCCACGCTGCACACCAACTCGGCGGCGGAGTCCATCGACAGAATGGTAGACGTCTTTCCCGAAGGGCGGCAGCGCCAGATCCGCCTCATGCTTTCCACCACGCTCATGGCGGTGCTGTCCCAGCAACTGCTGCCGCGCGTAAGCGGGGGCAGGGTGGCCGCGTGCGAACTCATGATGGTTACGCCCGCAATCCGCAACCTGATAAGAGAGGGCAAGACCCCGCAGATTCAAAGCGCGCTTGCCACTTCTGCGGCGGAAGGTTCCATCACCATGGACAACGCGCTCATCAACCTTTGCCGCCAGCGCATAATCTCGCCCGACGTTGCCGTGGACGCCGCGCATGACGAAGAGTTCGTCCGCAGAAACCTCAACGTAAGATAAGGCAAGGCAGCCGCGGGGCAGACGGGGCCTAAAACCTCAAAAACCCCCTAAAACACACAAAAACGGCGTTAAAGGTTTATCGCAACCCCAACGCCAAGACATACAGGCCGCACAAGGCGGCAACATAAAGAAGCGTCAAATAAAGGCGCAACCAATCGCCGCTTTAGTTATAAAAAGCGGCAAGCAAGAGGCTGTTGCAAACAGCAAGCAAAAGGCCGCTAAAAAAGCAGCGACACAGCAGCGTCTTATATAGGGCGCAAAAATCGCCGCTTAGTTATAAAAAAAGCGGCAAACGAAAGGCCGTTACAATCGGCAAGCAATTCGCCGCTCAGTTATAAAAAGCGGCAATGGAGGTGAACAGCGTGATTTCGTACAAGTATCGTGCAAAAGCCGCGGACGGGTCCGCAGTAACGGGCGTTGTCGAAGCGTACGACGAGTACGAAGCGGTAGCCAGTATAAGGCAGAAATATCCCGTAGTGGAGAGCCTTAAGCCGGTCAGGTCCAACAGGCGCGTAAACATAGACATAAACGAGCCGATGTGGGTCAGCGACAAGACGCTTGCGCTCACCGCCAATCAATTTTACATCATGCTGCGTGCGGGCATAACCATGTCGCGCGTGATAGAACTTATTGCAGAGCAGACGACCGACAAACTGATGAAGCGTATACTCACGGCTTGCGCTTCGGACGTGGCTTCGGGATATTCGCTCTCGGGCAGTTTGGAGAAAAACGGCAAAAAGATCCCCGCGGTGTTCATAGAAACGGTGCGTGCGGGCGAAGAGTCGGGCACGCTGGAAAATTCCTTCCGTTCACTCGAGGATTATTACAACCGTTCCTACAAAACCAAGAAAAAAGTCAAATCCGCCATGACTTACCCCATACTCGTGGTAATCATAGCGATAATCGTAATAGCCATAGTCATGGTCGTGCTCGTGCCCACCATGACGGAAACGCTGCAGGGCTTTGGCACCGAACTACCCGTCGTTACCAAAATCCTCATCGGCATTTCCAACTTCTTCGCCTCGTATTGGTACATCTTGCTCATAGTGGTGGGCGTGGTCGGCATCGGGCTGTACGTTTACGGCAGAACCGAAAACGGCAAACTTGTCTACTCCAAAATCAAGATGAACATGCCCGTCATCAAAAACGTAAACCGCATGAATGCGGCGGCGCAGGTAGCCAACACCATGGCCACGCTGCTGGCGGCGGGCCTTCCCATCTCACGGATACTCGACATCACAAGCAGAATTGTAGACTCCAAGTGCGTGGGAGAGGAACTCAACAAGGCCGTCGCCAAGGTAGAAAGCGGCCACAGCCTTTACGAAGCGCTGAGAGATTCCGTATACCTGCCCGACATGCTCAAGGAAATGATCAAAGTCGGCGAGTCCTCGGGTAGTCTCGAAGATACGCTTGCAACCATGGGTCTGTACTTCAATGAAGAAGCCAACGCCGCTTCCGCCGCAGCCCTCGCCATGATAGAACCCATGATAACCATAATCCTCGGCCTCGTGGTCGGCTTCATCGTCATCGCCATCTACATCCCCATGTTCCAGATGTCCGCAGGCACGAGATACTAAAAGTAATTCCGCCACCGCGTGCCCCAACCTCGAGCAGGTACTGCTCTGTGCCCCCTCCCGAGGAGGGGGATTCAAGGGGGTGGGCAACGACCCTGAAACGGGCAACGTCCTTGAAAAGTAACGTGTCCACAACACGCCCAAAACAACAACGCCCCGCTCCCGAGAAGGTATCGCTTACATGCCCCCTCCCGAGGAGGGGGATTCAAGGGGGTGGGCAACGACCATGAAATAGGGCAACGCCCTTGAAACAACGACGTGCCCACAACACCCACAACGCCCACCTCAGTCGCTGCGCGACAGCTCCTCCAAGGAGGCGCCAAAAAAAGAGGAAGAGGGCACCCGCCCCGCTCCCGAGCAGGTACTACTTTGTGCCCCCTCCCGAGGAGGGGGATTCAAGGGGGTGGGCAACGTCCTTGAAATAGGGCAACGTCTCTGAAAAGTAACGTGCCCACACAACACGCCCAAAACAACAACGCCCACCTCAGTCGCATTCGCGACAGCCCCTCCCGGGAGGGGCCAAAGAAAAGAGGGCGCCGGCTCCTCCCAAGGAGGCGCCAAGAGCGGGCAACACTACAACTTAATACTTAATATCAATTCTCGGTTATTACGCCGTTCATCCCGCGGCATAATGCAAATACAAAAAATTTTTTGTAAAGGAGAAAAACATGAAAAAACTTAACAAGAAAGGTTTCACTCTTGCGGAACTTCTCATCGTGGTAGCGATCATCGCTATCCTTGCCGCTATTGCGGTTCCCCTGTTCGTAGGCGCTATGAACGACGCTGAAAAAGCCGTTGGCGAAGGCAACGTTCGCGCGGTAAAGGGACTTGCAGTATCCTACATTCTCGGAAATCCCGATGAAATGGGTCTTCACACTGACGGTAATGTATGGTATGCTTATGCTGAAGTCAGCCAGACCGGCGATGTCAGCAACCTGAAGGTTTCTGTTGGTACTCCGGGAGCTAGCGCGGCGAATCCGTTTGCTTCTTCTATTTCCGAGAGCGGTACCGGTGTTACCGCAACCGAGGATGGACACGGCTGGTGGAAGAGAGACGGTAAAAAATATACCGTTCTCGTCTTGATTGACGAAGTAACTAACATAAGTTCCACCGATGCTAGTACCAAAAGCGCCTAATTAAATCCTAAAAGCAAACATTAAAAACATTTTCGTTTGCCGGTAGGGATGCATGCTAAACGAAAAGACAAGCGCAAGAAGGAAATAACCTTCTTGGGAGCGCGGGGAGCAATCCCCGCCTCCCCAACGCGCTAACCATACAAGGGACTTGCCCAACGCGGCAACCCCGCCCAAAACAATCATACGGGGACTTGCCCCAAATGCGGTAAAAGCCGCCTAAAACACACATAAACGCCGCTTCCGTCCATACAATACACCAAACCGCGCGGGCAGACGGAGAGCCAAACTTACCACCCGCACATTTCCCGCCACCCTGACGGGACAACAGATAGACAAACCAAACTTACCACCCGCACAGACTTACATTCTTTCCGTCAACCGGACGGAACAACAAACACTAACACATACAATAACCACATACAACTAAAACAGTCAACAACCGACACGGACAATAATCCGCCGCAGATAACAATACAGACAACAACCGACGCGGAAACAATAAATACAACGGGCAACAGTGCCCCCTCCCGAGGAGGGGGATTCAAGGGGGTGGGCAACGACCTTGAAAAGAGCAACGACCCTGAAAAGTAACGTGCCCACAACGCGCCCCAAAAGAGCCCACCTCAGGCGCATATGCGCCAGCCCCTCCCAAGAGGGGCCAGGAAAGAGGAAGGCCACCCGCCCCGTCAACCGGACGGAACAACAAACACAAACAACGCCCACCTCAGGCGCATACGCGCCGGCCCCTCCCAAGAGGGGCCAAGAGAGAGGGAAAGGCCACCCGCCCCGTCAACCGGACGGAACAACAAACACAAACAACGCCCATCTCAGGCGCATACGCGCCGGCCCCTCCCAAGAGGGGCCAAAGAAAAGAGGGTGCAGCCCCTCCCAAAACAATAACGCCCACCTCAGGCGCATACGCGCCGGCCCCTCCAAGGAGGCGCCAAGAAAGAGGAAAACCACCAAAAACCGCCTTAAACGCACAAAAACCGCACGGAACCATAAAACAAAACCGCAAACCGAAAGGGTAGAAATGCCGACGGAAACAAACCTGTTATTGAAGATTTACATCTACATAATCGTCTTTCTCCTCGGCTCGGTGCTTGCAAGTTTTGTTACTTGCGCGGCGGACAGATACGCGGCGGGGGAGTCGGTGGTGCGCGGCAGGTCCAAATGCCCCGTTTGCGGGCGCACGTTGGGCGTGCTTGACCTGATACCCGTATTCAGTTATATATTCCTCGGGGGCAAGTGCCGCGGGTGCGGCGCAAAGATACCCATCCGCTGCCTGATTACCGAACTTGGGGGCGGCGCGGCGTACGTTTTGATACTGTGGAAGTTCGGCCTGAGTTTCGAAGCCCTTGAAATGGCGCTGCTGGCGCCCGCGCTGCTGGCGGTGGCGCTCATCGATTACGACACGATGGAGATACCCAACGGACTTGTCATTTACATGGCGGTGCTGTTTGTGGCATTCATCTGGGCGCACGAGCCGCTTGAGCGGCTTAAAGACGGAGCAATCGGAGCGGCCGCGATAGGCGGCGGGATACTCGTGATTGCGCTGGTAATGGACAAGATATTAAAGCGTGAATCGCTCGGCGGGGGAGACGTAAAGTTGTTCTTTGCCATCGGGCTGTTCACGGGGGTGTGGTCGGGCCTTCTGGCCGTGATACTCGCCTGTGTGGCGGGGCTGGTATTCGCCCTTGCCATGAGAAATAAGAAAGACGGACAATTTCCGTTCGGCCCGTCGATATGCCTGGCGGCGTTTGCCGCTCTGCTGTTCGGGCAGGACGTGATTACACTATACATGTCGTTGTTTATATAGAAGGAGACAGAAATGAAAAAGTGCGTGGGTTTCGACTTCGGCAATCATGCCGTACACGTCGCCGTTAATAACGGCGGCAAGATAGTGCGCAGTATAACCGAACGCCTGCCCGAGGGCCTTGTGCTGGACGGGCGGATCACTTCGGTCGAATCGATGGTCGACGTTATCAGAGAAATTAAACGTAAGCACAAGCCGCACGCTAAAAACGCAGCCGTTGTTCTGCCCGCCGGGCAGTGTTACTGCCGCCGCTTTACCGTTGCGGCAATGACAAAAAAGGAACTGCTGTTCAACCTGCCTTACGATTTTCACGATTTTATAAGCGACGACAAGAGCAACTATTATTTCGACTACGCCGTTGTGGAAGCCAAGAAGGACGGCAACGGCAACGTAACCGAGTTTGACATCATGGCCGCCGCCACGAGAAAGGATTTGGTTGCCGACTACATTGCCATGTTCAGAAAAGCGGGCTTCAAGTTGGTAACCGTCGTCCCTCAGGAGATAGCCTACATCAACCTCATCAGACGCTCGAGTGAGGAAGAACACAAACACGGCATTCTCGACATAGGCTACAACGGAGTGCGGCTTTACCTCTTTTCGGGCGATAAGTACGACGGCGTGCGTACGGTGGAATACGGGTGCGACGCCCTCGCTTCTGCCATAGCCGAAAACTTTGGGATAGAGGGCAACTTTGTGGCCGCCACTTATCTCGAAACCAACTTTGAACATTCGTGCGAACTGCCTGCCTGCAAGGACATTTACAAGGCCATTGCCATAGAAGTCCTCAAGGCGGTCAACTTTTATAAATTCAACGACGGCGCCGTGCTCGAGCACATCCATTGCTGCGGCGGAGGATCCCGTAACAGGGTCTTTATGGATACGCTCAGAGAAGAGTTGGGGCTGTCGTGTCTCAATCTTTCGGAATTTTTCCCGTATGACAAAAACGTGGACTACCGTATGGTTGCCGCTGCCGCAGGCGCAACTTTCGACTAAGGAGGACAGATAACATGCCGGTTTCCAGAAAAGACGGTTCGCCCAAAAAGGCGGGCAACGGCAAAAAACAAGCCGTGATGGGGCTGAAGGAATCCAACAATCTCCCTTCCAAGCGCACATTGAACCTTTGCATGCGCGAGACTTCTAACATTTCGATAGAGGCCTTCCTCATATCGCTGGCGGTCATACTCGCCGTGGTGATATTGCTTGAATTTCTCGCGATTTACAGGCCTTATGCGCGTGTGGAAGCGCTTGAACGGCAGGTTGCCGCGGCTCAGGCGGCGGTGGACGCCAAGTACGGCGAGATGAACGGTTACGACAAGCAGGTGGGCGACAAACACAAGAAGCCCGACGGCAGCGGTTATACCGTGGAGGAGTTTTACAGACAGTTCAATTACGAGGGGTTTGACCTCTCCGTTGCCGACAGGCTGGACATCTTCACCCTTCTCGAAACGCACATTCTCAACGCCGAACTCGAGTCGGGCAGGCAGGCGCAGATAACCAGCCTTTCCATAGACGGCAACGTAATCACGCTCCGCCTTGCGGGACCCGAAAAGAACGACCTTGACAAGATTTACGAAAGCCTCATCGGCGATCCCATGGTTCTCAACGAGCCTTACCACCCCGGCGTGTTCGTCTCCTCGACGAGTTACGACAGCGATGGCGTGCCCGTCTCGAGCATGGTAATCACCCTTAAGGACGCCACAACCGTGGTTAAACCCCGGCCCGACGCCCCCGCGGACGGCGGCAGCACCGACGATACCACCGGCGGCGGCAATACGGACGGCACGGGTTCCGACGCTTCGGACGCCTCGGGCAGCACCGACGGCTCCGCAAGCAACTGACAGGAGGGTTGAAAGATGAAAGCACTTAACCGTAAAATTTCTGTGCGAGAGGCAATTTTGCTCATCGTGCTCGTTCTGGCGCTGGTGGTGGGCTGTTACTTCCTCCTCGTCTACTATCCCATAAGGGACAGAGAGAGCGCGCTGGCCGACGAGATGGAGGCCGTTGAACTGCGCGACACCGTGGCTTCCGCCCGCCTCGAAACTTACAAGATGATGATGGAGGCCATTGCCGAGATAGAAAAGATTCCCGAGGCCGAGAGGACGGAAATCCCCATCTACAACGAGACCACCGAGAGGGAACTGCTCACCCGCCTCCACATCATATTCGACGACCTGACCGAACCTAACGTAACTTACAACGAGCCGCGCCTCAACTCCTACAACATTTACGAACGCGTCGTCAACTTCTCCTTCAAGGTAGAACTCGACGATGAAAATCCCGAAGGCCCGCAGACCGCCTACGAGCAGACAAAGACCATTCTCACCAGACTCACCAAGGAACTCAAGCACAGGTCCATGCTCTCAAGGCTTACGGTAAGCCCCGACAGCGGCAGCATCTTCTCGAGCGAAGCGCTCACCGTTTCGGGTACGATCACATTCTACGAACGTAAGGCGTAACTCCTTTCAAGGGGAGTTTCCGCCCCGTATAAGCAAAGACAGACGGCGTTTCCCGCACCCGCGGGACACGCTGTTCGCCCATTTACGGGGTAAACGAAAAACGGCGTTTTTGTGCGTAAAAGGGCACTAATCGCCATTTTGTCCGCCCCGCCGTGTGGCGGCCGCGGGAGAATCCCGCCGTATCCGCCCGCCAAGGCGCATTGCCGCCCGAGGGGCAGATTTTGCAACCCGCATTGTACCGTTGTACGCCTTGCGTGCGCCGAGGACAGACGGCGCCCCGCTTTTGCCGTCGCCCCGGTTTTTAATTAACACGCGCGCGTGCGAGGGCGCACGACCACAAAATAAAGCAACCACAACAACTCGCGCTTACCAAAGCGCAGCACAAAACACCAAACCACAACACCAACCACAAATTCAACCACAACACGGCCGCAAGAACGCGGCGTGAAATTAAAAAACAAACAAAAAGGAGGGTTATCGTCCATGTTCGGTCGCAAGAGAGGCAACAAAGGTTTTACTGTTGCAGAACTTGTCATAGTGCTGGCTGTTCTCGCCATTCTCGGCGGGCTTGCCACAACGGGTGTGATCGGTAGCTCTGTCGCTCTCAAAAAGAAAGATTACGACAACTCTGCGGAAGTCATAGCCGTTGCCGCACAGGTTACCATGAGCGAAATGCTCGCGTCGGGCGACTCCGACAAACTTTTGACTTTAGGCGAGGACTACTCTTCCGTTACGGGCGAAGCAGGCGACAGGTATATATTCAGCGGCACCGCCTCTGCGGAAACGGTTCTGCCCTTCATGTCCATAGAAGAGCAGACGCGGCAGGGCAATTACGTCATATCCTTCCGTGCAAAGACGGGCAAGGTCAACGAGGCGTTCTATTTTGCGGACGGCTTTCCCGCAGAAGGGGCGGCTCTCATAGAGGCGCTTGCCGTTTTACGCGAAACCCCAAGCAACAGGGTGGGGCATTACGGCCAGCCCAACACCGACCCCGAGGACGTAACCATTACCGAAGCGCAACTGCCCACCCCGCAGATAAGCGTCATAAACAACGACGTCCTTACGGTCAGCGTATACCTGCCTTACGTAAGGCAACTGCCCAAAGACAAGCGCCTGTCGCTCGACCTGTTGCTTGTCAGGCAGGATACGGACGCCGCCAAGGTACTTGAAGACCCCGACCGGGCCGAAAACGTAACCGTGTATTCCACCGCCAAACATAACGTGGACGTGGTTGTGGGCACGAGTTACTCCTTCGTGCTCGACACGCCCGCCGCTCTCGGCGACGGAGAATTCCAAAACTACGACAGCCCCGTGTTTACGGGAGACGCCGCTTCCGTAAAACTGCCCACGGCAAAGTTCGCCTCGTGGGCGCGCCTCTCCTCCGAATTCGTGGGGGACGGCGGCACCGTTACGGGCATAGACACGACGGTAAAGAAGCAGCCCACCCTCTACGACCTTGACGGGTTCATGCTCGGCGACGACGTAAAGATGATCGCCGTGGTAACCGCCCTGCCCGAAACGGGTTACGACCCCGATCCCTCGTTCATACCCCGCCGTGCAGAAGCGGTGTTCAACGGCTGGTTTGCGGGCCTTTGGAAAAGGACGACATCAAACTTGCGGACGTGTCCTGCGGGCGCCACCTGCAGAATCTTGCCAAACTGACCCACATCCGCAAGAACCTTGAATATCTGCTGCCCGTGCGCAACGCGGACGGAACTTACAGCTGGAGCGTGGGCAACGGCAACAGTTTTGTCAGGTCCACCACCTACAATTACGACAAATACGTGCGTTTCAACTACGTTGTCAACCTTGGCGGGGCCAACCAGCTCATGCCCATAGACTTTGGAGTCAGCACGTGGAAGGGAATCACCTTTGACCCCATCAACCCCGTGTCGGGCTTCTACTATTACGGCAACTATTTCCCCATCCGCAACATAAACGTCGTGTCGGACGTTTACGCGGGGCTTTTCGGCTACACTTACAGGTCGCATATTTACGACGTGCGTCTTGTCAACCCCAGCGTTAAATCCTACATGCCGCTCGAAGTGTCAAAAAGTTACGAAATGGGCGTGGGCGCCCTCATCGGAACCGACCGCGAGTCGAGCGCAATAACCAACTGCCAGGTCTATCTCGAAACGGACGGCAGCACGGACGATCTCGATTGCCGCGTCACGGGCAACGGCTATGTGGGCGGCCTCATAGGCTTTTGCGAAGATGAAGATTTAAGGCAATGTTCCGCCTCGTGCTACGTGGGCGACGAGGCCACGCCTTACGTCGGCGGCCTTGTCGGCGCGGTTACGGGCGACAGTAACATAAAACGCTGCTACGCCGCGGGCATACTCGCGGGGCAGTACGTCGGCGGAATTTTGGGCGCGTACATTCCCGATACCGATTATTCGGGAGACTCGTTCACTCTGGAAAGTTGCTATGCGGCAGGCAACATAACTTATGCAGGCAAAGAGAGCGGCGGCCTTATCGGCTACAGCGAATCCGAGCAACCCGGTTATGAAAAGGCGGCCGTCCGCGCACATAAAAACTACTGCGTCATAATTTACGGGCGCAAGAACAGCGACGGCAACTATTATTGGCCCACCTCCGCACCCATCTACGGCACCTTTAACGGCGACAATCTCATGTGGGTCTATGCCGACATGGATATCGTGGCGTCCGACGCCGATGATACCGACGGATTCCGCGTACTCCTCGCCGCTTCTTACGATTACAACAACTACAACTTCTACATCCCCCAAAAGGACATAGAGTACGCCCACAGCGGAATATTCCAAAATTCCGAATTCATGAAGACCGTAACGGACTTTGTGGAAAATTACGGCAATGCCGACACGATTACCGAAGCGCAGATTCAGCCCCTGCTTGACGAAGTGGTTAAAAACAAGCGTCTGCAGGTGCTCAGCCAACTGCGCGTCGTGCTTCAGGATCTTTATGAACAAGTGGTGGAAAAGGGCAACCTCAAAGACCCGTTCGACCCGTCAAAAAATATACTGATCGATTTCGATTTCGACAATACTCCCAACAACACTAAAGCCGAGTATGACGCCGACCACTGTCAGGTAGCCTCGCACAGCCCGAAGGCGGACGACACGAGAAGGACGACCTCCCTGCCCGACGTTATAGCGTCTATTTTGGGCAGCGATACCAAGGAGAAAAGCGTTTATTGGTTCATCACCCAACTCGAAAACATGCTCAACGGCTCCACCGTCACGGTTGAAGACGTAAATTACAGCATGAACGGGGCAAAGGGGCAGGATTTTGACGCCCTGTTTGAAAAGTTTGCCTCTTACTTCTTCCAGGATAACAATCAGGTTGTCTGGAAAAAGGATTCGGAAGGCCACGATACAAACGAAGCCGACAAATATTATTGGCCCGCAAACGAAAAAGGCCAAAACCGCGGCTCGCTTGCAATGGCGTTTTACGACGTGAGGAGATATTTCGAAGCGGAATCATATTACACCAGGAGCGATGTTTACCACAGCGATGGCAGACTGAGAACGGAAAACGGCTATGCGATTGCACCCAACGGAGATCTCACGCTCTACGGCACCGTGCTCAGGAGAAGGTTTAACACCGACGATTATAAATCGAATTTCGACGGTAGTTCGGAACACTATCTTCTGGACGAAAGCGGAATGCCCGTCGTAAAACATGAGGGCGACAACGGCTATTACATCATGGACAATTTCCTCGACGTCATTCAGGATTATTGCCTCTCCATGCTCTACTCGGTTGCGCATTACGACCCCGACGCCGATTGGCAGAACAAGTACATTGCCGCCGACGTTGCGGATAAACTGTGGAACAATAGCAATTACGAATACGCCAAAGACGTGCTTAAACATTCCAAGAGATACATCAGCGACATCACGGGCATGACCGAAGAAATCCACAGCGGCACCCTCAACGAGGATATCAACGGACAGACTATACTCGACAGTATAACCAAGATATTCGGCGTAGACGTTAAAGCGGCGTCGGGCGAATCGGAGGCCACCGCCGGTTCGATAGAGGACAAGGCAATGTTCAAAGCCCTTTTCGACGAACTGAGTAAGACCGACGGCACATTCAACAGCATAAGGTTCCAAAAGATATGCGACGACCTCATTGCCCAACTCAACAAACTCTATAAATATTTTGACAAGGCCAAGGACTATTACAGCGGCGATTATTACGATACAAACAATAACAAATTGCCCAAAAATTCCGACGCGCGCGACCACATGGGTTCTCTGCGCGACGAGGTAAGCAGCCTTATAACTTACGTTGACAGGGTTTCCAGACTGTCCCGCTACGGCGGTATCGAGGATCCGCTCCTTTCCCTGCTCGACGCCATAGAGTACAGCAAAGAGGACAGCGCTTACGACCTTGCCGCCGCAATAAAGGAATACGTCGGCCGCATAAATTACGCCGCGCTGTACGATTCGGGCTATCCCATCTACGATCCCAACGTTCTCGGCCGACTGAGAGATCTGACCATGGACACGACCGACTGGGGCGGCGACGGCGCGTTTGACTCCGGCGACTGGTACGGTTACACCGATTGGAGTACCTATAAGTACGGAGAAGGCGGCAATTACAACAGCAACCTCGTGCTCAAAGTGTTCCCGTATCACGAAAACGGCGAGTACACCAAGGTTTATCCCTTCCCCATGATAGTCGCCGCTAAAACGCAGAGCACAGATACAAGGGTAACGCCCATGCTCTACCATTACGGAGACTGGCTGACCCCCGACCTCTGGGCTTACAACACTTCCGTTACCGAAGCCCTCAGGCTCATCTCCGATGAACTTGACAGGATAGACGCATTCCTCACCCGCGAGAATAAAGACACCTCGGGGCAATATGCGGGAGATTTGAGAACATTTGAGAATGCGGTCAAACAATGCAGAAAAGATGTAGACGATGTATTAGCAGATTCTACTATGACGGATTCAAAGGCTAAAGACAAACTTACAACGATACGCAACACCATAAACGGCTGGCTTGCAACGAACGGCCAGATTGCAAAAGTCAAAGATGGTTTGGAAAAAGCCAAAAACAGCGGCAGCAACAGCAAGAAAAAAACCGCAGCCACACTGCTCGCCGGTATAACGGATTATGAAGAAGAACTCAAAGCAATCGTGGCCTACATCGACAGAATATTGACTTAATAAAGGGATGAGAAGATGAAAATTACTCGAAAACTTAAGGATAAAAAAGGAGTTTCGATACTTCTCGCTCTCCTCATAATAATGATATGCGCCGTTGCGGGGGCGGGGGCCATTTCCATGGCTGCCGCCAACGTGGGCAGGTATTCGCACGCCGCCGAAGAACAGCAGGCGTACTACTCGGTTACTTCGGCCGCAACGCTCGTGCGCGACGTTTTTGACAAGGTGCGCTACACCTCCCGCGGGGTGGAATTTGCCACTTCTACCATAACCGTGTACGACGAGGCCGCTCACAACCACACAAAGACGACTTCTTCCGCCATGAAGTATTCCTCGGGCGCGGCGGTCATGGAAAGCACGTCTGAGGACGCAAACGCGCAGGGTATTTTACAAAGCGGCCTCGGCTCGGCCATAACCTACCAGTTCAACAAGATAGTGCCCTTCAAAAACGTGCCCGACGACTGGTACGAGAGGGCCGAGGGTACGACCGACGTAACCCGCCCGTCCTCCATCTCCGCCTATTCGCACGAGTATACCATAACTTCCTCGGACATCAGCATAGGCACCGTCGTCGGCAGGCTGTTCATATACGACGATTACAACCTGTCCTTCTCCTTCACGCTCGGCACGGGCAGCGGAAACGAGGTTTACTCGGTTTCGCTTTACCTGTCGGCCGAAGTCAAGGAGGACACGCAGACCGCGATAACCCACAGCGAAACTACCAATGAAGAAAGAGAAATAAACACCACCACGAGAAAGGTGATAGTTACCTGGCCCAAGGCCTTGGCTACCATTTCCCGCGGACAGGTGGTTACGGGAGGCACCAATCCATGAAAATCCGTGAAAGAATCCGCAATAAACTCATATCCCGCAGAGGGGAGACGTTTATAGAAGTGCTGGTTGCGGTGCTAATCATCGCCTTTGCAACGCTCATGGTGGCGGCGCTGTATTCCGCCACCCTCGACACGGACTCCGCCGTCCAAAAGCGAGACAAGCAGTATTACGAAACCTTGCAGAAGGTTGAGGAGTTGGACCCCTCGGTCAAAAACAGCAAGGAAGTTTCCGTTACGGTAACCGACCACGAGGTTGACGAACAGACGGGCGAAGAGAAAGCGGAAAAGGATTTCAAACTCACCGTCGACGCGTACACGGGAGAGGGCGTTACCGCCTTCCGCGCCAAGGAGGGCACCTGATGAAAAAACTCGGCAACAAAAAGGGTTTTACCTTGGTAGAAGTGCTGCTTGCCGTGGCCATTCTCGCCTTTTTGTCGGCGCTGGCTTCGGTCAGCACGTCGTCCATACTCGCCACCAGCCGCAACATGCGCATGGCCTCCAAAGCCCAGATTCTCGGCTCCGAGGTCGTCAATTTCGTGTCCAAGGAAATGCGCTTTTCCGAAGGGCACACCTTTGACGCGGACGGCAGGCTGGAGCATTACAACAGCGTGGCTTACGGCGTCAACTGTTCTATCTATATAGATGAGGACGGCAAGTTGACCGTCAAGTCGGACGCGATAACCGCGGGCTATTCGCCCATAGGCAACACGCTGTACGACCAGGTTGGCATAACGCTGTTTGAATGCACAAAGACGGACAAAGAAGGAATGATTGCCATAAAGGTGGAAATTTCAAGCGGGGCGGACGTGCTGTATTCGTTCAACACAACGCTCAACGTCCTCAACGCCTTGTAATACCGCCCGAAGTAAGGGGATTCAGCATGAAGAGAATCTTAAACAAATTGATAATACCGATCACGGTAGTTATAGTGGCTGTATCGGTATTTTTGATTGGGTTTTTTTATCTGCGCTCGATAAGAGAAGGGATTTACGACGACAGTACCCGCCAGCTCAAGGAAACGTACGACGTCGTCAACCGTTCCCTCCGCGCGTACATAGAGCAAAAGTGGCGCCTCCTTCTCGATTGGGAGGGCGATTTCGCCTACGACGGGGATCTTGCCGATCTCGACCCCGCGTTCAAGGAACGTTTCGTCAAACGTTCAAGCCAGAGCGAATGGATGTTCCGCAGTTTTTATTACGTAAACGCCGGGGAGGACGCCACGCATTTCCTCTCGCTCACTTACAACAATAAAACCGACGCGGTGGACGGCAAATTTGACGACGAGAACGACGCCTTTACGGACGGTGCGTGGCGCTACATTTACGACGACGGTGCCATTGCAGCCGACGGCGCCAACAATGCCGACGGCATAATGGCGGGTGAATCGACCACCGATGGTGAAAACCTTGCGCTGTTCGCAATACCCGTTGACCAAAACACCGTAACTTACGGCGGCCAAGAATTTACCTACAACGCCATAGCCCTTGCGTTCAGAGAAGAAGCGATTGCCGCTGCCATAAACAGCAATCCTTACGGCGAGGACGTAGACGTTTATTGCTTTGTCGTTCATTCAAACGGCAAGGTGTTGTTCTCTTTGGGCGGCCTCCCCTGCAAGAATTATTTTGACGAGTTCCGCCTTAAGGATTACTATACTCCCACCCAAAAACTGAAATCCGCATTTGAAAACATGCAGGCCGACATGATCGCGCACGCCTACGACGAGGAATACATGCCCGACGTCAACGAGTGCGCCATCATGGAATACGAAAACCCGAACGATGAAAAAGGGTACGAAGTTTCCGAATACGTGTTCTACCGCCACCTCGGCTATCAGGATTACTTCATCCTCAGCGAAGTGCCGCAAAGCGTGATAAACGGCGGCTTCCTCAAAGTGCAGCGCACGACCATAATCGTGCTTATCGCCATATTCTTCATCGTGGCCGTGGGCGTAATCTTCCTGCTTGCGCTGCGCATTTCCAGCCAGTCCCGCATAAACAGCGCCGAGCTGAAGTACAGGGAGCAGATGTTTGACATCCTCAGCAACAGCGTTGACGACATTTTTATAATGTACGACATGCAGACGGGTTCCATGGACTATCTCAGCCCCAACGTCGAAAAACTCCTCGGCATTCCCTTCAAAGAGGCGCACGCCGACATAAGGAGTATAGCGAGTTGTGCGGTGGACAAGAATAACATAATAATCCCGAGGGACGTCATAGAGGGCATTCCCGTAAACGGCAGCCGTTTTTGGGAGTGCGAGTACATGCACCAGTCCACGGGCGAACGCCGCTGGTACCGCGTTACCATCTACCACGTTGAGATACGCGACGTCCAGAAACTCATAATCGTCATGTCCGACCGCACGGTCGAGCAGCAGATGAACCGCAACCTGCAGGAAGCGTTCGACGCGGCAAAGAGCGCAAACGAGGCCAAGAGCAACTTCCTCTCCAACATGTCCCACGACATCCGCACCCCCATGAACGCCATCGTCGGATTCTCCGTCCTTTTGGAAAAAGACGCCGAAAACGCGGAAAAAGTGCGCGAATACACGAGGAAGATAACCGCTTCGGGCCACCACCTGCTCAGCATAATAAACGACGTTCTGGACATGAGCAAGATAGAGAGCGGCAAGACCTCTCTCAACGTAGAGCCGTTCTCTCTGCCGCAGTTTCTCGAGGAGATTTCCATAATAATCGCCCCGCAGGCAAAGGCCAAGATGCAGACGTTTACCATCTCGGTAAAGAACAACCCGCCCGAGCGCATAGTGGGCGACAGGCTGCGTCTCAACCGCATAATCATGAACATTCTGTCCAACGCCGTCAAGTACACGCCCGAGGGCGGAACGATAGACTTTACCGTGTACAACCTGCCCGCCCCGTCCCAGCAACTTGCCAAACTGCGCTTTAAGATAAGCGACAACGGAATCGGCATGACGGAGGAATTCCGCAACCAGATATTCCAGCCCTTCAGCAGAGAGATCAACTCCGTCACCAACAAGATACAGGGCACGGGTCTCGGCATGGCAATCACCAAGAGCCTCGTCGACCTCATGGGCGGCATAATCACGGTGGAAAGTCAGCCCGGCGAGGGCAGTACGTTCACGGTGGAACTGTCATTCCCGCTCGCCGACAAAGAGGAGACCGAAACGTGGTTCAAACAAAAGATACAGCGCATGCTCGTAGCCGATGATGAAGAGGACATCTGCCAGAGCATAAAGGAAATGATGAGCGACTCGGGCGTGGAGACCGACTGCGCGTATTCGGGCGAACAGGCCATAGAGGCCGCCTTCAAGGCGCACGACGAGGGCAGGGATTACAACGTGATTCTCCTCGACTGGAAGATGCCCGGTATGGACGGGGTGGAAACCGCCCGCCGCATTCGCGAACAGAAGAAGGACGTGCCCATCCTCGTTCTGACCTCTTACGATTGGGAGGACATTGAGGATGAAGCCAGAAAAGCGGGCATTGACGCCTTCCTGTCCAAGCCCTTCTTCCCATCCACATTCATGCAGACCATAAAGCGCCTGTTCGACAAGCAATCGCCCGCGGACAAGGCGGTAATCGCAGACAACGCGGTGGAGGGCAGGCGGTTCCTCGTGGTTGAGGACAACGAACTCAACGCCGAGATTCTCACCGAAATGCTCTCCATGCAGGGCGCGGAGAGCGAACTTGCCGTAAACGGTAAGGAAGCGGTGGAAAAATTCCTCTCCGAAGACCCCGACCGTTACGACATGATACTCATGGACGTGCAGATGCCCGTTATGAACGGTTACGACGCAACGAGAAAGATAAGGGCTTCCGACCACCCGCGCGCCAAGACCATACCCATCGTGGCCATGACGGCAAATGCCTTTGCCGAGGACGTCAAGGACGCGCTTGACGCAGGCATGGACGGCCACTTTGCAAAACCCATCGACATGAAGAAAGTAAACGAGATTATAACCGGTTTGCTCAAGTCAAAGGAGAATCGGTAAATCCACAAACGGAGGATAGCATGATCAAAAAACTTGCATTCATACTTCTTTGCGTATTCACCCTGTCCGCCTTTTTCGGCTGTACGGAAGACGCCCCGCCCGACGTTGAGGACCCCAACGCGCTCGTCATAATGGGCAAGAAGACGGACATGGAAAAAACGTACATGAAAAAGATTTTCGACCTTTACAAAAAGGAGACAGGCAAGGGCCTGAAGATAGTGGAAATCGAGGATTCCGTCTACGAATCCGCCGCTGCCGACAAGTTTGACAAAGGCGAAAAGCCGGACATCTTCTTTCACTTCAACAACTCCGACCTCAACCGCTTTAACGTTTCGGAAAACTTTTATTATCTCGACGACCAGCCGTGGACGGACGACCTTGCCAAGGGTGCGGACAATTACTGCCGCGACGGAGAGGGGCACCTTCTCGGCCTGCCTTTCTGGGAAAGTTCGGTCTCGGGCTGCTATTACAACAAAACGCTGTTTAACACAATCGGTGCCAATCCCGCTAACACGCAGGCTCAATTCGATTCGATCTGCCGCTTTATTGCTGGCCGTAATATAACCCCCATATGCTGGCCGGGCGACGGTTGCAGTTGGATGTACCAGTTCGCCCTCGATCCCGTGTTTGCGGACGAACCTCACGGCCCCGCCCTGCTCGCCGCCCTCAATGCGGGAGAGACCTCTTATGCCGACATTCCCGCCGTTACCGCCATGGCGGAATGGATAGTCGGCGCAAAGGACAAGGGATGGTTCGGCAGCGATTATGCCACCGTCGGCTGGGACGGAATAAGCGAAAAACTCAATTCCGGCAACGCCGCCATGGTCTTTATCTGGGACACGTGGTTCTACACCGACTTTGTCGAAGGCAAGTATAAAAAGGAAGACTTCGCGCTCATGCCCGTGTTCATGGGCACCGAGGACGAGGGAACTTACGAAGGCGGCAACATCAACATGATGATGGCCAACAAAAACAGCGACAAACTTGCCGAAGCCCTCGACTTCATCGCCTTTTGCGCCACGCCCGAACATTACAATTACGCCTTTGAAAATATATCCACCGTCAGTTGTTTCAAGGGGCAGACGACCAACATCCAGTCCCACATGATAACCGACAAGTACACCGCCGAATCCATCGCCGCCAAGGAACGCGTTTCCACGGCAAGCACCCGCATAATCGGTTACAGTGCAGACAACGTTGCCGCAATCTTCAACCGCCTGCTCGCGGGTGAGATAAACGTTAAACAGGCGATAGAACAACTCGACGCCGACCGCCTCGCCGTCAAACGCGCCGAGGGCCGCTGACCGCCGGTAAAAAATCGACTCACCGACAGTCATTATCTCAAAGGAAAATCAGTTTACTAAAAGCAAAAAACCCCCGTAAATCTCACGATTTACGGGGTTTTCGTCTCTTTTACCCGTATATACATACCTCATCTGCCCAAAAACGCCCAAAAACTCGCGATAATGTGCGAAATAGGGCACTTTTCACGATTGCAGACATCGGTTTTAAGGTTCGGCTGCCATTACATCAAGCACCCGCAGATACCCGCCGTCATTACCTCACCCGCCGGCGCACTCCCGCCGCTCAGCCGTGTTTGAGTTTGGTGGGAGAAAATCCGTACTTTTCCTTGAACTTCTTGTTGAAGTAACTTACCGAATAGATGCCCACGGCGTTGCACACGTCGATGACCTTGCGGTCGGTGGACACGAGAAGCGAAAACGCCTTTTCGAGTTTGAGATCCAACAGGTAGCCGATAACGGTCTGCCCCGTGTGCTGCTTGAACTGGCGCAGCAGGGTTATGTGCGTGCAGCCGAGGTTGGCGCAAATATCGCCCACGGAAATGCTTTCCTGATAATGCGTCTGCATGAAGTTAATCGCCTCTCCCACAACGGCGGGAAAGCCCGTGTTTTCGGGGAAAAGGGCGGTATAGAGTTTTTCGAGAATGCTTAGGAACATGAACTTCAACTCTATGGAAATGCTGTGGTTCTTGGCCTCGGGCATCAGGGTGTACTCTTTGAGTTTGGCAAGCACGGCCTCGCGCTCGCCGTCCGAAAACTCGGCCGCAACCGCGCCGGGATATTCTATTATCTTGCGGTAAAGTTCGGCGTCCACGGCGTCGAGCATGCTCTTTACAATGTTCTTGTCAAAACTTATGCTGAGGTGGCGGCAGGGCACGCCGAGCGAACGGAAGGAATGCACGTCCTTGGGGCGCATGAGCTGGACGTAGTTCACGCCCACCTCGAAAGGCGTGTCCGAATAGTTGTGCAGGGCCTTGCCGTCGATTATCATAAACAACTCCCAATACCCTTCGTGGTCGTGCTTTTTAGAGTAAATACCGTCGTAAACGTGAAATTCCACGCCGTATTTTTCAAACAGTTTGTTGTGCAGAAACATATAACTTTCAAACATGGGCAAAATACCTCCTGCGGGTCGGCACATAAAAAACAAAACGTCGCTTTTTTCGTCGGCTCATAAAAAATTATAATGCCGCGGCGGCCGTATGTCAACCGCTTTGGCACGCCAATGATAAAAATAAGCAAGCCGATGTTAAAAATGGTGGTAGATTTAGCCGTTTTATTATAGTATAATTGAAAAAAAGAGAATGAATTTTCCCAAGCGGAGGACTTTTTCATGAAGAGGTTTTTGTGCATTTTCACGCTTGTTGTCTTGTGTTTTTCGGCCGCGGCGTGCGGCGGGGACAGGGGAGGCGACAGCGGTTCCTCACCCGACGGCGGCTACAACGAACCGCCCCACGACGAATATACCGTTTCCCAGACTTCCACGTTGCTCGGTCTTTCTTCGACCGACGCCCTCGGCCGTTATTTCGGACCCGAGGACGGCTTTGACGCGGACAAGAAGGTGGGGCTGTTCTACTTTTTGTGGATAGGCCAGCACGACCAGGCCAACGCGGGCGTGCGCGGCGTCGCGTGGGATATTTCCAAGATGACGGGCGACCAGATACGCGGGGACGACAGAGAGGTGGGCGTTTTCCACTATTGGAACGAACCGCTCTACGGCTACTACAATTCCGAGGATCCGTGGGTGTTTCGAAAGCACCTCGAACTGTTTGTCATGGCGGGTATAGATTACCTCGTGTTTGACGTTTCCAACAGTTATTACTACAAGACCGTGTGCGAAAACATCTTTCCCGTAGCGGCCGAATACGCGGCGCAGGGCTGGAATATCCCCAAGTTCATATTCTACTGCTACGACAAGACCAAGGACACGGTAACTTCTGTTTACAACGACTTTTACGACCCCCAAAACCCCGACCTCAGAAAGTACGACGCCCTGTGGTACCGCGAGGCGGACAACGGCAAGCGCAACCTTGAAGGCAAGCCGTGGATATTCGTCAAAAACAGCGGCACGGGCGACGGAACGGGCGGAGCAAGCCAGAACTATTCGGAGTGCAGCGGTGAGATAAAGGACTTCTTCTACACCCGAGAACTGCGCTGGGGCAGCGAGAAGGAGGACGGCGAATGGCTGTTCCCCTCGGACATAGACAATCCTTCCGTTCACGAAGGCATGCTCTCGGTATCGGTGGCGCAGCACCCGTCGGGCGCGTTCAGCGACTCCGTGCTCGAAGCCGACCGCCGCGACAGCAACCGCGGCCGCGGCTGGGTGTGGGAATACGACCAAAACGGCAACAGAACCACGGGCACCAACATATCCTCCAACGTTTACGCGGGCACCAACTACACGGGCGAGTGGGAGCACGCTTACGCTCTCGGCGACGAGGTGAACAACGTTTTCCTCTCTACGTGGAACGAATGGGTGGCGCAGAAACAGCCCAAGGGCAAGTACGGCAGAACCACCAACTACTTCGTCGACCAGTTCACCCCCGAATTTTCCCGCGATATAGAGATGACAAACGGCCTGTGGGGAGACAACTTCTATCTGCAGACGGTATCGGCCGTCAGGAGATTCAAGGCCCTTTCCTCGCCTTACGGCAGAATCGTGCCACGTCAGGCCGCGATAGACATAAACGGTGATGTTTCGCAGTGGAACGGCACCGTGGGCTTTCTCGATTTCACGGGAGAGACCGCCCCGCGCGAATACAAGAGTTCCAACCTCGTGCAGCACGGCAACGTGCCCGTTACCACTTACACCAACGACACGGGCAGGAACGACATAAAGCAGATAAACGTTACTTCCGATGACAAAAACATCTACTTCCTCATCGAATGCGTCGACGACATCACCCCTTGGGGGCAGGACGACAGGACGTGGATGAACCTGTTCATGGAAGTGGAGGGCGCAGGCTCGGGCTGGAACAACTACCAGTTTGTGGTAAACCGCACCGTAAACACGGTGAACGGCAGGCCCGTAACCTATCTCGAAAGACTCTCCTCCAACGGTTCTTCCTCCAAAGAGGAAATCGTAAACATGGCCGTCTCGGGCAGATACCTCGCCTTGGAGATTCCGAGAAAGAGCATATCGGCTGACAAGCAGCACTTTACCGTCAACTTCAAGGTGGCCGACCACGTTACGGATTATACCGACATAATGAACTATTACGTCAACGGAGACAGCGCTCCCATTGGCAGACTCAACTACACTTATTCCGTTTAATGTGCGTTTTATGAGACTTGTTGATACGGACGAAAAGAACAACAGCGTGTTTTTATTAAGGGGAGAGGACGCTCTCGGCAGAAAGATTCTCCCCGTTGCGGGCTTCAACGGCAAGCAGGTGGGGCTGTTCTACTTTCTGTGGATAGGCCAGCACGGCAGCGCAAGTTACGACAATTCCGTCCTCGACATCGAGGCGCAGAAGAACGAGCGCAAGGACGAAAACGTCCACCACTACTGGTCCCGCCCCGTCTACGGTTATTACGATTCGGGCGACCCGTGGGTGTTCAGAAAGCACCTCGAACTGTTCGTTGCGGCGGGCGTCGATTACCTCGTGTTTGACGCCACAAACACTTATTATTACGAGGAAGTGTGCTGCAACATCTTTCCCGTGGCCCTTGAAATGATAGAGGAAGGGTGGAATATACCCCGCTTTGTGTTTGACACCAACTGCCGTTCGAGCGAGACGGTAGAGGGCATATTCAACGCCTACTATGACCCTTCCACCGAAAACGGCCGCCGCTTTGCCCCGCTGTGGTACAGGCACGGCGACGAGGGCAACCGCAATTCCGCCCGCAAACCGTGGATAATTGCCAAGAACAACGGCAAGGGAGAGGAGGCGAAGTACAATTTCGACGTGCTGCCCGAAAGGATAAAAAACTTCTTTTACCTTCGCGAGTCCGCGTGGTTTGACGAGGACAGCGTGCCTTACGCCTTCGCCACCGACGTGGACAACCCCACCCTTCATCAGGGCATGCTCTCGGTTTCCGTCGCCCAGCATCCGTCGGGCGCGTTCAGCGACTCGGTGTTTGAAGCGGGCGCGCGGGACAGCAACCGCGGGCGCGGCTGGTCGGAAAAGGACAAGAGGAACGACGAGGCCCGCGTTGTCTGCGGCAGCCGCTTTGAGGAGGAGTGGCAGCGGGCGTTTGACATGAAAGGCGTCAACAACGTGTTCCTCTCCACGTGGAATGAATGGGTGGCGCAAAAGCAGCCTTACGGCCACTGCGGAAGGTCCTGCTGCTATTTCGTAGACCAGTACAACATGGAGTTCTCCCGAGACATAGAACCTTCGGCCGACGCTCTCGGCGACAATTACTACATGCAGATGGTGTCGAACATCCGCCGTTTCAAGGCCGTCGGCGGCGAAATAGAACCCGCCCGCCCCGTTCGCTTTACATCGCTTGCGGACGACGAAGGGTGGCGAAAAGCCGCGTTTTACCGCACTTTTACGGGCGACGGCATAGCGCGGGACTACAAGAGCGCAAACTTCAGCCTGCCCGCTTACCGCCAGACGGGTGCAGAAAACGACTTTACGGGCGTGCGCGTGGCCTGCGACGGACAGCGCCTGTACTTTTGCATAGAATGCGAAAACATCAGGGAAGAAAAGGCGCACGGCTTGCACTTCAACGTGTGGCTCAAAACCGCAGGCGGCGGTTATTCCCACCGTATCTACACGGACGAAAACGGCCGCGCCGCGGTGATGACGGCGGACGGCAAAACGGACGCGAACGGGGCAGAAGCCGCCTATTTCGCACATTCTGTGCGTTATTCGGTGCCTCTTGCCGCCTGCGGACTCAGCGGAAAGGGCTTTACCTTGGGCTTTAAGGCGACGGACGGAATCGACCTGTTTTCGGACGATGTTATGGAAACTTATTCGCTTGGAAAATGCGCGCCCGTCGGCAGGTTCGACTGGCACTTCAGTTTTGACGGAGGGAGCAGATGAAACCGAAAAAACTCGCATTTCTATGGCCTGCGGCAGCAGCGGCCGCGTTTGTCCTCGCCGCGGCGTTCGTCGGGTTCGGCGTGTACGCCTCGGTAATGAAGGACAGGACGTCGGGCTTTGCCGCAGACGCAACGGGTGCGGTTGCCGTTTGCGAATCGGACGGCTACATGGCCGTTGCCGACAAGGACGGCAGGGTTTCCCTCTATGCCGAAAGCGACCCGAAAACCCCCGTTTTCTCATACGAATCGGGCACAGAGATAACCGCGCTCTCCTTTTCGGACGGGATGCTGTACGCGGCGGACGGAACCTCTGCGGGGCAGATTTTCGCCTTCACGCCCGAGGCTTCCGCCGACAAACAGCCCGCCGCCGTCTACCGCACGGGCATGCTCATAAGCCGCGTGTTCTTCGGCCAAGGGTCGCGTTACCTCGCGGCAACAGCGGGGCAGGGCAACAACTCTTACCTCTATTTCTTTGATAAAAACACGTTGGGACAATCTGTTTATCCCTGCAATTACATAAGGGAATACGGCGTTACCGGCGTTGCCGTCAACGGGGACAAGGCCTACTATTCGCTCGGCCAGACAGTCTGCCTCGCAACTCTCGGCGGAACGGGGGAGATATTCGCCGACCCCGACTTCGTGCACGAGTTTGACGTCAGCGTCCTCGGCCTTGCCGCAACCGAAAACGGGTTTGCCGCAGTCAACGCCGCAGGCACGGTGGAACTGTTTGACCAAAACTTTGTATCCCTGAAAAAATACGACGCCGCCGCGGGCGACATAACCACGGTTTTCTCCTGCAAGGACAACTTTGTCTGCAAACTCCAAAACGGGGGAATTGCGGGAATAAACTGCGAAAAAGGCCTTGTTTTTACAATTCCCACGTCGAGCGCGGCCATCATTCAGTACGTTTCGGAAAGCAGTTTTGCCTTCCTTACCGAGGACGGCGGGCGCTCGGTTTACTACACCTTTGACTCGGCCGCAAGGACGCAGGTTTACCGCAACGTGTGGCTGGCGTTCATACTCACGGGCGTCGTCCTGCTGCTCGTCGGCGGTTACGCGGCCGCGTGCGCCTTTGAAGGGCCGAGGAGAAAGGTGAACGGCTTTTTTGCCAAGGTTGCGCGCACGGCGTACAAGCACAGGTTCGCCTACCTCGGGCTGCTGCCCACCTTCCTGCTGCTCGCCATATTCTATTGGTACCCGATAGTTCAGTCGCTGTTCGTGTCCTTCTTCGATTACCTGCCCGGGGAAAAGATGGATTTCATAGGGCTGGAAAACTTCCGTCAGGTCGTCATCAACACAGAGTTCTGGCGGTCGTTCAAAAACACACTGATATTCCTCGTAACCGACCTTGCCAAGGCCCTGTTGCCGCCCATAGCGTTTGCCGAACTTCTGCTCGCATTACGTTCGAAAAAGGCCTCTTATCTCATAAGAGTGCTGCTGTTTATACCGGGAATCCTGCCCGGCGTTGCGAGCATGCTCGTGTGGGCGGACGGAATATTCGGCTCGTCCTCGTCGGGCCTTCTCAACGGCTTCATGCAGGCGCTGACGCCGTCGTGGGTGTCCCGCGGCTGGCTTACCAACGACAGGACGGCCCTTACCGCCCTCATCTTCATGAACTTTCCGTGGGTCGGCTCGTACCTCATATTCTTCGGGGCGATATCGGGCGTGAACAAGGAGATTTACGAGGCGGCAAAGATCGACGGCTGCGGCTGGGCAAGGAGGGTGTTTACCATGGACATTCCGCTCATAGTGCCGCAGATGAAGTACGTGTTCATCCAGACCTTCATAAGTTCGGTGCAGAACTACACCCTCATTCTCGTAACCACGGGCGGCGATTACGGCACCAACACGCCCGCGCTGATGATGTACCTTGCCATGACCCTGCAGCGCAATTACGGCCTTGCAAGCGCAATGGGCGTGATACTGCTGCTTTTCCTGATGGTGGCAACGATTATAAACTTCAGAATGCAGATAGGAGGGGCAAAGGAAAACGCATGACCAAACGTAAACGCCGTTACGGCATAGACTCCGACTGGGCGCAGAGCATCCTGTTCGTGCTGCTTGGAATTTCCACCTTCCTCGTGCTGCTGCCCGTGCTCATCACGGTGATGCTGTCGCTCAAACCCAACGGCGACTTTGTTACCAAAAACATCTGGGCGCTGCCGTCCTCGCTGGAATTCAGCAACTACTCCTACGCATTTTACGAGATACTCGGCAACATGTTCAACACGCTGTGGATAGACGTCGTGTCCACCGTGTCGGTTACCCTGCTCAGCGCGTTCTCGGCGTACATCTTTGTGAGAAAGAAGTTTCCCGGCAGGAACTTCCTGTTCTACATGGTGATAATCCCCACCATGTGCCCGGGCATCGTCTATCTCACGGCGCAGTACCTCAACATTGTCAATCTGGGGCTTTTCGGCACCTATTGGGCGCTGTACCTGCCTTATCTTGCGGGCAACCAGATAGGCTCCATATTCCTTTACAGAACGTTCATGTCCCAGCAGCCCGAGGATATCTACGAGGCGGCGAGGATAGACGGCGCGGGGGACTTCCGCATCTTCTTCACGATATGCCTGCCCCTGTCCGTGGGAATACTCATGGTTCAGTCCATCGGTATATTCTCGGCCATATACAACGACTATCTGTGGCCCATGATGATGTTTGTGGGAAGGCCCGAAAAATCCACCCTCATGCCCGTCCTGCGGGAACTTGCCAATTCCGCGGGGGCGGAAGCCAAGGGCGCGTCCTACGCCCTGTACCTGCTCAGCGGCATTCCGCTGCTCATCGCCACGGCAATAAGCCTCAAATTCTCCATCTCGGGCGAATTTGCCGCCGGGCTTAAATATTGACAACCCAACAAAGAGAATATCGTCAACCCAAAATAAAAGAGGAGAAATATATATGAAAGTTTTGAAAAAGGCGCTTTGTGCAATCGTTTCGGCCGCGCTGCTCATCTCTTGGGCGGCCTGTTCGGACAACACGCCCTCGGGCGGTTCGTCGGGCGGCGGCTCGTCGTCGGGCATCGACTACAACGGTTCCATCAACATTTTCGTCCCCTTCGACGCGGACGCCCGCCACGCTCTCGAACGCGTGAGAGACGGCTACCGCAGGCTTCACCCCGAGACCAAGATTGAGATAACCTCCGCCACCGACCAGTACGCGAGCGCTGTGGAGGGGATAATCCTCGCGCCCGAGTCCGCGGACATAGACATCGTTCAGATAAACGTCGTCAACCAATATTACGGAACGGACAAGATCGTGGATTTCACACCCTACCTCCGCCAGCGCAATCCTTACGGCAACAAGAATGCGGACGGCAGTTATCCCGTGTGGATGAACATGCTTGAAGAAGAAGCCTACGAGACCGAGGAGAACGCCTACACCATTCCCGGCCTGTCGTTTGAAAGCAACTACGTGGCCATGTTCTACAACAAACAGTTGTTTGAGGCAAACGGTTGGCAAGCGCCCGCCGATTGGGCAGAACTCATCGCCCTGCTCGCCGACGCAAAGAGCAAGGGTTACACCTACCCGCTCGGGCTTAATTACGACAAATCGGGTGTGGAAGGCATAATGACCGGCCAACTCATCGCCATGTACATGGACCAGTATTTCCGTGATATACTCGATGAAATACACTCCCGTGAAGGGGATTACAGTTACGTTGCCGCCATCGACCCGCAGTGGAGTTACGACCCCTCCGACAAGACGGCCGACGCCCGCACGCGTTACGGCTACAACCTGTCCCGCCTCATAAACGCCTACTTCAACACCGACGCCTACAACCCCACGTCCGTGCGGTTTGCGGACATGATGGCCAACTTCAAAGAGTTGGTGTCCTACGCCTCGCCCGAATACACGGCGGGCATAGTGCAGAATTACTTCCACAACGGCGTGCTCACGCAGGTTACCGACGACAACAAGTATTCCCCGGGGGAAACGGCCGTCGTGTACATTTCGAGAAAGGACTACATCACGCAGTTCCAGTCGGCAATCGGCGCGGCGATAGGGGCGGACAGAGACCTAATACCCGTTGACGGGATAAGCGACTACCTCGGCTGGGTAAATCTCCCCGCCATGCCCGATAACGCCACCGTTCAGGGCGGCGCGCCCGCTTCAGGACTGCTACGCACCTACGGCGGCCCCAACCACCACCCGATGGGCGTGGTAAACCGCAACAACAAGGCGCGCACAGACCTTTCCATGGACTTTATGAAATATTGGTATTCCCCGCAGGGAATGGAAGAATATTACGGATATTATGCCGAACGCGGCAGCGTGTGCCCGCTCAAGATCCTCGTCAAGGACTTCACCCTGCCCGAGGGGCTTGCCCTGCCCGCCGCGGCAGAAGCGCCCGACAACGGCGTTTGCGTTTACAACCCGCTCGTAACCGACATAGGCATGGGCTACAACAACACCATTCAATCCAGCCTCGGCGGAACCGTGCGCGACCGCTACGTGTCCATTATCCGCGATTATCTCAGAGGCTCTTCCTCCGACTGGACGCCGAGCGGCGGCGAACTGCTCAAGGCGGTGCGTTCGGGCTTTGCAAGTTGGGCAAATTACAGAAACCTTCGCGTCTCCTCGCCCGATGAGATAACCGCCTACTACACCGTCTCACCCTTCAAAAAACAACAGTAACCATGGATAACGCTTACGACCCCCGCGCCGACGTCCGAAAGGGAACCTTCACCTTCACCGACGCGCACACGGGCAAGGAATGGCTCAACATACTCTGGAACGGCTTGGGCTACCAGACCGCCGTTACCCACACGGGAACGTACACCGCCTCCTACACCGCCGAGGACAACGAGAAGATAAACCTCAACGGAGAGCGCACGGGCGTGGTGTACATTCTCGACAGAGAAAGCGGCGGCTACTTCAGCCCGGGCGGCTACCCGTGCGGGCGCATTCCCGAAAATTACCGCTGCACCCACGCGGGGCAATACACGTCGATAATGTGCGAAAAAGGGGGGATATGCGTTGAAATCACCTACGCCGTCCACCCGAAAGAACTGTGCGAACTGCACGCCGTAACGCTCACCAACCGCAGCGGCCGCACGCGTTCGTTCACGGCTATCGAGGGCACGGTTTTCGACCTCGGCGGCTATCCCATGCCCTTCTACTACAACGCGCCCACGACTTCTGCCACCGAATACGTTGAGGAAGCCAACGCCGTGCTCTGCCTGTCCGCCAACCCGTACGGAAACTTTACCCACAAGAGCGGGTTTGTATTGAGCGCCGAACGCCCGTCCCACACGGCGGGGAATTTGGGCGACTTTCTGGGCGTTGCGGGTTCGCTCGCCGTGCCCGAAGCGCTCGAGCGGGGCGCTAACCTGCCCGACACATTCGCCACCGTCCGCGAAAGGTGCGGCTTGCTCCAGCACGACATCACGCTTGCGGACGGCGAGGAGCGCACGCTGTGTTACGCGCACGGGTTCGTTGAGGACAGGACCGACCTCCTGCGGCTGGCCGCCCGCCTCCGCGGCGAATTTCCCGGGATTATCGGGAGAATCAAAGGGGAAGAGAACCCCTTCATGGGGCTTTCCACCCGCTCGCCCGAGCGGCAGATAAACACCGTTATGAACGGCTGGGCGCAAAAGCAGACGATATTCTGCGGAATAGGCAAAAAGGCCGTGCGCGACAACGCCCAACTTGCCATGGCGTACCTCAACTTCGACCCCGCTGCCTGCAAGCGCACGCTCGGCGAATGCTTCGCCCACCAGTACGCGGACGGGCACGCCACGCTGCTGTGGTACCCCGTGTCCGACCCCGACCTGTACAGCGACCCCGCCTTCTGGCTTTACATCGCCGCGGCGGAATATCTCAAGGAGACGGGCGACGAGGCGTTTTTAGATGAAATATACCCCTACGAGGACGGGGGCGAAGGCACTGTCAAAGAGCACCTTGCCGCAGCCGTAAATTGGTACACAAACCCCCTAAATCACGGAAAAAACGGGCTTTTCAAGATTTTCAAAGCCGATTGGAACGACGCTTTGAACATCCCCGACAAGGACGCGGAATCGGTGTTTGCTTCCGAATGCGTGTGTTACCTTCTGAAAGAGGCCGCCCTTCTTGCCGCACACCTCGGCGACGAGGCGCGCGCACGCGAATTGATAGAGGAAAAGAACGCCCTCGCCGCAAGGATAAACAAGGCGGCCTTCAACGGAGAATACTACGTCAGAGCCTTGTCGGCCTTCGGCAAGGTGGGGGACAGAGGGGCGCAGGGCGGCTCCTTCTACTTCAATCCCCAGAGTTGGGCCATACTTTCTGGCATAGTGCCCAAGGATAAACTGCCCGCCCTGTTTGCCGCCATGGACGCGCGGGAGACGGACGACGGCGTTGCAATCTGCGTTCCGCCCTACCCAAAATACGACAAAACCGTTGGCAGAATGAGCGGAATGCTGCCCGGCGTGTACGAGAACGGCGGCATTTACAACCACGCGGGCTGTTTCAAGGTGATGGCCGACTGCGCCGCCGGCAGAGCCGAAAACGCCGTTGCCACCCTTCTTAAAATCCTGCCCGACGGCAAACACAACCCCTCGTCGCACACGGGGCTGGAACCTTACGTTTTTTCAAACTGTTACTTAAAGCACCCCACGGTGGACATGCGGGTGGCGTCGTCGTGGCAGACGGGAACTTCGGCGTGGGGGCTGAGGTGTTATTACGAGGGCATCCTCGGCATAACCCGCCGCTACGGCGGGCTGGAAATAAAGCCGTGCATACCCCAGAGTTGGCAGCGGCTGACCGCCGTGAGACCCTACCGCGGGGCAACGCTGGAGTTTGAATACAAGCGCGTGGGCAAGGGCGATAAAGCGGAAGTTTACCTTGACGGCAAAAAGACCGAAAACGGCTTTATATCCGCCGATAATGTGAGAAATAGGGCACATTCCGTTACCGTGTGCGTTGGAGAAAAGAGATGAACGAACCGAAATTCGGCAAAAACTTCATATTCGGGGCGGCCACCTCGGCGTACCAGATAGAAGGCTCGCCCGCGGCCGACGGCAAGGGTCTTTCGGTGTGGGACGTGTTCTGCCACACTCAGGACACCGTGTACAACCACGACGACGGCGACCGCGCCTGCGACTCTTACCTCCGCTGGCGGGAGGACGTTGAACTGCTTGCCTCCCTCGGCGCGGACGCTTACCGCTTTTCTGTTTCTTGGCCGCGCGTCCTGCCCGAAGGCGCGGGCAAACCCAACCCCAAGGGGCTGGATTATTACAAAAAACTGTGCGACGCACTGCTTGAAAAAGGCGTGCGCCCGTGCGTAACCTTGTACCATTGGGACATGCCGTACGCGCTCAGTCTGAAAGGCGGGCTGATGAACCGCGATTTTGCGGGCCGGTTTGCCGATTACGCCGCCGTTGTGGCCCGTGAACTCGGGGACAGGGTGTCGCTTTACTTTACGTTCAACGAACCCGAATCCATCGTCGGTGCGGGCTATTGCTACGGCGCGTTCGCCCCGGGCTGCAAGTTCGGGGACAGGGGGAGTTTCCCCGCCGTGCACAACCTGCTGCTCGCCCACGGAGACGCGGCGCGCATTCTGAAAGACATGGGCAAAGAGGTCGGTGCGGTGTGCAGCGGCCCCGCGCCCTACCCCGCGGACGAAAAGGACGGCGAACTCGTGCGGCTTGTGGAAAAACAACTCGCCTCTCCCGAATTCGTGTGGAGCACGCCCAACATATTCGACCCCATCTTCTTGGGAGATTACAGCGCGGAATTTTACGCAAAATACCGAAAGGAGGCCGAACGGACGATAAAACAGGGCGACCTTGCGCGCATTGCGGGAAACACCGATTACTGCTGTATCAACCACTACAGCGGCTACCCCGTTATCCGCAAGGGCGAAGGGCTTGAAAAACTCCGCCGCCCGTCGGGTTCTCCGCTCATGGCAAACGGCTGGGACGTGGACGAAAAGGGTATTTACTGGACGCTCAAATTCCTTTACGGCAGGTACAAAAAGCCGCTCATGCTCACCGAAAACGGCATGGACTGCCACGACATTCCGTCCTCGGACGGGGTGCACGACGCCGCGAGAATCGACTATTTCAGGCGTTTTCTCACCCAATTGAACCGTGCGGCGGCGGACGGGGCGGACATACGCGCCTACTTTGCGTGGAGCCTTTTGGACAACTTTGAATGGCTTGCGGGCTATTCAAGCCGTTTCGGGCTTGTGTACGTGGACGCCCAAACCTGCAACCGGATCCCCAAGGATTCCTTCTACTATCTGCAACGGATATTTTCCGACAGGAATAAATAGCATTTCCCACAGAAATGAATTGCAACTTTACGGAGGTGAAGAGAGGGCAAATTTAATCTGTAACAACCAAGGCTCCGCATTCCGCCCCAAGCGGATTGCCAATAACAAAAAAATTAAAAAAGGAGAAAATCATGAAAAACAGAACCAAAACATTCTTACTGAGCGCGTTGTTCGCGCTCCTCACGGGTGCGCTGTGCCTCGGCGTGGCCGTTCCTTCCATAACGGCCGCCGCGTGGAGTTCGTGGACAGATGCACAAGAACATCTCGTTGACGTAACGGAACTTAGTTACGACGCAAACGGCTGGGAAACCAACCTTGCAACGGGCGCTTGGCAGCACGGCGGCAAAGCCACCGAAATCTCCGGCGGTATGACCAAAATAACCACCCAGACCCAAGGCGCTTTAATCAACAACGTGAAACTCGACATAACGGGCGGCAAGGCTGCCAGCGTCAAGTTCACCCTCAACAGCGAGGGCGCAGCCAAGGACGACGGCGGCGGAATCTGGTTCATGCTCGTTACCGAAGAGATGTACCTTTCGGGCCAGAGGCTCAACCCCTCCGCCAACCAGAGGAACGGTCTGCCCGTGGCGGTCAATTTCGCCGCCGAGGACGACAACGTAAAGTGGAACCTCATCCACTACGAACACAACGGTTTCAGCGAAGCCACGACCAAACTTTCGGGCAACGACGCCACCGCCGAACACACCATGGTGTTCTACCCCGGTGCCGGCGGTACGGACAAGTCCTTCGTCATGGTTGACGACCAGCTGCTCTACGCACCCAACTTCAACGTTTCCGCGTTTGAAAAGGAAGGAACCTACTCCGCGTACATCTACGTGTTCCAGAAGATGACCGACGCCACCCTGACCATAGGCAAGCCCGAGGTTATCGAAAAACCCAACGCTTGCGCCGTGGAACTGCCCGCTACCAAACGCATTGACGTGGGCGGCGAAGGCGTTACCTTAACCCCCGTACCCAACCCCGCGCTCGAAGGGGCGGACGCAACTTACGAATGGGAGACCTCGGCCCAGGGCGTCGCCACCGTTGAGGGCGGCACCGTAGTGGGCGTTACGGCGGGCACCGCCAACATAACCGTAAAGGCCATGGTGGGCGGCGAACAGGTCGCAAGCGCAACCTGCGTCGTTACCGTGTGCGACTACGACGAGAGCGGCTGGCTCAAAAACGCTTCTGCGGGCGCCTGGGGCATAGGCGTCAAGGACGGCGTTGTAACCACCCAAAACGGCAACAGCACCTTTACGGTGGGCAACTCCAACGAAGTGTGGAACAAGAACGCCATCGACCTCTCCTCGGGCATAGTAACCTTCGATTACACCCTTGCAAGAGCGTCGGGCGCCACCGATTGGCTGCTCTTTGACCTCATGACCGAGGCCGAACTCGAAAGGGGAGAACGCGTTTCCAACGCCAACTCTTCTAAAATTGCATTCTACACTCACAACGACAGCGCCGCCCCCGCCAACGAACGTCTCGTTTCGGGCGAAGCGGGCAAGACGTGGAACGCGGGCTGCGAAAAGACCAACCGCGTTGTCATATACCTCGGCGCCGAGGCGGGCACCTCGTATATAGCCATAAACGGAACCAAGATAATGTACAGCGCCACGCTTGACGATTATAACACCGATAACGGTTACAAGGCATATCTGCAGATGTTCCCGTCCTTCGACGCGACCGAGATAACCGTTTCCGAAATCAGGACGGGCGCCGCCGTACTCGTAACCGAGGACAGCATTTCCATGCAGGTCGGCGAAACCAAGACCTTCGACTACGAACTCGTGGGCGCAGACAGCGCCGAAGTTACCCTTGCCGACGAAGGTATCGTCTCCCTCGACGCTGACGCCAAGTCGGTTACGGGCCTCATGAAAGGCACCACCAAAGTCAACGTTACGGCGGGCGGATACACGGCTTCCATAACGGTTGAAGTGGGCGACATAGTAGTTGACGACATAACCCTTTCGCTCAGCGGACAGGTTGAGATGAAGGTGGGCGACACGCTTGAGATTTCCTTTACCGTAACGCCCGACAACTACACCGAAGCGCTCGACGTTTTCTGGACTTCGGGCAAGACCAGCCGCGCCACCGTCACGCAGGATCCCGACGACCCCACCAAGGCCACCATCAAGGCCGTTGGCGAAGGTATCGTTGACATTTCCGTAGAGGTTAACGGCATAACCAAATCGGTAACCATCAACGTTTCCGCGGCCTCCGCTCCCGACAGCGGCTCGGCTTCCGACACGGGCAGCAGCACCACTCCTTCGGCAAGCGAAGATAACGGCGCCGCATGCTCGGGCGGAATAGGCGCGGGCAGCCTCATCGGCCTGTTCACTCTCGCCGCCGGCGCGATGCTCAAAAAGAAGAAAAACGCCTAAATCTCACAAAAACGGCACTAAAACCGCGGCGGGGAGCATTCCCCGCGGCGGCTTGCCGCCCTGTCAAAACACCCTTGCGGGCGGCGGACAACCCCGCTGCTTTACAAACACTCTTGCGGGCGCAAGCCCGCGGCTTTACAAGCGCGGACAATCCCGTTGCTTTACAAACACTCTTGCGGGCGACATACCCGCCCGCGGCACCACGATTGACGGGAAAGGCCCGTCTCACACCGTTTCGCATCTTTGCGGAGGAAAATAACATGAAAAGATTTTTTAGACGTATAGGCCTGGCTTTGGCCCTCGCCGTGTTTGCGGCGTGCTTTACCTTTGCGGGTGTTTCGGCTTACGCCGCCGAACCCGCGCTGTCGTTTGCGGGAGACGCACCCCAGTTCAAACTCACTTACGGTGCGATAACCGAGGACGTTACCGTTCCCTTTGTTTACGGCGGAAGCGGCACGCTCACCCTCACCCGCAGTTACGCCCCCGAAAAGGGCAACTATTCCTCGCACGACGCCGACTATCCGCTCTCCCAAGGCACCGACTACACGGTGTCGGGCGGCACGCTTACCATAAAGAAGGAGTACCTTTCGGGGCTTGAACAGGGCACTTTCTGGTACAAACTCACGGACGGCGCCTCGTTTGTGGAATTTCCCGTGTTCATCGGCTACAGCGGAGGCTGGGCGGTGCGTTCTGCCCGCGGGGAAATAACCCCTTCCGCCTACGGCGACAATTACGCGGACATCTCCTTGAACGGCTACCACAACGACAGGGAGGGCGGCAGCATGAACGGCGAGTACGAACGTACGGGACGCGCCGTTTACACCGACCCATTAGACGTTACCAAGCCCATCTTCATCGAATACACGGGCTATGACGCGGGCGGATGGATACTGTTCAACTTCAACAGCGATCCCTTTGCCTCCGAATACGCCAACGAAATAGTCATGACCGAAGATCCCGCCACTTCGGGCACGCCGGGCGTGATAAAGATACTCGACATGGTTGACAACGGCGGCGAGCCTCAGCGTTTCGGCGGAAGCGCGGGCTTTATCACCAACAACGTCGTCAACGTGGGTTCTTACAAAAACAGAAACAACTCCAACGTGGTGGAAATTTACGTTGGAGAGACTGCCGAACAGAGTTACATCAGATATAACGGCAACGACCTGACCGCGGGTTTTGCAAGCACGGGCGCCGTAGAACTCGTGCGCAGCAGTTTCCCCGAAGGGCAGGCATGGCTGAGCATTCTCTGCGGCACTCCCACGGACTTTACCGTAAACAAGACCCTTAACGCTCCCGCCGTGTACTATCCCGAGGGTGAACCCGAATACACCCTCAAAACCGATGACGACGTGCGATTCCGCGTGCACAACGTGGACGGCGGCTTTGACATCTACAACGGAGACGAACGTCTCGAGAAGGATGTCGACTATTCCGTTCAGGGCGACAGGGTAACCGTATTCGGTTCTTACATGAAAACCGTCTCCTTCACCTCCACCGTCAAGTTCACGGTCGTGGGCGGCGGCAAGTCCACCGTGGTGAGAATACCCGCTTCCGTTCCCGACGGAACGAGCGGCGCAACCCTCGCGCAGGGCGAAAACGGCGTGCGCGTGTTTGAAGGCGGAGACATGACCTTCAACGTCGATTTCAAGGGCGAAACTTTCGTCAACGTAATAGACGCGGAAACCTACGCCCCGCTCGACGCAGCCCTCGCTTCCGTTCAGGGCTCCGCACTCACTCTCTCGGCGGCCGCCGTTTCGGGCAGAGCGCACGGAACGTACAGATTCCTCATCCAGACCGAGGGTAGCCTCGTACCCGTTTACGTAATACATTACGGCTTTGCAAACGGCTATGCCGCAAGCGGCGTTGAAGTAACCCGCTCGGGCGGTAAATACACCGTTTCGGGCACGGGCTCGTTGGTGTTTGCGGACTTTGTCGACCTCGGCGCGGGCGTGAACTTCGGACTTAAGATAACAAGTACGCCCGGTTATTACAACAGCGGCTTCGGCGACCGCGACGCTTACGTCGAACTTGCCTTTGCCGACATAACGGGCCGCAAGACCGTAACGGTCAGGATTCGCCCCAACGCCGAGGACAGCGACCCCCGCGTGCGCAACAAACTGTACGCCGAGGTTGAACTTTCGGACGGCGACGGCAACGTTGTAAGGCAGAATTCCGCGCCGCTGCGTCTCAATCTTGCGGACGAACAGACGCTGGCAATTTCGGTCTCGGGCGGAACGCTGTCCGTAACCGTTGGCAGCGAACCTTCGGTGCAGATAAACGTCGGCGACTTCAACGCGGAAAAACTCCTGCTGTCGGTCAACACGGCCGAGGACATGGGTTACACGCTTGCCACTTCGCCCGCTCCCGACGCGCCCTCGACGGGCGATACGTCCACCGAAGAAAAGGGCGGCTGCAGCGGCGGCATGGCGGCACAAACTGCCGTTTTAGCCGCGATTTGCGGGGTTTCTGCCATTTTGCTCAAGAGGAAGAAATAGATTGCCGTGCGTAAGATAACCATTAAAACGTGCGGCTTGGCAGCCCTGCTGGCGGCGCTCGTTCTCGCCCTTCCGCGGGGCGCAGAGGCCCATGCCGAACCCGCACGCGGCTTTGCCTACGACATACCCGTAATGCAGGAGGCGGGCGGCGAAATTTCCCCGTCCGCTTCCAACCTGCTCGTCCGCGTCAACCGCGACCTTGCGGCCACCGCCGCCGACGGCAGCGTTATTTCCGACCTTCCGTCCTTCGACTTGCAGGGGCGGGTGCCCGTGTACTACGTTTCCAACATGTACGCGGCAGACGCCCTCGCGGGGTACATAAACGAAACTTCGGCCGTGCGTGCGATGGTCTGCTCGTCCAATCCCCAACTCGTGGCAAGGGTGCGTGAAAAGGCGCCTTCCGTCCGCGGTATGCTCGACTGCCGCCGTTCGGCCTGCTCCTCGCGGGCAGAATGGGAGGACATTCACACCGCCGTCATGCAAAACAGCGCTTCCGCCGTACTGCTTGCGGGCGACGTGTCCGCCGACGCCATATTCTTTTTAAGGAGGCTTTCGGTTGCCGTGTGGGTGGAAACCGACACTCCCGCCCGGACCGTTTCCGCCGCCGTGGCGGGCGCTTCGGGGCTGTTTTCATCCGACCCCGCGGCCGTGAAATCGGCGCTTTCCGCCCTGCCCGCGGGCACCGTGGCGCGACCCATGCTCGTGGCGCACCGCGGCCTTTCGGGCGCGAGGAGGGAGGACGGCACGGCCTATCTCGAAAACACGCTCGAAGCGGCGCGTTCTGCCGTGGAGTACGGCGCCGACATAATAGAACTTGACGTCTACCTTTCAGCGGACGGCCGCCTCGTGGTAATGCACGACCCGTCGCTCACGCGCACCACCAACGGCAGCGGCAACATAGAAACCATGACCCTTGCCGAAATACGCCGTTACAAGGTGGGCGGAAGGGATGAAATTCCCGTCCTCGACGATTACTTTGCCGAATTCAAAGATAAGGACGTAAACATCTTTGTGGAACTCAAGGGCAACAAGCCCGAAATCGTCCATGCGGTTGCCCAAAAGATAGAGGAATACGGCTTTGCGTCTCAGTGCACGGTCATCGCTTTCGACATCAATTACCTCGCCGCCGCGCGGGGCGAAATGGCGGGCGTTTCCCTCGGCCTGCTCGACGATTACAAGAGCGGTTCGGACGACATAAGTGCCCTAAAACGCGTAAATTCGGTCAATTCCACCTTCAATCCCGACTACCACAACATGACCGAGGAAAAGATTTTTGAGTTTGCGCGCTGCGGCGTTTCGGTGTGGCCGTGGACGCTGACGGACGCGGATTCTTTCAACCGTTTTTACACCATTGGCGCGGGCGGGCTGACCTTTGAAGATTGCAGCCGCCTTGCCGATTGGCCCAAATCGCTCCTGCCCGAAACGCAGACGCCGGACGTCTTGCCTTACGAAGATTTCACGCTCGGCGTGCTGCTCGACACCTTCGGCCACACGCCCGTGGAAACGGCGTACGACATCGCCGCAGTTGAGGGCGACGTTGAAATTGTAATGACTCCCTCGGGCTATCTGAGGGCAGAAGGGGAGGGAACCGCCCTCGTTGTGTTCACCGTGTCCCACGCCTCGCCCGATTACGCCGTAGTCAGCGGTGTGGTGGAAATAACGTCCGCCGCCCCCGCGCCCGATTCGCCCGTCCCGCCCGTCGAAAGCGAAAAGGAAGGCTCGGGCTGCAGCGGCGCGTTCACCGCGTCCTCTCTGGCTGCCTTCGTCCTGCTTGCCGCGGGGCTTTCCGCCCGCAAACGCAGGCCGTAACCTTGCTGTATAAGAGCGCGATATAACCAAATATAAAAGACCCGTCGTGAATTTCCCGACGGCCGTTAAAAACAAAAAACCCCGTAAATCTCACGATTTACGGGGTTTTCGTCTCTCTTAACCGCCCATACATATCACATTTACTCAAAAACCCGCAAAATGCCCGATGTCCGCCTGCAAAAACACCCAAAACGCTTCGACGGACGGCTGCCAAAATCGCCCCAAAATACCCAAAAAAGCCTCGGCGCGCCTCTACCTCAATCACCCCAAAACCCCCGATAATGTGCGAAATAGGGGACTTATTGCTTCTTTCGGTACTGCAATGGGGTGAGGCCCATGCGGCGTTTGAAGGCGCGTATGAAGTAGTTGTAGTCGGCAAAGCCCGACTCTTCGGCCACCCGCGTTATGGGCAGGGTGGTTTCGGTAAGCAGGCCGATGGAAATGCCGATGCGCTTGTTTAAGATAAATTCGCCCACGGAGGTGCCGAACTCGCTGCCGAACAGGCGGTAGAGGGCGTTTTTGGAGAGAAAGAACCTTTCGCACAGCATGCCCGTGCTCAGTTTTTCCTTGATGTGTTCGGATATGAATTGGTCGATTCTTACCGAAAGCATGCTTCGGTTGTGGCGGATAAGCCCGTCCTCCCAAAAGTTTTCTATGAGGATTATGAGTATCTCCTCGAGGGCCTTGAGCCGCTCGCCGGAGACAATCTGAAGTTTGTCGTAAAGCGGCAGCGTCTCTTTGGGGTCAATGCCGTAGCGGCGGGCGGCGCCTTCTGCAAATTCCCGCGTGGAAAATCTGCCCGCCTCGTCCCGAAACTGCCCTATCTGCATGTACGCGATGAGCGTTTCCTCATAGTACACGGGCATGATGGTCTCCATGAGCCCCGCGTGGCAGGTGTAAGAAACCGCGCCCTTGCCCTTGAGGTCGGCCATGTGCGTCAGGTTGGAAAGGTTGCACCGTTTAACGCATTCCTTTTCCTCTCTTATGCGGTTGCAGTAATCCGAGCGGATGGGCGAGGTGGCCACCACGTTGGTCTCCGAGTCGTAAAAAGTTACGGCAATCCCCGTGGAAACGTAAAAGTCGTAAAGTATCCGCTTTATCCTTTCGGCGTTGAAGATGTAGTTCATAAAAACCTTGAAAAGTTGGATTTTTATAAAAACATTATAAAACATCTCAAAAAAAATGTCAATAGTTTCGGACGGTGGGAAGATTGTGCTGTTTTTCGGAACAAATCGTACTATATTTAATAAGGTATGTCTGTTAGTATAATAGAGAGGGGAAAATTATGGATATCAGAATTTTGCTTGAAGCGGCGGCCGCCGCGTACAAAAAGTTTGCCGAGGTCTTCGATTACGGAATCCCTTGCGGGGAGATGTTCAAACCCTTTCTCGCAAGTGTGGAAAATACGCTTGGCACCCACGAGATTCTCTACGATTTTCTGTGCGGAAAGGACGCCGCCAATATTGACGGAGTCAGCCGCGGCTACATTCCGCGCAGGGGCGACGCCGTGCTCATAGACGTCAGCATAGGCAAGGACGGCGTGTGGTGCGACGTGTGCCGAACCTTCTTTGTGGGTGAAATTCCCGCCGACATGCGTGCCGATTACGCGCTGGCCCTGTCGTCTCTCCGCGCGGGCGCAAGCGCTCTGCGGGACGGGGCTGCCGCCCGCGACATTTACGCCGCCGCCAACCGTCCTTACGCCGAGGCGGGCAGAAGGCTCGTTCACCACGCGGGGCACGCCGTGGGTGCGTCTCCCGTCATGGAACCGCGCTTTACCGAGGACGCGGACGGGCATGTCCGTGCGGGGCAGACGGTTACCGTGGAAACGGGGCTGTACGGCAGGTCGGGCATAAGGCTGGAAAACGATTTTTTAATTGAAAAAAACGGAGCGGCAGACCTCTTTGAGGACCTTCTTCCGCTCGATATCGAGGAGTATATTCTTAAATGAACAAGTACCTTTCGGGTTCCTTCGCCGTGCTGATGACCCCCTTTGCCGGGGACGCTGCGGACGAGGCGACCTTTGCGAAACAGGTCAACAGACTGAAAGATTCCCGCGTTTCGGGCGTGGTTACTTCGGGCAGCACGGGAGAGTTTGTGCAACTCTCGCTTGCCGAGCAGATGAACCTCACCGAAATCGCCGCCAAAGAGAAGGGAGACAAGAAACTCGTGGTCGGCGCGTGCACGGGCAACGCCGCGGACACGCTTAAAATCTGCCGCCACGCCGCCACGGTAAACGCGGCCGCCGCCCTCGTCTGCCCGCCTTATTATTTCAGATACACGGCGGCGGAAATCGAAAAGTTTTACCTCACCGTCGCCGAATCCTCGCCCGTCCCCGTCATGCTCTACAACATTCCGTTCTTCACGCAAGAACTCGAACTTTGTGTGATTTACCGCTTGTTTGAGCATGACAACGTGGTTGGGATAAAGGACAGCAGCGCCAACATGAAGCGTCTCCAGCACCTCGTGGCGGCGGCAGATAGCACCCCCGTTTCCGTACTCACGGGCACGGACGACATACTCCTGCCCGCTCTTGCAGGCGGCGTCAGCGGCAGCATGACCGCGCTTGCCTGCATAATGCCGGACGCCGTGGCGGACATTTACGCCGCCGTTGAATCGGGCGACATCGCCGCCGCCCGCAAACTCCAACTCGCCATACTCCCGACGCTTGCAAAAGCGGATGCGGAAACCTTTCCCAAGGGCTACAAACGGCTCATGGAAGAGGTCAGCGGAATGAAGTTCGGAGACAAGGAGGACAAGATATGAAAGCAGCCATGTGGAAGGGTCGGGACAACGTTGAAATAGTGGACATTCCCATCCCTTCGATAGGAGAGGAAGAAGCCTTGCTCAAGGTTCGTGCGGCGGGCGTTTGCGCCACCGATTACCACATAATCTCCGGCAAACTCAAGATAGGCCGCGCACCCAACGTTCAGGGGCACGAGATTTGCGGAGAAGTGGTTGAAATAAAGACCAAGCGCACGGACATCGCCGTCGGGCAGCGGTGCGTGGTGGCAACGTCGGTCGGCTGCGGCCACTGCGAATATTGCAGGGAGGGCAAGCAGTACATCTGCAACGAGAGCGGCGAGATAGGCTATTACCCATATTACGGGGGATATGCCGAATACGTCAAGGTTCCCGTTTCGGCCATCGTGCCCATTTCGGACAAAGTAAGCGACAGGGCCGCCGCCATACTCGAAAGCACGGTCTGCCCCACCGAATCGCTCATGCGCATAGGCATTCCGCTCGCGGGCACGGTAGTCATCGCGGGCACGGGTCCCGCGGGGCTGGCGTTCATTCTCCTTTCCAGGATAATGGGCGCGGGCAAGATCATAGTGCTCGTGAGGGACGAAAAGTCGGAGATCCGCGGCAAGAAGTTCGGAGCGACGCACATCGTCAACATAAAAACCTGCGACCCGAAGGCCGAAGTTTCAGCCATAACGGGGGGGCTTATGGCGGACGTGGTGATCGAAGCCACGGGCGCCAAGCCCATGATAGAATCCATGCCGGATTACGTGAAAAAGGGGGGTAATATCATTTTGTACGGCATTCCGTCGGATGAGGATGAGATAACCTTCCCCGTTAAAAAACTCATCGTGGAGGAGATTTCCGTTCACGGTGCGGTGGGCAACACCAAGGCGTGGTACCCGCTCGTCAAACTCATAGAAAACGGCACGCTCGACCTCGAACCGCTCATAACTCACGAGTTCGCCCTCGAGGACATAAACAAGGCCTTTGACCTTTACAGAAACCACGACAAGACGCTAATCAAAGCGATAATAAAATTTTAAGAGGCAGATATGAAGATAACCGATATCGAAGTAGTCATCGTCCGTCAGGACAACGTAAAGATGATTGGAGACGGCAGTCAGGACACGGCGGTCGTCCTCGTCCACACCGACGAGGGAATCACGGGCATTGGAGAAGTGGACAGTTCGCCCGAAGTGGTAAAAGCCATAGTTGAGGCGCCCGCTTCCCACGACCAGTGCAGGGGTTTGAAGGAGATTCTCATCGGCGAGGACCCCACCAACATCGAATACCTCTGGTACAAGATGTACTATTACAGTTACTACTACACCCGCCGCAGCGTTGGCATTCACGCCATGAGCGGCATAGACATCGCCCTTTGGGACATAACGGGCAAAAAGTACGGCCTGCCCGTTTCCAAACTTCTGGGCGGAAACTTCCGCACCAAGATTCCCGCCTACTGTTCCGTGCTCATGCCGGGCACCAAAGAGGAGATTGACGAACTCGTGGCGCACCACCGCGCCGACTGCAACTACCACGGTTACAAGTTCGGATGGGGCGCGCTCGGCGAAAGTGAGGAAAAGGACGTTAAACTCGTGGAGTATTGCCGCGAGGCCGTGGGCGACAGCCGCCTCATGATAGACATAGGAATGCGTTGGACGGACTACAAGTACGCCTTGCGCGTTTCGAGAGAATACGAAAAGCAAAAGATCTATTGGCTTGAAGAACCGTTTGCACCCGACAGGACGGAAGATTTCGGCCGCCTTGCGGACAACATCGAAATATCCCTTGCCTCGGGCGAAGAATTCGGCACCATGTACGAATTCCGCGACATGCTCGATAACGGAAAGGTGGACATAGTTCAGCCCGACATGAGCCGTTGCGGCGGCATAACCATGGCAAAGAAGATTGCGGACATGGCGCAACTGCGTGGCAAAAAACTCATTCCGCACGCCTTCAAAACGGGCATTCTCATGGGTGCCACGCTCCAGCTCATAGCCGCCATTCCCAACGCGGACATGCTCGAATACTGCGCGCAGGAGACCGTGCTCAGCAAAAACCTCGTCCGCCATCACTTCCGTTTGGATAAGGACGGCAACGTTACCATTCCCGACATTCCGGGCATTGGCGTAGAACTCAACGAGGAAATTCTCGAAAGATACAGGAGGAAATAACATGAACGTACTTGCAGTGGGTTGTCATCCCGACGATCTTGAAATCAACTGCGGCGGAACGCTTGCCAAATGCGCCCGCCGAGGCGACAAAGTTACCATGGTTGCCCTTGCCAACGGCAGCGCGGGGCACAAGGTGTATTCCAAGGAAGAAATAGCCAGAATACGCCTTAAAGAGGCGACGGAGTCCGCCGCCGTCATCGGTGCCGAATACATCTGTTTGGGTCTTGACGACATGTTCGTCCGCCGTGATTACGACGAGGGCGTGCGCAAGGTTTCCGACGTGATAAGGCGTGTAAAACCCGACTTTATCATCACGCACGGCGAACATGAGTACATGGTTGACCACAGCATAACCAGCACCATCGTGTTCGACGCGACTATGGCCGCCACCGTCAGCCACTATCCGTCCGACTATCCCGAATACGACAGATTCACCCCAATCTACTACATGGAAAACACCTTTATGGTAAATTCTTTCCCCGAAGAATTCGTGGACATAACCGACGACATAGACACCAAGATAGAGATGTATTCCCACCACAAGAGTCAGGCCGAATGGCTGAAAGTGCACGACAACTTCGACATGGTTGAAACCATCCGCTGCTTCGCCCGCACGCGCGGCCTGCAGTGCGACACCGGCTATGTCGAAGGGTTTACGCTCTGCAAGCAGATTCACCACCTGCCCACCAAGAGATACCTGCCATGACCGTCGGCAAGTGCTTTTTCAAAAACCTGCCCGCCCTGTTTGCAGAGGACGGCTGCCGCGCCGTGATTCTGCCGGGTGAAGGGGGCAAGATTGCCTCTTTTACCGATGAAAAAGGCCGCGAATACCTCCTTTGCAACCCCTCGCCCGTCTACCTTCACACGGGCGGCGGCGCTTACGAAAAGTGCGATTGCAGCGGCTTTGACGACATGTTTCCCACCATCGACGAGGCGCGCGTTTTGCGGGCGGACGGCAAGGAACTTGTCTATCCCGACCACGGAGAAGTGTGCCGCAACCCCTTCGATTACGAGGTGAAGGACGGGGCAATCTCCATGAGTTTCCGCTCCTACGCCTTCGGTTACGACTATTTCAAGACCGTCCGCGCCGAAAACGGCACCGTTGTCATAGACTACCGCATAGTCAACACGGGGAAGTACCCGCTGAACGCCCTGTGGGCGGCGCATTGCCTCGTTCCCATCGAAAACGGCGGCTCGGTCGTCAGTTCTTATCCCGACGATGCTATGGCGGAAATGGTCTCGGGCACCGTCGCCTCGTTTACCCAAAATGCCGTTTTTTGTGCGAAAAAGGCGGCTTTTACCCAAATGGGAGGGGAGAAGAGGAGCGGGAAATATTACTTTCTCCCACCCTCGGGCGGCGGCTTTGTCGGCTATCGCTACGCCGACGGCAGGACGTTTTACATCGAGTACGACAAGGAGATTCTTCCCGAACTCGGCGTCTGGCAGAACGAGGGCGCGCTTAACGGCGCCTGCTGCGTCGGGCTGGAACCTTGCACCCTCGCTTACGACTCCGTGGTAAACGCCAAGGCCCGCGGAACCGAACGGCCGATACCCGCGGGCAAGTCCCTCGAATTCACGCTGAGGCTCGGCGTAAAATAACAAAAAGCGGCGTATTTCTCACAAAAACGCCGTTTTTTCATGCCCTGCCGCTCTGCCCTTTGCCTGATTTTTGCGCTCCGCGCGGCATGTCAAACGCTTGTCAACGCCCCGCCGATGTGTTATACTTATTACCAAGGAGAGCAACATGAAAGAGACGCAGGTCGTCGCCGCGCTCATACGGCGTGGCGATAAATTTCTCATCTGCCGCCGTCCGCCCGACAAAAAGCGCGGGCTGCTTTGGGAATTTGTGGGCGGCAAAGTGGAGGCGGGCGAAACCGCCGAGGCCGCACTCGTCCGCGAATGCGAGGAGGAGATGGGCATTAAAGTAAGGGTGGAAAAGCCCTTCTGCACGGTCGTGCACGAATATCCCGACCTGACCGTCCGCCTCACCCTCTTCACCTGCTCGATAGAAGAGGGAGAGCCGAAGATGCTCGAACACGTAGATATGCGCTGGATTCGCCCGGACGAGGCCGACGCCTTTGAATTCTGCCCCGCCGACCTGCCTATAATCCGAAAATTAAAGTCCTCCGCGCTTGCAGGTAATAACGCTTAACTTGCCCTGGTTGCATGCGGAGAAAGGACGGTTGAACTCATTCCGCAGTACTCCCGTCCACGGGCAAAAGTGGCCTAAATCTCACAAAAACCGCACATAACGCCGGCAACCAATTCTCTGATCTTCCACTCCAATCCGCATTATTCGGCCATTTCTCCCATCGTAATCCCGCAAAGCACGCAAAAACTGTCCGCACATCGTCATCTCTCCGCGGATAAAGCCCCGTGAGGCCTCATTTGCAGCACCAAAACCCCGTCTCGTAAATCCCATCAAAAAACAATTACCCCGCTTTTTCTCACAAAAAGCGGGGTTTTCCGTATGTTGTCATGTTTTCTGCGGGCTGGAGATTTTGCCCCGTCCGCCAGACATTTTCCGTGTCCTGCCATGTTTCCTGCGGGCGGGGATTTTGCCCCGCCCGCCCGAGGTTTTCGCATATTATCATGTTAATAACCGACAGGCAAATTCAACCCGAGCGGTCAGTTGTTGAGGGCGGCTTCTGCCTGTTTGAAGTTGATGTCGTTGAGTTGCTTAAGTTCGTAGAACTTGCCCTTCTTTGCCATCAGTTCGTCAAAGGTTCCTATCTCCACGGCAACGCCGTTTTCAAGCACGACAATCCTGTCCGCGTCGCGTATGGTGGACAGTCTGTGGGCGACTATAAAGGTCGTTCTGCCCTTGATGAGGCCCGCGATTGCCTTTTGCACGTGGTATTCGGAAATGTTGTCGAGAGCCGAGGTCGCCTCGTCGAGTATGAGAATCTTTGGGTCGCGTATGAGGGCGCGGGCGATGGTTATGCGCTGCTTCTGCCCGCCCGAAAGCCTGCCCCCGTGTTCGCCTATGTTGGTGTCAAGCCCCTCGGGGAAATCCTTGGCAAATTCTTCGATATCGGCGGTTTTCACGGCTTCTTGCAGTTGCTGCTCGCTGTAACGCTCCAGCCCGTAGGTTATGTTTTCGCGTATGGTGCCCGAAAAGAGTATGCTGTTTTGCGGGACGACGGATATGAAGTGGCGGTACTTGCTGAGGTCAAGTTCGGTTATCGGCCTGCCGTCTATGTACAGGTTGCCCGACGAAGGTTTCAAAAAACCTATTATCATGTTCATCAGCGTGCTCTTGCCCGAACCGCTGCTGCCCACCACGGCGATACATTCGCCCGGCCTTACGTGCAGGGTAAAGTTTTGTATAACGTGCTTGTCGGTGTCGGGATAACGGTAGGAAACGTTTTCAAAATCCACCTGCCCTTTCACGTCGGGCAAGTCGCCCGCGCGGGTCTCTTCTATGTCGGTGGTGTTCATCAGTTCGGATATGGAATTGACCGATTCCAGCCCCGAGACCATCTGCGGCATTATGTTGATGAGGGTAAGCACGTTGTTGGAAATGTTTGAAAAAAGCGACTGATAAAGCACGATATCGCCCACTTCTATGTCTCCGCGGTAGGCGAGGAAGGCGCAGAACAGCAGGCACACGCCGCTCAAGAGGTTTGCCATAACCCACGCCGCCGCACCGAAGTAAGCGTTTGTCCTGTCGAGCGCCATGCCCGACTTTGTCAGTTTGTCAATGTCGTCGCGTATGCTCTTGTACTCGTGTTCTTCAAGCCCGTGCGCCTTGGTTACGGTCAGCATCTCAATAAGGGTGGAAAGCCTGCCCGCAACCCGTTCGCTGTCCTTGCGCAGAATGTGCGAATTTTTGCTCATCTTCTTTCTGAACGCAATGGCAAGCAGCACGTTTACGGGTATCACCACGAGGAAGAACAGTGTAACCGATGGGTTTTTGACAAGCGAGATAGCCACGGAGATAACAACCGAAACGATAGCGGGCAGCAGGTTGTTTGTCGTGTTGGCAACGAGCGAGTCCATTCCCTCAACGTCCCGTAGGAACTTGGACTGCACGGCCCCCGTTTCCATCTCCTTGTGGTAGGTTATGGAAAGGCGCTGCAGTTTTCTGACAACCGCGCTCCTCGTGTTCGCACTGTTCACGCGGTAGAGTTTGGAGCAGATCTTTGCCCACACCATGTGCATGGGTATGTTCTGCAGCATCATCACGGTGAACACCGCCGCGTTTATCAAAATGAGCTGAATGGTCCTGTCCGAAGCCAGTTCCCCTTTCAGAAAATCCGCCAGCGCGTTTATGATGTTTGCCGTTACGATGGAAGTTATCCAGATGGGGGACGACTTTATTATGTAAACGATGGTGCTGGCAATCAGCGGCCACGTGTTCTTTTTGAGCATCCGCCCGAAAAAGTGGCTCTTTTTTCCCTTTTGCGCGGGCGATTCCTGAAAGAGATGTTCGTATGCGGTTACGTCGTCCACCGTGTTTTCGGCGTGTCTTTTCTTTGCCATGAAAGTTAAAAAATCCTCGTTCCGTTTTCTTTTGCCGCTCCTGCGGCCGCTTGGAGGAATGTTTTGTTGTGTTTGGGGCTTTGGTTTGTCGCCGCGTGCCTTTGCCGTTTTACCGTCCGTCGGCCGTTTGCCCCGAGGGGAATGTTTTCGTATCGTAGAAATTATATCACAGCGCGGCCCGTTAGGCAACCGCACGGTTGGCATAAAAGGACTGTTTTTTTGTTTTTCGCGGGGACTTTCCGCGCCGCCGTTTTTTGAGGGAGTATGCCGCTTGGGTTGGGGCGTGGTGGATTGTTGTGCGCGTTTGGGTTGGGGAATGAGGGTAACCGCTTTTTCGGGCAGGGTTCTCGGCCTCTTTGCCGTATCTTTTCCGCCGCGATGTGCGTTGCCGACGGGCTGCGGCTGAATGTAAAAATCGGTGAAAATTGTCCCTTGTCAAGTGCGGATAAAAATTCAATTAGCCGCCTTTTTCGCACATTATCGGCACTTTTTTGGTTTTGCAGGGGAGAGGTTTTCGAAAACAGACTCGCTCGTTTTCACGCTTTTTATCCGATGTGAGAGGAGTGGTTTTTATGCCGAAAGGCGTTAAATTCCGCCCGCGGGCGGGCAGAAAACCCGAACGGCCGTGATTTTTCCGTAAAATCCCGAAAATCGGCAGTCCGCCGTCGGGTTAAGGCCCGAAAAAAGACCGCGCAAGTCAATCTCAAAGCCCTAAAAAAGGACCGCGGGAGCGCATCTGAACGGCAGAACCAAAGCGGCCGCCGACCGCGCAAAAACCAAAAAAACCCCGTAAAACGCAGGTTTCAGGGGTTTATTTTGAAAGGAACATCTTCAATCCGCTCATCAGGCGGACGTCGAAGGGAACGTTGTCGTATATCTCGCCGTCTATCTCGACGGGTGCGTCGTTGACGGCCGAAAAGCGCACCGCCTTCACCGTTTCGGTGTAGCGCAGTTTTTCTATCCTGCCCGCAACGAGTTTCAGGAGCGCGCCGGCGTACTTGCGCCTCGGCAGGTCGCCGACGATTATCATGTTCATCAGCCCGTCGCCCATTTCCGCGTTCGGGCAGATTCTTATGCCGCCGCCGAACCGTTTGCCGTTGCACGCGCAGAGTATAAAGGCTTTCTTGGCGTATTTGTTGCCTTTTTCATCGGTTATTTCAAGTTCCCGCGGGGTGTAAGTTCTCAGGCAGTGCAGCAGGGACATGAAATACTGCAACTTGCCGCCGTACTTTTTTGTGGCGTAGTGGACGAGAATGTCCACGTCTATGCCCGTGCCCGCTATGTTCGCGCCGCGCACGCCGCCCACGTCGAGATAGTCGGTCTCGCGGACGTTGCCTTGCAGAATTATGTCCAGCGCACGGCCGAAGTTTTCGGGTATGCCCGCCGTGGCGGCAAAGTCGTTGCCCGTGCCCGCGGGAATTATGCCGAATACCGTGTTCTGCACGTCAATGCCGTTGAGAACCTCGTGAACGGTGCCGTCCCCGCCCACGGCTATCACCGCGCGGGCGCCCTGTTCGCACAGCCTGCGGGCAATCTCCTTGCCGTCGCCGCGCTTTCCGGTGCGGTGAATCTCGTATTCTACGCCCTTTTCGGCAAGACGCTTTTCAATCAGCCTCTCGGCTTTCAGCCCGCGTCCCTTGCCGGCGTTTTCGTGAATTATGAAATGCAGCATGGTTGCTTCCCTTCGTCTTATGTATCCGAAAAATTATATCACAATATTTTGCCAAGCGCAAACATTTTGCACCACATTTGTCGTTTTGCTCCTTTTTTTGGTAAAACCGCGCCTTTCCCCGCCGCTCGGACGTCTGCTCTTTCGTGCTGTCCTCGTTTGTCCGTCTTGTTCGCCTTGCCTCATCGTAAACGTAATAAATCCCATACACGATCTTTGGGACTTTGCACGCCGTCAAAAAGGTTTTCACGTTACGGGCGGAACGTCCGTACCTTGCCCTCCAAAACGCTCGCAAATAGGAAAAAGCCGCCTTTATCCCACAAAAACGGATATTTTTGCCCGTCCGCAGCCGTTTTTTTGCGAAGAGATGGGGCGATTTAGCCCAAAAGCCGCCTTTTTCTCACAAAATCGCCGCTTTTGCGGCGTGGAAGCAAGGGGAGACGGGTCGGGCAGGAGGAAGGCGGAAACGAAAAGAGAACGCAAAGCGCAAGGCAGAGCAAGACGGGCGTAACCGAAAAGAGGAGAACGGAGACAAGACCTAACCAACCCGCACAAAGAGCCGCAATCACCTTGCAAAAAAATCTCAACAGACCCACAGAAAGCACTCCAATCAATCCACCGCAAACACCCAAACGTAACCCGCAAAGACCCCAACGCAACCCGCAAAGAAGCCCAAAACGCACAAAAACAAGCCAAGCCAACACGCAGCCACCGCCCGATACCTAAAAACAGTACAACTAACCTCGCAACAACCCTTTATCCGTTCCGCAAAACGGCACGACAAGCCTGCGTAAAACCACTCCAAACGCAAAGCGGAAAGCAACACGACAAGAAACACGGAAACCGCCGCGAAAACCGACACAAAAACCGACACAGAAACCGGCACGGAAACCGACGCGGCAAGCGACACGGACGGGGCGGAGAGCGGGGGCGAGGGCGGCCGAAAGGGGCAAAATTTCCAAAATCTGCCGTTGCGACAAAGGTTTTTGTGAAAAGTAGGTAAAATTTTTTGTCTGCACGCAAATAGTGTTGACAGAATTATAGTTAAATTATATAATAAATTCACCGAAATAATCGTTTTTTCGGGGCGGCGCAAGCCGCTTTGGAAACAACGGACCAGAAACTCTCTCAAGGAGAAACAGTAATGGGTGCATTTTTCAGAAGAATTTTAGCGTTTGTGTTAGGATTCGTCATGTCCTTTGCGACAGTCATCGGCGTAGCCGCCGCGGCTTCGTACTGGGCTTACAAGAACGTTAAAGTCGGCGACGTAACGTCGAACGACGAACTCCCCGATACCCTTGCGGATATGACGGTGGAGGACTTCGTTGCCGATTTGAGAAGGTATATGGAAGACCCCAACAGTTATTCCATAGGCGAGTTGGAGGAACGCTACGGCGTCGATCTTTCTGACCTTCTGCCCGGTCTTGACGACGATTACAAGAACATCAACATCTTCTCGCTTCTCACCGGCGATTTCGACTCGCTGATGCGCAGCGTAAAACTCAGCGTGGCTCTCGGCTTCCTGCCCGAAGGTACGTTCTCGGATAACGCGCTTGAAATTCTCGGCGATCATACGTTGTACGACCTCGTCAACGGAGACCAGAGTCTTGCCCAAAAGCTCGTGGGGCTGTTCGGCAAACTCAAAGTGGGCGACATACTCGCCTTCCTGTTTGAAAACAGAACGGGCTCCGGTTCGTCCGTCCCCGCAAACGGCGACTTCTGGCTCAAGGACGAATATACGGACGGCGGAAACAACGGCGCGCTCGTCAGCCTCGGCCATCTGCTCGGCAACCTCGAGATAGCCGCGCTCATCCGCGCCTTCTCGCCCGAGTATGAAGAAGATATTCTCGACGAATTCATGGACGGCGGACTTACCGACATTGCGGACAGCCGCACCATCGGCCAGTTCCTCGCCAGCCTCGTGCCCGAAGATTTCCCCGTGGACTTCGAGGCCATGTTCGGCGACAAGACGATACGCGACATAATAACCGGTAAACCCTACGATTATTCCATAAACTTCGGCAAACTGTTCGGCGGCATAACCGTTGCGGACATCTTCGGCGCGTACACCGAGGACGGCGTGGTTTACGACCGTAACGGCAACCCCGCCACCGGCCTTCTGCGCGACCTTGCCGACCTCAACGTGGGCAACATACTCTCCGCTCTCACCGGTATGATAACGGACGGAAGCAAACCTTCCGAAACGCTTGACGCCATCGTCGATTACCTGCTCAATTACGGCGTCATCGACGATCTGACGGTGGGCAGCCTGTTCGAGACCCTGTTCGGCCTCACCAAGGACGAAAACGGCAACTGGCTGGACAAGAACGGCAACCCGCTCGAAGGGCCGCTCGGCGCGCTCTCCGGCGTGTTCGACCTCAACATTGCCGACCTGCTCGACATGATAGAAGAAGGCGACTTCAGCCTTGACAAACTTGCCGAACTGCTCGACGGCATGACCCTTGGCGACTTCCTCAATCCGCTGCTCGGATTTGAAAAGGACGAAAGCGGCAACGTTGTGGACCATGACGGAAACGCACCCTCCGGGCTTGACGCTCTCCTTGCGGGCGTGGCCGGACTTTCCGTACCCGATATACTCGAAGCCGTTGACAGCCTTATAAAAGACGGTAACATAGTTCCCCTGCTCGACGCGTTGCTGGGCGGCCAGCTCGGCGACGTTACGGTGGGCGACATCCTCGGTTACACCAAGGGTGATGACGGCGTGTGGAGAGACGCGGACGGCAACCCCGTGACGGGCGCCGTCGGCAAACTGCTCGACTTCAACCTCGGCGACCTGTACGACACCATGACCAAGGAAGAGGACGGCGAAAAGGTGCTTGCCTTCGACTGGGCGGAAATGGTTGACTACATGCTCAGCGGCGTTACCCTCAAAGACCTTATAGAAAGTCTGCTGCCCGAACTTTACGACCAACTCGCTCCCGAACTCGAAGCGAGACCTTCCGTAGAAAAACTGTTTGACACCCCGCTCGGCGACATTCTCAAGAGTTTCCTGCCCGACAGCATAACCGATGTTACGGACACCCTGCTCGACACCAATGTGGCCGACCTGCTCGAAGTTCTCGGCGTTGTTGCCGAATACTTCGGCGCTCCCGCAGACGTAATCGACACGGTCGTTTCCGAAATAAAGGATATAGTGGGAGAAAACTCCACCTTCCGCAACGTATTCAGAAACGACATAACCGTCGGCATGATAATCGGCGCGATAGACGCGGTGCTCACCGCCGTTGCTCCTTCGGTTGCCGAAAACAACTATTACCTCGGCGCAATCCACCCGTTCGAACTTCTCAGCGACACCGTGGTGTTCACCGCAGACCCGTTTGCGTTCACTACCGATTATCTGCTCAACGACCTCAAGAAACTGCTCATCGCAGACATAGCCAACAATCTTGACGAAACGGTTACTTACTTCCTCGGAGAAGGCGAACTTACCGACAAGATAGGTGTCGTGTTTGACAGCATAGCCGACCTTTACGAAGACGCCGACGTCGAACATTTCATCGACAAGACGCTCGACCTCAATATTCATAAGATAATAGATTCCGTTGCCAACATAACGGACGCCTTTGTCGACCTGCCCGAAGAGATGATGACGAGGGTTGCCGACATACTCAAGAGACCTTTTGAAACGTGGGCGACGCTCGGCAACGTGGACCTCAACGGCAGGCTTACCGTTACCGACGCTACCGATACCATAGAAGAAGCCCTCGACGTTGTTGAAGAATACGTTGACCTCTCCTCGGTACGCGAATACATAACCAACTTCCTCGAAAGGGTAAAGGCCATCCGCCTGCTCGGCAGCGACACCCCGTTCGGAGACGTGATGCTCAAGGAAGTAGATCCTTCCGTCATCATGTTCATCGATACGTTTGAGGCCATAGCCGGTATCCTCACCGACTTTGTGCCCATCACCAAAGAATATGTTGACATCACTACCGAAACGGTGATGACCATCCTCGATACCGAGACCACCACGCTCACCGTTTACCACCTTGCGGAAATGGTTTCCGTAGGTAACTTCATATCCATATTCAAGGAAGTGTTCGACCTCTTCCTCGAAGAAGATAACGTAATATACGACTTCCTCAATCCCGCAAAGACCGTTTACGGAGACGTGTGGGTGCTCAAAGATGCCAAGTTCAATGAGAACCTCCTGGTTGACCTCATCGACGCGACGCTTGCCATGAACATTCACAAGTTCATCGACCACGTTGTAGATATAGTTGACAAGATTGCCACCCTGCCCGAAGGTATGGCGGCGGACATCAAGGAAGTTGTCAAATCCATATTCGATCCCGAAGCGACGTTCGGCAACGTGATATTCAACGGCGAGATAACCGTCGGCGACATCACGGACGACGTACGCTCCATCTTCGATATGCTCGGCTCCACCGCCGGTCTGGAAATGCCCGAATTTGTGGCTTACTTCCTCGACCATGTTGACGGAATCAAACTCGTCAGCGGCGAAGAACTGAGGGGAATCAAGATTGTCGAAATAGATCCCTCGCTCATCCACCTGTTCGATGTCATCGACGTTGTTGCGGGCACCGTCAAACTTGCCGCTCCTTCGGTTTCCGATTACATCGACGTTGTGGTTTCCCTTGCAGAAGCCATAATCAACAGGCAGCAGTCCACCCTCACCGAAATCTGGCTCAACGACGCTACCACTATACATAATATAGTAGAGGTCGTGCGCGACCTGCTGGCTCTCTTCCTCGAGGAGGACAGCGTAGTTTACGACATACTCAACCCGTTTGACACCGTTTACGGCGACATCGTTATATTCAGCGACACCTTTGTGGACGACTTTGTGGACGCCACGCTCGGCATGAACATCCACAAGTTCGTCGACCACGTCGTTGCCATAGCCGACAAGATGGGCATCCTGCCCGAAGGCGTTGCCGACAGGCTTGCCTCGCTGCTCAAGAGGCCGTTTACCTCCCGCGCCACCTTCGGCGCCGTGGATATCGACGGCAGCCTGTACGTGCGCGACGTAACGGGCATGGTTGACGACCTGCTGTTCATAATAACGCAGTTTGCCGACTTCGCACCCACTTCCGATTACATTTCGCAACTGCTTGCCGACGTCAATAACTTCGGCATGGTGGGCGGCGGCGTGTTCGGAGACGTTTCCATAACTTCCGTCGATCCTTCGGTAATCCTGTTCATCGACGTTGTCAAGGCAATAACCAGGTTTACCGACTCCGTGGCTCCCGCCGCAAGCGATTACACCGCCTTCATCGTCGAAGCGGTGGAAACCGTGCTCAACACCGAGAGAACCACGCTCACCAGATACTTCTTCAAGAAAGCCACGACCGTTGCCGATCTCACGGCTATCGTGAGAAAACTGCTCGGCTTCTTCCTCGAAGAGGACAGCATCGTGTTCGGCGTGCTTGACATAACGGACGACCTGTTCGGCTCCGTCCATTACCTCGTTCCTTCCGAATTTACCGACGCCGCCATGGGCATCGAGATATTCCCGACCGTGCGCGACGTGCTTGCCCTGTTCGGAGAGGACGCCCTGCCCGCCGAGTTCTACACCGTGCTCGACGCGCTTGAAAATCTCTACGATCCCGACGGCGTTGCCACCACGGTGGGCAGTTTCGTCGACGACACGCTCGGTCTCCTCATCTATGACATAATAGATATGGTTACGGGTCTCGTTGATGAATTTGTTGACCTGCCCGAAGGCATCGTCTCCGACATAGGCGAAGTTATCAAGAGCATATTCGATCCCGAGGCGACGGTCGGCAACGTAATCTTCAACGAAGGCATAACCGTCGGACAGATCACCGACGACATCCGCACCGTGCTCGCCACGGCCGAAGCCGCAGGCGCAGTCCTGCCCGAGGACGTCAAGGCAGCCTTCAACACCTTCCTCGACATGACCGACGACATGACCCTCGTTGACGGAACCAAGTTCGCCGACCAGGTCATCGCCGAAATCGACCCCGCAAACATCTATATCTACGGCGTAATAGACATTCTCTCCGCAACGGCCAAACACCTTGCAGAAGATAAGTATGTAGACGTTCTCGTAGAGAGCATAGAGGACGTAATCCTGCCCAACTCCACGTTTGCCGACCTCCAGATTGACGGCAGCAAGACGGTGGGAGACGTTATAGGTTACATCAACAGAATAGTCCTCGTTTACACCCAGCGCAACCTCGGCGGCGTCGTGGGCAACCTGCTCGGCTTTATAGACGACAAGTTCGGCGACGTAAGGCTCGCTTACTTTGCGGACGACGCGTACGAAGCGGCCAAGAAACTTGAAATACCCACCACGCTCAAGGACTTCCTCGACGTGTTCGGCGTAAGGAGCGAGTTCGAATTCTATGAACTGTTCGAAAAAGAGGACGGCACTTACCTCACGGTAGGCGACTTCATAGACGATACGGACAACGCGCTCAACACCCTCATGGGACACATAGAGGGCATAGACCAGATAAACGATTACCTCGCAGACCTGTACTTCGACAAAGACTTTGCCGAACTTACGGACGGTGAGAAGGCCGCCATTTACGGAACCTACGCCGCCGTTGCAGTGGGAGCAATCGTCTGCTACTTCGTGTTCAACGACCAGATCTACGATTACTTCGTTACCAACGACACCCGCATTTCCGACTACGTTGCGCCCGACTCCATATCCGACGATCCCGACCTCGTCAAACTGCTCACCGAGTTGTTTGACCTGAGAATCGCCTCGATAATGGCGTTTGTACACGGCCGCGACGGTATGGACGCGCCCACCTTCTTCAGAGAAGCGCTCGACAACATCCGCATCGGCGACGTCGTTGCCGCCTTCACCGCGGTTACCGAAGCCGGTCCTTACTGGACGGACAACGGCAGGAGATTCAACGTTGCGTTCGAGATGCTGTTTGACGTGTACTTTGCCGATCCCGACGCCCGTGCCGACCTCTACGGCCTCATCGAAGGCAGTGCGGAAATCACCGACGTTTACGATTACGAAGCGCTTGCCGTTATCGACGGCGTTGGCATAGTTGCCGACATCTTCACCATTGTAGAAGGCGAAATCGGCGAACTGCCCAACGAACTTTCCTCCAAGATAGTCAGCGTTACGGACGCGGTTGTCCGCCTCATCTTCGTGCCCGAAAGCCAGCTCATCAACCCCGAGTTCAACGTTGTATCCGTCAGAGACCTGCTCGTCCTTACCGACAGCATACTCGCGATATTCGACCTTGACGACAACGCCGTATATCTTGCGATAAGGCACCCGATAGACACCATAATCGGCGACGCCGAACTGCTTGCCATCAACCCGTTCGCCTTCACGCCCGAAACCATCGTCGACGAATTCATGGGCACGCAGATCGACCTGTTCATATCCGAAATGTGCGATATGTTCGGCAACCTCGGTCTCGGCCCCGTACAACTGTACGACGAAATCAAACTTGCCCTGCAAAAGATATTCGACGGCACGATGGGCGAACCCGAATATAACGAAGATTACTCCGTGCACGACATAACCTCCTCGCTCACCTCGGTGTTCAGAGTGGCCGAGGAGCAGGATCTGCTCGGCGTGCTCGGCGGCTATATCAATATTATATATACCGTTCTCGACGAGATAGACAATCTCGCCATGGCGGGCGACCTCAATACCTTCGGTCAGGTCAAACTCATCGAGATTGACAGAGCGGCCGACATTAAGGTCAGGGGAATCTTCTCCGCAGTGGGCGAAATCGTCAAATCCATAGAACTGCCCGTCGAAAACGAAACGATTGACTCCGTTGTCGGCATCGTCTCCGCCATATTCGACGAAGAAGCCACGGTATCCGACTGGAAGATAACCGAACTCAAAGTAAGTTTCTTCACGGACGAAATCGAATCCATACTCTCTCTCGTAGAAAGCCTTGCCGAAGGGTTCACCACTCCCGAAGCGGTAACCGTATTCCTCACGGAAATCGACGAGATAGACCTTACCGACGGCGGCAAGTTCGGCGACGTTATCGTTACCGAATTTGACCCGAGCGTCATTCCTTACTATTACCTCGAAGGCGAAGGCACGGGCGTTATAGACGTCGTTGTAGACACCGTCGTTACGGCCGTACCCGAAGCCGAAGATTACCTCAACCTCGCCGCAGACCTGTTCAAGGCCGTGTTCAGAGAGACCAGCACCCTCACCAAGTATTACATCAAGGGCGGCCTCACCGTTTCCGACATCCTCGCGGTGGTAAACGACGGCCTCGCGCTCTTCCTCGAAGAGGGCAACGTTGCCTTTGGCATAGTCGATATACTCGACGGTATTTACGGACCTATCGAGATACTCTCGGGCACCGTCGGTCAGGACTTTATCGACGCCACCATGGCGATTGAGATATTCCCGACCGTGCGCGACGTTCTCGACCTGTTTGAAGAAGGCTTCCTGCCCGAATCGATCTACACGGTTGTCGACGCTCTCGAAGCGCTCTACGATCCCGAAGGCGACACGGTAACCACCGTCGGCACCTTTGTTGACGACACGCTTAACCTTAAGATACACGCCGCTATATACAGCGTAACGGGTCTCGTTGACGATCTTGCCGAACTGCCCGAGGGTCTCATGACCGACATAGCGGACGTTCTCAAGTCCATATTCGATAAAGAAGCGCAGTTCAACAACGTTATCTTCAACGAAGATATGACCGTCGGCGAAATCACCGATGACATCCGCTCCATACTCGACACCGCGTACGTAACTGCCAACTTCGAGACTCCCGAGTTCGTAACCGCCCTGCTCGACGGTATCGACAACATCAAGACGAGGGGAGAAGCGGGCACGCTGCTCAAAGACGTTGCCATTTCCGCTCTCGATCCGTCCGTCATTCCTTACTACTACGCTTACGGCGCAGACCTCGGCGTTCTCGACGTCCTTGCCGACGTTGTAACCACGGCTGCTCCCGAAGCCGAGAAATACGTCAACATAGTCGTAGACGTGTTCTCCATCATATTCAACGACGTAACCACGCTCACTTACTACGAGTTCAACGGCGACCTCACCGTCTCCGATATACTCGCGGTGGTGGACGACGGCCTCGCGCTCTTCCTTGCCGAGGATAACGTTGCCTTTGATATCGTTGAAATAGTCGACGGTATCTACGGCGAGATCAGGGTGTTCTCCGACACGCTCGGACAGGACTTCCTCGAAGCCACCAAGGCGATTGAGATATTCCCGACCGTCCGCGACGTACTCGCCCTGTTCAACGAAGGCACGATTCCCGAAGCGGTCTACACCGTAGTCGACGCCCTCGAGGCTCTCTATGATCCCGAAGGCGACACGGTAACCACCGTCGGCAGTTTCGTTGACGACACGCTCAACCTCAGGATCCACGCCGCCATCGACAGCGTTGCGGGTATAATCGACGACCTCGCCGAGATTCCCGAAGGCCTCATGGCAGACATCGCCGACGTCATCAAGAGCATATTCGATGAAGAGGCTCAGTTCAACAACGTACTCTTCAACAGCGACATCACGGTCGGCGAACTTACGGACGACATCCGCTCCATACTCGACGCCGCATACGTAACCGCCAACTTCGAGACTCCCGAGTTCGTAACGGCTCTGCTCGACGGTGTTGACAACGTCAAGACGAGAGACGATGCGGGCACGCTGCTCAAGGACGTTCAGGTTTCCAAACTCGATCCGTCGGTAATCCCGTATTACCATGAAGGCGAGGACCTCGGCGTGCTCGACGTTGTGGCCGACACGATCATTACGGCCGCACCCGCTGCAGAGAAGTACGTCAACCTCGTAACCCGTCTGTTCGAACTCATCTTCAGAGACACCACCACGCTGACCAAGTACTACGTCAAGAGCGACCTCACCATCAACGACGCTGTATACTTCATCCACGACGCCGTTGAGACGATAGCGGGCAAAGACTTCACCGACGCCATAGACAACATCATCGCGGTGTTCGCTGGCGACGAAAGCGGTGAAAACGGCGGTATCTACGGCGACATAAGAATCGTCAACTCCAACATACTCTCCGACCTGCTTAAAGCGACGCTCGACATCGAGATATTCCCGACCTTCGACGCGGTCATAGCCAACATAGACGTGCCCGAACAGGTTACCGACATCTCCGCCATACTCGGCGTGGGCGGTCTGTACGGCGCCACCAAGGTGAGAGACTTTATAGAAGTTTCCCGCAATCTTACCATAACCAACGTAGTCAGGGCCGCGGCCAGAACGGCCAACGTGCTCGGCCTGCTCGAAAACGAAAAGGTTCACAACGTAGCGGCTGGTATTGCCGACCGCGTTGACGAACTGTACGGCTCGAGCACCGTTGTGGAATTCGCGTCGGCCACCGCAAACATCTACATCAAGGCGTTTGTTCAGGCCACCTTCGACATCCTCTCCATAGACTTCAGAGAGATAATGCCGCTTGCCCTTGCGGGTGAAGGCGTTACCATCCTCGACAGAGAGGTTGCCGTTGCCGCAAGCGAACTCATCGGTTACCTGTTTGCGGACAGCGCAAGGTTCAACCACGTAAGGCTGTCGGCAACCGCCCTCGTTACCGAGACCGTAAAGCAGACCGTAACCCTCATCGAAAAGATAATCGACAAGAAACTGTTCGGTTCGGACAGCATCGGCCAGCTCGTTCTCGACTTCATCTACGACAACTTCGGAGAGGTCAGGTACAGCCACATCGCCGCCGACGCGCGCGACGCCGCTGCCGCTCTCGAAGTTTACGAGATAATCGACTTTATCGGCGGCATAGCCGACAGGATACCCGCGGTACCCGAAGGCATAACCGCAAGTTCGGTCAAACTGCTCAAAGACCTCTTAAAGGACAGCGTAGTTACCGAAATCGGCATAAATGAAGAAGCCATCGTCGGCACCCTCACGGACGACGTTTACGGCCTTGTAAAAGCCGCCGCTTCCTTCGAAAACGAAAAGGCAGACGGCGTTGTGGGCAGCCTTTCCAACCTGTTCGCAAACGTCCGCGTGCTCCACTTCACCGAGGACTTCGTCAACATCGAAATAGCCGACATCGGCTCCGCCGTCAACGCGATTGTGGAAGTGTTCGTTACCGAAGGTCCCGTCCACAGAATAATCACCACGCTGGTTGACGAATTCGTCCTGCTCGTCAAAGAGGGCGCAACGATAGGCAACTTCGGATTTGTGGACAACATAACGCTCGGCCTCATCAACGACGCGCTTGCGAGAGTCCTGTTTGAAAAAGACATGGCCACCCTGCTCGCGGGCGAAATTCAGGACAAGGTCAAGGCTTACATCATCTACTACATCGACTTTAACGTCGGAGCCATACTGTACATGACGGCGAGAGACCTCGTAACCGACATCCTCGGCGACATGACGGTCAACACCGAAATCTCGATTGCAGGCAAGACGCCCGAAATCTCTTACATGATAAGAGACGTCAAACTCAACGACATCCTGCGTGCCACGATCGACAAGTTCACCGGCAGTGTGGACAGAAACGGCACCATGCCGTTCACCCAGTTCCTCAACACTTATTTCGAAGGCGCAACCGTCGGCGACGTAATCGGCGTGTTCCTGCCCGAAAAGATAGCCAACAAGAGGGGAGTACAGCACGTGCTCGACACGCTCCTTCTCGACGTTTACCGTGTAATCCGCCACCAGATAGGCAAGGGCGAATTCCTGCACATCGTGCTGGACGGCGTTGTCGCGGGCGACTTTACAAACGACAAGGTGCTCAGCTTCAACGGCAACCAGATCGGCATCTTCAACTACCTCAACAAGATAGAACTCAACGACCTCGTTGCGGTTACTATCCCGAGGATAAGACCCGTCAGCGGCTACCCGCTCATGTCCGGCACCGCATTCCTCAAAAAGTACTTTACCGAAGAGGGCGGCTACATAACCGAATTCGGCCTTAAGGACGCTACTGTCAAAGACCTCATCGGCCCGTTCGTACCCGCCGTCATCAGTGAAAACGTGCTTGCCTCGGGCAATACCGTGGGCGAAGAAGTCAAGGGCGGCCTGCTCAACCTGTCGCTCTACGACATATTCCTCACCGTAATGGGCCGCATGGGCAAACGCGCGCTCCTGTACAAAGCGCTTGACGGCATCCGCCTCGGCAACGTCATCGGCCTCACCTACACGGATGGAGAAACCACGGCTTACTGGGCGCAGTCGGACGGCAGCCCGCGCATAATCTACAGCCCCAATGAGGAAGAACTCCGTTATATGGACTCCGTGGATTACGTCCTCAAGGCTCTCATCAACGACGTTCTGTACACCGACCTCGGCAAACTCGTCAATCCCACGCCCAACCTCATCAACCAGCTCAAATCGGGCGAGGCAAGCCTTGGCGACGTGCTCGACCTCGAACATGAGGACGGAGAGAACGGCGGCAGGTGGTACCGTCCCGCTTCGGCCGGCAACGTTTACGCCATTCCGCTGTGGAACGCCGTTTACAACCTCAAGTACACCGACCTTGAAGGCGGTGTGAGAAAACTTATACTCGACAGGTTCGGTTACCTCCGCGTCGGCGAGATATTCTTTGATATCAGCTTTGACGAAACCATCGGCAAGTGGATCTACAACCCGAGCGACGAAGTTATATTCGAAGACGGCAAGCTCATCTCCCGCATACAGAAGAACTTGTTCAAACTCCGTCTCGAGGACATAACCGTTGACGGTCAACTTTCGGCCGACAGGATTATGGATCACCTGTTTGAAGACATCTACATCGGAGACGCGATGGGTTACCACATCACGTCCGTCCGCGGCCTGCCGCAATCCGCAGACACGGCTACGGAAATCACCTTTGCCGAGGTTGTTGCCGCTTACGGCGCAGTCAGCGAGGTGGGAGAAGGCTTCTACAAGATTACCGACGCCGCAACCGACCTCTACTACGTAGAAGAGCGCAACGCCGCAGGCGAAACCGAATGCTACTTCCTCGAATTTGAGGACGGACGTTACGTCAAGAAAGTCATGGCGGTTACCGACATCCGCAAGATCGAATACGACGAACTTGCCCCCGCAGACTACACCGTGGCTATGCTCGGTTACGTCTGGACCGCCGACGGCGAACCCGTAGACTCCGTTTACAGCATACTTGCCAACACCAGAATAGATCAGGTGTTCGGTATCGGCGGAGACGCAGGCTCCATCCCGCTGCTTGACGATATCGGCTGGCTTGCCATTGCCGACTTCGACATCGACTTTGGTGCGGAAAGCAGCATTCTCGACAAGGTTGCCGACATTCCGCTCTGCCGCATCGGCGACGCGATGAACGACCTTTACATCGGCGAACTCATCGGTTACGACATGGGTGAAGGCATAACCATCACCGAGGACGCAATCGGCACCGAGTACACCGCCGTCGTTACCGTAACGGACGACGAAACGGGCACCGAAGAAATCGTTGTTGTGTCCAAGGAAATAGACGGCTCCACCGTTTACTACAAGAAGCACGGAGACCTCTGGTACAAGGCAATATTGACCGAATCCGCAAGGAGAAAGACCACTTACGTTGCCGCATATCAGCGCAGAGAATCCACTGAGGAAGCGTACACGCTCAACCACCTTGCCGACTACGACTTTGATTGGAAGGACGGCGGCGAAACGCTCAACGGCCTCAGCGCGCTCATGGCGGGTCTCAGCATCTTCACCATACTCAACGAGGACTTCAACACCCACATCGAGTGGATGGGCATCAAGGACGTATTCACCAATCCGGACTTCGACAACAACATCCTCTCCGCTATATCCGACTACCCGCTCTGCGACATAGACAACGCAATCAACTCCCTCAGCATAGCGGACGTCATGGGTTACAAGTACGCAAGCGAAGCGCTGACCGAAAAGCCCGACGGAGCAGAAACGGTTGTTTCCGCAAGCGGCAGCCTGCCCGAAGTTATCAAGGTAGCAGACAAATATTACAAGTACGTCGTCAGGTATGAAGACGGTGCGCACGTCTGGTACGAGGTAGACTCCTCTATTGCAGACGCCAAGAACGCCGCCGCCGCCAAAGACCCCGACGCCTCTGGCAAGACCGAATACGACGTTACCGCCGCCGACTACACCTTCAAGTACAAGGACGGCGAAGGCGCCACCGCCAAAGACGTTCAGGTCCTCAACGCACTCATCGCCGACCTCACCGTTGCCAACATCGGTTCGGGTCTCAGCGGAGTGATAGACAGAATCCAGTGGCTCACCCTCAAAAACGTTCTTGGTGAAGGCAACAGCCTGTTCAAGGACAACACGTTATTCGACATAATCGGCGACAAGCCCATCCGCAGCATCGGCACCGAGATAGACAATATCTCCATCGGCCAGCTCATGGATTACCACCGTGAAGGCGGCGTCGAAATTGCCGAAAGCGACATTGCAACCATAGCCCTCACTTACAAGCAGGTTGCCGACCATAACGGCGCAGCCATTGCAGGCGTGGTTGTTGACGAAGCAACTAATACCTACTACAGGCTCGACGAGTCCGACGGCAAGTACTATCCTGCCGACAGCAAGATTGCAGACCGCAAGCGTGCCGACAACGAGGGTAAGGAAACCGAAGACCTCACCGCCATCACCGCGGACGACTATACTTTCAAGTACACAGACAGCGACGTCTCCGCCGTCAACAAGGTAATCGGCTCCTTCACGATAGGCAGCGTAACCGACGGCAACATGATGGATACCCTGCTCTGGCTCTCGCCTGCCGAACTCCTCGGCGAAAGCGCCGTTGAGAGCAACGCGGTGTTCAAAGCCGTTGGCGAACAGCCCATGTGCAAGATAGACCAAGCCATCAACAACGTCGTCGTCGGCGACCTCATGGGTTATGAGTACGGCACCGTTAACGAACTCGGCGCGTTCACCGCGTTGGACAAGAGCGACGAAAGCGGCAAGTGGTACGAAGTTGTCAGCGAGGACGATCCAGCTGTTGGAACCTACAAGGAAGTCAAAGGTATCTCCGCCGTAATGGCAGGCCTCACCATAGACGGACTTGGCAACGGCGAATTCTCCAAGACCGTATCCACGCTCGGCGTTGCCGACGTCATCGACTTTGAGCCGCTGCCCGAAGGTTTCAACCCCGACGATCCTAAGACGTTCGAAGCGGCCGCAGGCCTCTCGATACTCTCCTTCGTTTACGCCAAGAACCCCGACGTTCAGTTGGAAGACCTCGGCACCGCAATCCAGCAGACCGTTGCTACCCTCACCCTCGGTGAAATGGAACTCATCGGAATGCTCGACTTCGGCCTGAGAAGTGGTGATATAAGAATGGCAGATTGGGTAGACGAAGAACACAACTTCGGCAGAGGCCTTGCTAAGGGTGCTTACCTGCATTATACGGAAAGTGGTACCGGATACAACGACAGAAAGGCTTACGAGTTCGGAGGAAGCGGAAAGGACGCCGACCACTTCGTACAAACCTACTGGCCGACCCGTTACCTCAAGTACGGCGATAAGATAACGCTCGACTCCAAATCGGAGAACAGAGACGGTTTGCAGTTCCCGTCCGACGCAACGCTCGGCTTCAAACTCGATATGCTCGTCTTTGCTTTCAGATACACTCACAGCGCAAGCTATTCGCTCTACGGTCAGTATTACTACCACGTTGTAAGGACGGACGACTCGGTTGTACACAGCCCCGAAACTCCTTGCGACGACAAGTCCTGCCTCAGGTGCCACCCGGGCAACAGTATCGTAATAAAAGATATGAGAAACTATGGCGAATTCGATGCAAGAAAGAAGGCGATTTACGAGCAGGTTGGTGGCACGTACAGAGGCGAAACGTATACCGCAAGCCTTAAAAACAACGAGAGCCTGTACGAGTTGTACGACTGGAGAGACCTGTACGTTTCCGAATTCCTCGGCTTCTTCATCAACGACGTATTCAATTCAATCTCGACAGGCTGGGGCAACAATTACAGATGGCCTACTTACGGCGGAATACAAGAAGGTAACGCCATCAACAACGGCGGTACGATAGAGTATTCGGTACAGCAGCCCGGCGTATATGCAGACTTCTTCTGGAATGTAGGTCAGGAAGTAAAAGCCTGATTCCCAACAACAACCAACCCTCGGCGGGGCAACCCGCCGAGGTAAACCTTGACAGCGTCGCGGCAAACGTTTGACAAAGCCGCGCGTATATGCTAAAATATTATTCTGCGCCCGCAGCCCTTCTGCCCGCGCAACCACGCGCCCGCAACCCCCGTTGCCCGCGCAACCCCGCGCCCGCAACTTCCGTTGTCCGCGCAATCCGCGCCCGCAATTTCCATTGCCCGCGCACCCGCGCCCGCAACCCCGTTGCCCGCGCACCCGCGCCCGCAACCCCCGTTGCCCGCGCACCCGCGCCCGCAACTTCCGTTGCCCGCGCAACCCGCGCCCGCAACTCACCGTTGCCCGCGTACCCCGCGCCCGCAACTCGCCGTTGCCCGCGCAATTTCGGACGCAAGTCCGAGCCTTGCATGGCGCCCAGCCATGCCGAATAAGTCCGGGAGGTAAAAAAATGAACAAGTACGAAATGCTTTACATTATCGCCGCCGAACTTGAGGACGAGGCCAGAGAGGCCGTCATCTCCAAGTTTGAAAACATCGTTACCGCAAGCGGCGGTAAGGTTGAAAAGATCGACAAATGGGGAACCAAAAAGTTCGCCTATCCTATCGATTACAAAGCGGAAGGTTTCTATGTTCTCATGACTTACGAGGCCGACCCCACGCTCAACCAGGAACTTGTGCGTGTGGCAGGTATTTCCGACGAAGTCATCAGGCAGATGATAACCAGGCTTTGAGGAGGAATTTATGAACAAGGTATTTCTTATCGGCAATCTGACCAGGGACCCCGAGACGAGCGAAACGCAAAGCGGAGTAAACGTCTGCAGGTTTGCAATAGCCGTCAACCGCAATTACACCGCCAACGACGGCACGAGAGAGACCGACTTTTTCAACATCACCGTTTGGCGTCAACTCGGCGAAAACTGCGGCAAATACCTCAAAAAAGGCTCTAAGGTCGCGGTCGTGGGTTCGTTGCAGAACCGCTCTTATGAAGATAAGGACGGCGTAAGACGTACCGTAACCGACGTTGTGGCAAGCGAGGTCGAATTCCTCACCCCCAAGAACGCCGACAGCAATTTCGGCGACGACGCCGTCGCCACCCGCCCCCAGCCCGCCCGCAAGGAAAAACCCGTGCTGGAAGAAGTGGACGACGACCAGCTGCCGTTTTAAGGCCGGCCTTTGTTGCGGTTTATTAAGGCTTGTTTAAGGCTTGTTTGAGGCTGCTGTTTAACGCCGTTTAAGGCGCTCGACATTTGAAGCCCGTTTAAGGCTTGTTTAATGCCCGTCGGCTTGGCACGTTGGCTCGGCCTGTTGGCTTTTGCCCGTCGGCTCAACGCCCGTTGTGGCTCGCCGCTCGGCTCAACCCGCGGCTCAACGCCAAACATGGCTTACAAGCCCGTTACGACCCGCAATCTCTGCTGACCGTATTCACTGCGCCCTTCGGTAAAAGGGACGAACAGGCGCGCAAAATTTTGTAATTTATAGGAGAAAATAAAATGGAAGAAAAAGAAATGACCACCGTGGAGCCTGTAGAGGAAACCGCGGCCGCCGAAGAAGCCGCGCCTGTCGAAGCCGCGCCCGTTGAGGCCGCGCCCGCCGAGGAAGCCGCACCCGCTTCTGCGCCCGCCCCCGCAGCCGCTCCCAAAAAGCCGTTAAAGCGTATGCAGAGGAGAAAAGTTTGCACCTTCTGCGTCGAAAAAGTCGCTTTCATCGACTACAAGGATATAAACAAACTCAAAAAGTTCATAACCGAAAAGGGCAAGATTCTCCCCAGACGCATGACCGGGGTCTGCTCCGAACATCAAAGGCACCTTTCCGAGGCCGTCAAAAAAGCCAGAATCATGGCGCTTTTGCCGTTCAAGGGCGAATAATTCCGTCGTTCCGAACCGCTTTCGGTTCCCGATTGCTTTGAGGTTTTCGGTTGCTCTCGGCTCGCGATTGCTTTGAGGTTTCTTCGGGACGCCCTTGGGCTAACGGCTCCGTCCGTAACCGTTCGCGGTTATCCGCCCGGCGGTGGACAACGCCCCGATTGCCCCGACCTTAATCGGCTCCGTCGGCTTGACTTGCCAACAACCGATCGTCTGCGGCTCCGTGGCCAAACACCTCGTTTTTGTGAGATTTAGGGGACTTTTGCCTCGATTGGGAGTTTTGCTCCCGATGGGTTCCGCCCCGTTTGGCGGGCATGTTGCCCCGCCTGAACCGTCGGCGGATTGCCCCGCAACTCGTTTATTCGGGTTTGGCCTCACCGCACTCGGTTCGTCGGGCGATTGCCTCAAAACGGTTAAAACGACCTTGCAATATCGGATTGAAATTTTCGGGCGGCTTTTGTCGCCCGTTTTTTTATTTCCCCGCACCCCTCTTGTATTCCTGCGCATTCGTATTATTGATTTCAGATGAAAAGATTCTCTCGTTTGGTCGAGTTGTTCTTGACCTTTTTCAAGATAGGGCTGTTCACTTTCGGCGGCGGCCTGGCCATGATTTCCGTCGCTTCGCGAGAAGTGGTGGAGAGCAAAAAGTGGATTACCGAGGACGAAATGGCGGACATAGTCGTCGTTGCCGAGTCCACGCCCGGGGCGTTTGCCGTGAACGCCGCGACGTACGTCGGCTACAAGGTCGGCGGCTTTCTCGGCAGCCTGTTTGCCACCCTCGGCGTGTGCGTGCCGCCCCTCGTGATAATCTCCGTCATCTTCTTCTTTTTTGACAGGTTCAAGGAGAACGTCTGGATCGCCGCGGCTTTCAAGGGCATAAGGGCGGCGGTCATCTCATTGCTGTTCACGGCCTTTCTCAAACTTCTGCGCCCCATGGAAAAGACCCCGGTAACCATTGCCGTGGCCGTCGTTTCCTTTGCCGTAACCCTGTTTACGGGCGTAAATTCCATATATCTGATACTCTCTGGCGGAATGATCGGCGCAGTCGTCTTTGCCGTGCTCGCCCGCCGCGCAAGGTCCCGCCTTGCCGCCGCACCAATAAGCGCGCAGTCCTCGGCAGAAGGGGAAGAAAGCCCCGCAGACAAGCCAACAGGAGGGGAAACGCAAGCCTCCGCGGCCGACAAAGCCGCACCTGCAACCGCGCCCGAAAGCACGGCCGACGCGCCCGAAAGCAATGCCGAAACGCCCGCCGGAACGGCTTCCGAAACCCTGCTCAAACACCCGCCTGAAAATCAAGAAGTGCCCGAAAACGCACAAAAACCCGCCGATTCGCCCGAAACTCCGACTACGGAAAAGCCGCGTTCCCAAGGCGGCGAAGGAGGGGAAGAATGACCTTTTTGATACTCTTTCTCACCTTTTTCAAGATAGGGCTGTTCACCATAGGCGGGGGCTATTCCATGCTGCCGATGATTGAGGACGAGGTGATCGTCCGCCTCGGCTGGCTTACGCAGGAGCAACTGCTCGACTTCATAGGCGTTGCCGAGTCCACGCCCGGCCCCATCGCCCTTAACCTCGCCACGTTCATCGGTTCGGCGCAGGGCGGGGCCGTTTACGGCGCGTGGGGAAGCGTTGTCGGCGCCGTGTGCGCCACTCTCGGCGTGGTCGCCCCGTCGTTCATAATAATCCTCATCATCGCGCGCCTGTTTGAAAAGCACATGAACGCGCCCGTCGTGCGCGGCTTCTTTTACGGGGTGCGCCCGGTGGTCGTGGGGCTGGTTGCCGCAAGCGTCGTTTCGCTCGGAATCGCCGTGTTCCTGCCGCTTGTCAACCTCGAACTTTTCGCCTCGCTCTCCACCGAAGGATTCGACCCCGTGAGCCTCGGTTTAATGGCGATAATCTTCGTTTTAGGGGGTTTACGGTTTGGAAAGAGCAAAAAACGGCTGCACCCGATAGCCCTCGTTCTGCTGTCCGCAGTGCTTGGAATCCTGCTGTTCGGCGTGGCGGGTCTGTAACCTTTTTTCACCTTGCGCCCTTCAAAACCCGCCCGCACAAACACACAAAAACCCGCCGCAAAACCCACACAACACACTCGCACAAACACACAAAAACGCACCGTAAAACCCACATTAAAACGCACCGGCGCGGGGGCGGGCGCAACTCACGTCATCTCCTTTACATTTCTCGCCCGTTGTGGTATAATATTAGGATAATATGTTTGGAAAGAGCAAAAAGAACAAAAAAAACAAAAAAATCGGTCTCGCCCTCGGCGGAGGCGGCGCGAAAGGGGCGGTTCACCTCGGCGTTCTGCGCGCCTTTGAGGAAGAAGGCGTCCGTTTCGACGCGGTTGCGGGCACGAGCATAGGCAGCATAATCGGCGGCCTTTACGCCAAAGGCTACGGCTGGCGGGAGATAGAAAGCGTGATTATGGGCGGCGGCGTAAACGACGTGGCGGCCATGTTCATAAAGCGCGTGGCAGGTTCGGGCGTGGACGAGATGATAGGCGAAATTGTGGGAAAAACGGACTTTTCCGACCTTAAACTGCCCTTTGCGGCCGTTGCCGTGGACCTTGACAGCGGAGAGGAAAAGGTGTTTACCCAAGGCGACGTTGCCACCTGCATGGGTGCGAGCAGCGCCATTGCGCCGTACTTCCGCGCCGTAACCATAGACGGCAGAAGGTACGTGGACGGGGCCTACCGCAACATAATCCCGTGCGACGCGGCGCGCGCCCTCGGCTGCGACAAGGTGGTGGGCGTTGACCTGTCGTGCGGCCGCCGCTCCACCGCAAACGGCAAGAAGATTCTGGACGAAATGTACCCGTCAAACGGCATTCCCGTTTGCAATCCCACCCAAAAAGGCTATTCGGCCTGCGACTACATGATTGCGCCCGACCTTGCCGCGTTCACTTCCACAGACTTCCGCAACATGGGCGAAATGTTTGATATAGGCTATTTTTCCGCAAAAGAAGCCATGCCTGCTTTGCTTGCGGCGATAAAGTAAAGGAGTAGGAATGCTCGGATTAAACAACATTCTGAAAGTGTACGAAGTAGGCGACGAAAGGCTCGTTGCCCTGGACGGAATAAATTTAGAATTCCGCCGCAGCGAATTCGTGTCCATACTCGGCCCGTCGGGCTGCGGCAAGACGACCCTGCTCAACATAATCGGCGGGCTGGACCGCAGCACCGAGGGTTTTCTTGAGATAAACGGGGTTTCTTCGGTAAACTTCGGCGACAGGGAATGGGATTCTTACAGGAACCACTCCATTGGTTTCGTATTTCAGAATTACAGTCTGATACCTCATCTCAACGTTCTGGAAAACGTTTCTCTTGCCCTCGATCTCGACGGGACCGACCGCGAAAAGAGCAGGCAACTTTCCCTTGCCGTGCTCGAAAAGGTGGGGCTGAGAAACAAGGCTTACAAAAAGCCCAACCAACTGTCGGGCGGGCAGATGCAGCGGGTGGCCATTGCCCGCGCCCTCGTCAACGACCCCGAAATA
>CANQUN010000006.1 GCA_947627065.1 uncultured Clostridia bacterium
CGTTCGGTCCGTTTGACGTCCACGCCGAACATCTTCATGACGTCAATCGTTATATTGACATAATTTTGAGATAAAAGCCTGTCTTTTATCCTTATTTCCAACCCGCCCGCGAGCGGCGCGGCGAGCAGCAGCCCGCTGATGAACTGAGAACTGACGCTTCCGTCAATCTCGTAAACTCCGCTCGAAAGCCTGCCTTTCATATTTATGGGAAAGGTCCCGCGGGTCTCAACGCCGCCACTTTCGAGCACGGCAAGCAGCGGCCCGTTGGGTCTGTCGCCGAGTCTGCCGCCGCCCGTAAACGTGTATTCTCCGCCCGCGGCGGCCGCCACCGCCAGCATGAACCGCAGGGTAGAACCGCTCTCCCCGCAGTCCAAAACGGCGTTTTTTGCGTGTTTTAGGGGGTTAATTACAAATTTATCGCCTTGGCGAATCTCCGCGCCCATGGCCGCGAGACAGCCGAGCGTGGCGTTTACGTCGCCCGACGGAACGACTCCCTCCACCTCGGTCGGGCGGTCGGCAAACGCCGAACAGATGAGGATTCTGTGCGCGTAGGACTTGCTCGGCACGGCGTTGACGCGGCCGAACAGTTCGGCCCTTTCAATCACGGCGTTCATATCTTCCTCCCCTCACGGCGTTCGTTTTTTCCATCAAGGCGTTCATGTTTGCTCCCCTCAAAGCGTTCCCGTCATCTGTTCCAGACGGGCGAAAGGCAGGTGTTCGAGCCTGAGCCTGCCCGCACTTTCGGCCACGACGAGGGTAACGCCGTCCCCGCTCGCCTTCTTGTCCGCGCGAACGGCTGCCGCCAACTCCTTCATATCGAAGCCGATCGCGGGGTCGACGCCGAGGTTTGCGGCAATCGCCTCGAGTTCGGGCACGAGGGCGCCGCCGGACAACTTTTGCACGGCTATCATTCCTTTCATCACGCACACGCCGTGCGCGAGGGTGAAATGCGAAAGGGATTCGGCAGCGTGGCCGAACGTGTGCCCGAAATTGAGAAATTTCCTTATGTTTCCTTCTTTTTCGTCGCGTTTGACGACTTCGGCTTTAATGGAAACGCAGCGCGCGACGAGATCGGCCATGTCCGCAGGCTGCCCGCCGCTGAGTACCTTTCCGTTCTCTACGCGCAGGCCGCGCACGGTCTGCCACAGATTCCCGCCCGCAAGCACGCCGTACTTGACAATTTCGCCGAGACCCGAAAGAAGTTCCCGCTCGGGCAGGGTGGAAAACAGGCGGGTGTCCGCCAGAACGAGGCAAGGCTGGCAGAATGCGCCGACGAGGTTCTTGCCCCCGCCGAAGTCCACGCCCGTCTTGCCGCCCACCGACGAATCGACGGCCGCAAGCAGGGTTGTGGGAAACTGAACGTAACGTATCCCGCGCATCCACGTGGCGGCGGCAAAGCCCGCAACGTCGCCCACGACGCCGCCGCCGACGGCGACGACCGCGTCCTCACGGTTAAAGCCAAATTTCAAAAGATGAGCGTAAATATCTGACACGGTGGCAAGCGTCTTGCTGCCCTCTCCCGCGGGGAAAATATAGTGAAAAACCTCGAATCCTTTGCGATTCAGGGCACTTGTTACAAAATCGAGGGCGGCGCGGGGAACGCCGCTGTCCGAAACCGCAAGCACTTTTTTGCCACGCAGCACGGCGGAAAGTTCGTCCGCCGCGTCCGCCTCGGTCGGGTTTTCCCACACCACCGCGTCGTAAGGCACGGAGGTTTCAACGCTTATTCTCATGTCTTGTCCTCCCCGTCCTTGATGAATTTACGGTAAGCGTTTTCAACCGTATTCTTCCTGTCCGAACCTTCGGCGAGCAGAAGCCGCAGCCTCTTCCCGTCGCCCGCGGCGAGCGCAGCGCGATATTCCGCAAGTTTTTGGCCGAAAAAGTCAATTTCCGTCAATAAATTGTCGGAATTTTCAAAGAACAATTCCGTCCACATGTCCGCGTCGAGTCGGGCGACGCGCGACAGATCCCTGAAACTACCCGCCGTGTAACCCGTGCCCTCCGCCTCGGGACTTTTGATATAAGCGTTTGAAAGGACGTGGCACATTTGCGAAGTGTAGGCGATTTTGCGGTCGTGCTCCTCGGGCGTGGAGTAGACAACCCGCCTTGTCCCAAGCGAGCGGACGAGGCCTTCAAGATGCAATAAGTGCCCTTTTTCGCACATTATCGGGCAAAAAATCCAAAAGCAGTTTTCAAAGAGAGTAGCTGTGGAATGCTCCGCCCCGCTGAATTCCCGCCCCGCCATGGGGTGGGTTGCAACGAACGAAACGTCTCCGCGGACGGCCGCCTGCCTTGCCATTTCAGCGGCGACGCGGCGCTTTGTTCCACAGCAGTCGGCGACTACCGCCCCGCCCTTCAAGAGCGGAAGCAGCCAATCGGTTGCCGCGGCGTAAGCCGACGGCCTGACGCACACGAACACCACGTCCATGTCCGCGGCGTTGCTCATGTCAAGTTCGCCCGTAAACGCCCCCGCGGCAAACGCCTTGTCCAACGCCTCGCGCGAGACGTCTCTTCCGAAAGTGCGGTGGGGCGTCTTTGCAAGAACCGCACGCCCGACGGACGCGCCGATAAGCCCCGTGCCGATTATACCTATGTTCACACTCTGTCCTTCTTGCCGACCCGCGGCAATTTTTTAACCGCAATGGGTAAATCCCTTTGCAAATTTTTTTCTTAAATATACGCGCCGCCCGCCGCGCCGAACCCCGACCGCAAGCGGGATATTACCAAGCCCGCAAATCCCCGCCAAGCGGCAATTTTTTACTTTATATCTTTCTTGCCCACGAGCGGAAGCATCACCCTTATCTTTTCGGCAAGGGCGGCAAACTGTTCGGGCCTGAGCGACTGCGCCCCGTCGCACAGCGCGTGTTCGGGGTCGTTGTGGACTTCTATGATGAGGCCGTCCGCCCCCGCCCCCACCGCGGCGAGCGACAGCGGGCTGACGAGGCGCGAAAGCCCCGACGCGTGCGACGGATCCACAAAGATGGGCAGGTGCGTCTTTTCCTTGACGAGCGGAACGGCCGACAAATCGAGCGTGTTGCGGGTGTAAGGCTCAAAGGTGCGAATCCCGCGTTCGCACAGAATGACCTGTCCGTTGCCCTCGCTCATTATATATTCCGCGCTCATCAGCCATTCTTCCACGGTGTTGGCAAGGCCGCGTTTGAGAAAGATGGGTTTTTTAAGCCTGCCGAGTTCGCGCAGAAGTTCAAAATTCTGCATGTTTCTGGCACCCACCTGAATTATGTCCACGTCCTCAAACAGGTCGAGGTGCCTTATGCTCATGATTTCGGTAATTATGGGCATGCCCGTGGCCTTTTTAGCCTCGAGCAGCAGGTGAATGCCCGTGTCCCTCAGCCCCTGAAAGGCGTAAGGAGAAGTGCGGGGTTTGAAGGCTCCACCCCTCAGCACCGTGGCGCCCGCGGCCTTTACCGCACGGGCAACGGCAATAATCTGTTCTTCGGACTCCACCGAACACGGCCCCGCTATCAGCTGGAAATTGTCGCCCCCTATAAGGTGCCCGCCCACGTTTATGACGGTGTCGTCGGGGTGGAATTTTCTGTTTGCAGCCTTATAAGGCTCCTGAATGCGGCGGACCTGCTCCACGATTTCAATGGAATTTACAAGGTCTATGTCTACCTTTGAAGTGTCGCCTATAAGCCCGAGAATGGTCGTGTTGTTTCCGCGGCTGACGTTTACGTCAAGCCCGAGGCTCTTGACCCATCTGACGAGGTTGTCAATCTGTTTCTCTCCGCTGTCCTTCTTTAAGGTGATTATCATGTGCCCTCCGTTTTGCCTTTAACGTATACTGTTCCTTTTAATAGTTTAGCACAATAAAAGCAAACAGTCAACTTTTTGTATCCCCCCGCCCCTCGCCGCGGATATTTTGAACCGCAGTTTCAACCGCAGGCGTCGCGTTGGCGGCGTGCGGTGATGAACGGCGCGGCGGGAACGCACGGCGGCACGGCGGGTGTGATGTGTTGTTGAAAGCGTGGCGGTTTACGGGTGCGTTTGCGAGTGCGTCTGCCCGACCGTGCGGCGGGCGGGGTCGGGTGCGGTAAAAGTAACGGCCGGGCGCATTCGCCGTCCAAATCCTTGAAAATCACCCGAAAACAGGCAATATATCGGCGATTATCATTGACTGAAAGGCAATAATATGATATACTGTTAAAGTATTTATTACCATAATCCGCCACCGCGGATTGTTTGCGGCAGACCGTGCGGGGCGCTTTTTAACGCCGCGGGTCGCCTCGGACAAAACCGAAACCGACCGTGCAACGCCCCCGTTGACAACAAAAACCAACCCGCAAACAAAAATTTAACGCCGCGGGGCGTTTCACCCGCAACCGTTGACAACAAAAACCAACCCGCAAACCAAAATTTCCGGAAAGATATTATGAGAATTAAAAGATTGATTGCCATAACGCTCATACTCGCCGCGCTTCCCCTCACCTCGGCCGTGCTCGGCGGGCGTGGAATGACGGCCGCAGCCGACGCAGCCGCAACCGACAAGATTAAGGTTGGCTTTTTTGCTTTTCCGGGATATCACGAAGAAGAGCGCGCCGCCGACGGCACCGTGCATGGGCGCAGCGGCTACGGTTACGACTTTGTGCAACTCGTTGCGTGCTACACCGCGTTCGAGTACGAATACGTGGGTTACGACAAGCCGTTTGACGAATGCCTTGCCATGCTCGACAGCGGCGAGGCCGACATAGTAACCTCTGTTTCCGACAAGCCCGAGCGGCGTGAAAAATACCTGTTTTCGGATAAGAAAATAGGAGATAAATCCACCATTTTCACCGTTAAGGCGGGCAACACAAAGATCAAGAAGGGCGATTACCGCACCTACGGCGGCATAACGGTGGGCATGCTCAAAAACAATTCGAGCAACGCCGTTTTTGAAGAATTTTCCCAAAATCCCGACCGCAACGACGACACAGACGACGGTTTTGTTTACACGCCCGCAGAATACGACACCGAGGCCGAACTTGCAAGCGCGCTTGCCGAGGGCGAGGTGGACGGAATTGTAACGAGCGATCTGCGTAAACTCAAGGACGAATGGGTTATAGAAAGCCTTTCGCCAAACCCCTTTTACGCATGCACGAGCAAAGATAACCCCGAACTGATGGCAAAGATAAACGCCGCCATTGAAGGGCTGGACGCGGCGCGCCCCGATTGGAGGGACGAGTTGCACGACAAGTATTATTCCACCGACGCGCAGGGCAACGTGGTGTTCACGCTGGAGGAGGAAGAGTACCTGCAGCGCCTGAGAGAAGGCGAAAAACTGAAAGTCATCGTGAATCCCGACCGCGCACCCTATTCCTACTACAGAGACGGACAGGCGGCGGGCATATTCCCCGCCATATTCGACAAGATCTGCGCGGGCATGAACGTTACCGTGGATTATGTGCCCATTGCCGACCGCTCGGAATACTACCGCCTGCGCGACGGCAAACAGGCCGACATAGTCATAGATTTCAGCGACGACTACTTTATAGCCGAACAGAGCGGCTACAAGATAAGCGAAATTTATTACACCACCACCCACACCATGATAAAGCGGCGCAACCTCAAGGGAGACCCCAAAAAGTTTGCCGTAATCGGTTATGTGGACAATTCTTATTCTTCGGGCTATCTCGACCGGTACGTATCGTCGGGCACGTCCACCCGGACATTCAACTCCATCGACGAGAGCGTGGCGGCCGTGAGGGACGGCGTGTGCGACGCCACCATCACCCTCTCCTACGTTGCCGAACGCTTCATGTGGGCGGACGAGAACAGCGAACTTGTGTCCGAACTCATAGGCGAGGCCGCTTCCGCTTACACCGTGGGCGTAAAGAACGGCGCGGATACTCCCCTGTTGCTTTCGGTCATAAACAAGTGCATAGATTCGCTTGACCGCAGCACCATAAACGCCCTTGTCAGCGACGAGGTTACCGTGTTCCGCCCCACGGGTGCGGGCGGGCTTTGGTACTTCCTCCGCCACAACCCCGCGTACATTGCGGTAATATCCACCGTCGTGCTCGTCTTGATATTCGCAATCGTGCTCGTGGTGCTCAGGGCGTACAACCGCCGCAACCTCAGGCGCAAGGTTGACGAGGCGACCGAAATGCTGAGAAAGCAGACGGACGAACTGTCCGAAGCGCTGCACGCGGCAGACGCGGCCAACCGTTCCAAGACCACCTTCCTCAACAACATGTCGCACGACATCCGCACCCCCATGAACGCCATCATCGGTTTCACCGCGCTTGCCACGACGCACCTTGACAACAAGGAACGCGCCCTCGATTACCTCGGCAAGATATCTCAGGCTTCCAACCACCTGCTGTCGCTCATAAACGACGTGCTTGACATGAGCAGGATAGAATCGGGCAAGACCCGCATAGAGAGCCGCCCCGAAAATTTAGCGGACATCCTGCAGGGACTGAGGAACATAATCCAGTCGGACATTCACGCCAAACACCTCGAACTGTACATCGACACCGTGGACATCACCGACGAGGAGATCTATTGCGACAAACTCCGCCTCAACCAAATCCTCCTCAACCTCACCTCCAACTCCATAAAGTTCACCAAGAGCGGCGGCGCCGTTTTCGTAAAGGTAACGCAAAAGCCGTGCGACAAGCCCGGCTACGGCAACTACGAGTTCAGCGTTGCCGACACGGGCATCGGCATGAGTCAGGAGTTCATAAAGGTGATATTCGACCCCTTCACCCGTGAACACACCGCCACCGTCAGCGGCATTCAGGGCACGGGCCTCGGCATGGCGATAACCAAAAACATCGTCGACATAATGGGCGGCACCATCTCCGTCAAGAGCGAACAGGGCCGCGGCAGCGAATTTACGGTGAACCTTCAGTTCAAACTTGCCGAATCGCAGCCCGAACTTGCAGCCCTCACAGAACTGCACGGTCTCAACGCCCTCGTCGTGGACGACGACGTCGTGTCCTGCCAGAGCGTTTCCAAAATGCTCCGCCGCATCGGCATGGTAACGCAGTGGACGGTTACGGGAAAGGAAGCCGTCATCCGCACGACCGAGGCCGTGGAACTCGGCCATCCGTTTGAAGTTTACATAGTGGACTGGTCCATGCCCGACATGGACGGCATTGCCACCGTAACCCAAATACGTTCGATAATAGGAGACGATTCGCCGATAATTCTCATGTCCGCCTACGATTGGACGGACATCGAGCAAGAGGCGCGCAAGGCGGGCGTTACGGGATTTTTGAGCAAGCCGCTGTTCGCTTCCGACCTGCACCGCGCACTCGAACTCAGCCTTGGCAAACTCCCCAAAAAACAGCCCGAAGAAAAGCAAAAACCCGACTTTGGCGGCAAGCGCCTGCTGCTCGTGGAGGACAACGAACTCAACCGCGAAATAGCCGTGGAACTCTTGAGCGAATCGGGCTTTACGGTAGAAACGGCCGAAAACGGCAGCGTGGCCGTGGACATGGTGGCAGACTCCGAAGAAGGGTATTACGACCTCATTCTGATGGACGTTCAGATGCCCGTTATGGATGGGTACGAAGCGTCCCGCCGCATCCGCGCACTTCCAAACAAAGCCCTCTCTTCCATTCCCATAATCGCCATGACCGCCAACGCCTTTGAAGAGGACAAAGCCAACGCTTACGCCGCCGGGATGAACGGCCACCTTGCCAAACCCATCGACGTGGAAGCCATGCTCTCCGTCCTCGGCAGCGTGCTGAGCGGTAAACCCCTCACGGGATTCATAGACTCCGAAAAGGCCGAAGAAACGGCAACCGCCACTGACGGCACGGAAAATACGGGTGCCGACGGCGTTGGAGGCTCGTCCGACAGTAATACCGAAGGCTCGTCCGACGGTGCCGATAACGGCGCTCCCGACGGCGGAACGGGCGCATAAACCCCCTGAATCGCACAAAAACCCACGTTGGTAAAACCCGAACAACTTAAAAACCAAGCCGCAGGTTTTCCTGCGGCTTTTTCATACTTCAACATGCCTTACCCCGCGGGTCGGTTCTCACTTTCGATGAGGGCGGAGTACAGCGCACGCACGGCGGCGGAATAATCGCCGCTCTCCAAGACAAACGCCGCGTATCCGCAAGCGGGCGAGAGAAAGACGGCGCAGGGCACCACGGGCAGGGCGGACAGGGCGCGGGCGGCCGCCGCGTTGAAATTCCGGCCGAGCACGGCGGCAACGACGGCGTGTTCCCCCTCTCCCGTGCGGAAGATTCGGGCGCATTCGCCCGCCGCGAGATACATCGATCCGTGGTCTCCAAGCGGCTCCGCGCCAAGCCCGTCAAAGGGGTTATGTACGGGACTGTTCGGGGCAAAAACCGCCTTTTTCACACAAAAACCGCACATTCCCGCAATGCCGACAACGTCCTTGCAGGGCGGCTCAGCCGACACCAGCGTGCCCTTGCACTCGGGCGTGAAGGTGCCCCGCACGGCAAGCGGAATGCCCCGTTCGGCAAGCGGGGAAACGGCGCACTCGTGCATGACTTTGGCGCCGAAATAGGACAGCAGGCCAAGTTGCGCGTACGTCATCTTTTCCACGGGCGCGGGATTTTCCACCACCGTCGGGTCGGCGGACAGCACGCCCGGAACGTCGGTGAAGTTCTCGGCAAGGTCGGCGGACAGCGCAACCGCGGCTTCCGCCCCCGTTATGTCCCCGCCGCCCCGCGGAAACAGGCGGATCCGTCCGTTAGGGTACCCGCCGTAAAACCCGGGCAGCACGAATCCGCCCGTTTTTTCAAGCGCGGCGGTCAGCGCGGCGCGGGTGGCTTCCCTGTCGAACCTGCCGCAGTAAGAAAAAACCATGCCCTCCGCCGCGTCCACGAAAGGACGGCCTACGTACTCGGCAAAAAGGCGGGCGTTTATGTACTCGCCGCGGCTCACGGCGTACTCCTCGGGCAGGGCGGGGAGATTCTCCGCAAGCCTTGCAATCTCCCCCTCAACGTCGAATTTCAACCCGAATCCCCGCTTTATTTCAAGGAACCGTTCGAGCACCGCTTCGAGCGTTTTTCGGTAATCAGTCCCCTTTTTCGCACAAAAACAGGCCTTTATCAGTAGGTCGGTAACCTTCTCGCCGCCACGTCCGCCGGGCGCCGAAACCACGGTCACCTTCCTCGCCCCGTCCGCCGTAAGCAGAGCCGCCGCCTTTTGAAATTCCTCCGCCCCCGCCAGCGACGAACCGCCGAACTTGCAGACCGAAAGCGTCATATCGCCCCCCGCCCGATGAGGGCCATGGCCGTCTGAACGGCGTTTGCCGCAGCGCCCTTGCGCACGTTGTCGGCCGTGCAGAAGAAAGCCGCCCCATTCGCAGCCGCCCTGTCTCGGCGGATTCTGCCCACAATCACGTCGTCCCGCCCGTCCGCCGCCGTTCCGAGCGGAAAGCCCACCTTAACCCCCTTGGCCCTGCCGAGGGCCTCGGCGAACGCCTCTGGCAAAAACTCCCTTTCGGTCTCGGCAAACACCGCCACGCCGTGGCAGTTGGGCACGGGCACGCGCACGCACGTTGCCGAAACGGCCAGCCGCGGCAGGTGCAGAATCTTTCTCGTTTCAAAGGCCATCTTTTCCTCTTCTTCGGTGTAACCGTCCCCGCCAGCGCCGCCAATCACAGGCAGGCACGCGGCCGAGATGTCGCAGGGGTAAAACCCGTCCAAAACCCCGTTTAATGCGTGATAAAGGGCACTTTTCCCCTTTTGGCCGCTTCCGCTCACCGCCTGATAGGTGGCGTATCGGACGCTCACAAGCCCGAATTTATCCCTGAGAACGGCAAGCGGCAGAACGGCCTGAATGGTCGAACAGTTGGGGTTTGCAACCAGCCCGCCGCCGTCGTAATCGCCGATGTTTATCTCGGGAACTATGAGCGGCTTTTCCTTACGAAAGCGCGACGAATTGTCCACGACAAGCGCGCCGTCCTCTGCCGCCGCGGGCGCAAACCTCGCCGCAACTTCCGCTCCCGCGGTGAAAAACACGATGTCCGAACCCGCAATCCCTTCCTCGCACGCCTCGTGAACCGTCGCCTCGCCGAACGCCGTCGCCAGCCGCGCCCCCTCGCTCCGTCCGCTCGCAAACAGCCTGAGTTCCTCCACGGGAAAGGCGTATTCGCCGAGTATGGAAACCAGCGTTCTGCCGACCAGCCCCGTCGCCCCCACCACCGAAACTTTGTACTTTTTCATTTTATTCTCCTTAACTCTCCACCCTAAACTTTATACTTTTTCTCCATCACCGCGCCCTTGCGGTAATTTGTTTTTCATTTTCCTCTCCATTGCTGCCCTTTCGGTATTTTGTATTTCTCATTTTCGCCTCCATTATTATATATTCCCCCGCGCCGCAAACGTTCACTTTTTGTCCTTTCCCCGCTCGGCAAAGCCCGCAGCGCACCCAAAACTTGCCGCACCCTCGACACCCGCCGCCCGCAGCGCACCCAAAACCCGCCGCTCACCCAAAACTTGCAACACACCCAAAACCCGCCGCGCAAAATCTCCCTTCCGAACCCCTCTTTTTTCTCTTTTTACCTATTGATTTATATAACCGCGTATGATATAATATAATGGGGAGTGGGTCGTTCGCTGCTAAACAGACCGCGGCCGACACCGACGCCCCGTTCATCAAACACACAAGCGCGGCCACAACACCAACCACAACGCAAACGCGGCCACCGCACCGATTACAACCCAACGACACACCCCATAAAAGACGCAAAAGGAGAAAAAATGAAGGACATAAAACAACTGCTCAAAGCCTCGCTCACCCCTTACCACGCCGTGGCCCAAGCCGCGGAAATGCTGAAAAACGCGGGATTTACCGAACTTTTCGAGCACGAACGCTGGCAGGTGAAGAAGGGCGGCAGGTACTTTACGGTGCGCGGCGGCAAGGCGCTTGTCGCCTTCCGCACGGACGGGGAAATTTACGCTTACTCCATAGCGGCCGCCCACGCCGACTCCCCCTGTCTCAAGATAAAATACAATGCGGAAACGCCCTCCGCGGGCTGCATGCGGCTGGCTACCGAAGGTTACGGCGGCGGGCTGCGTTACACATTTTTGGACAGACCCCTCGCGATTGCGGGCATGGTTGCCGCCGAGACCGACGGCCGCATTGAATACAAGACCGTTACGCTCGACGAGCGGTTTGTCATCCCCTCGCTCGCCATACACTTTAACCGCAAGGCCAACGAGGGCGTCAAGTTCGACCCCCAGACCGAAATGCAGGTGCTGTCGGCCTTGGGTGGGGAAGCCGCGTTCATGAACGCCGTCCGGAACAAGGCGGGCGGCAGGGTTATCGACTACGACCTGTACGCCGTGCCCGCGGACGAACCCTGCCCCATCGGCTTTGGCGGCGGGCTGATACTCTCCCCCCGTGCGGACGATCTGACCGACGTTTTCGCCTCCGTCCGCGCCATCACGCAAGCCGCGCCCGCGGCCGTTCCCGTCGTGTTCATAGCCGATAACGAAGAAGTGGGCAGCAGAACCCGTGTGGGAGCGGGTTCGGCGTTTCTGAAGGACGTGATCAACAGAATAAACGCCTGTCTCGGAAAGGATGCCGAAGATCTCAACGTTGCGCTGTCCCGTTCGTTCATGCTGTCGGCGGACAACGCGCACGCCGTTCACCCCAACTTTGCGGCGTTTTCCGACCCGAACGTCCCCACTCTGCTGGGCGGCGGCGTGGTGATAAAGCACCACGGCAACATGAATTACACGACAGACGCGGCCGCCTCCGCCGTCATCCGCACGGTGTTCGAACGGGCGGGCGTGGCCACGCAGGACTTCTTCATGCGGTCCGACCTGCCCTGCGGCGGAACGCTTGGCGCCATTAGTTCGGCGCAGTTGTCGGTGCGCTCGGCGGACGTGGGAATCCCCCAACTCGCCATGCACTCGGCGGCCGAAACCTTTGCCGAATCCGACTACGAGCAACTCGTCAAGGGCATAACCGCCTTCTTCTCCTCCCCCCTCACGGCCGAGATTTAGCCGCACCGCACGGACGGCCGCACAGACACCCACACGGGTAAACACGGACAAACCCACGGGCAACCACGCGGATAACCACGGATAACCGCGCCGCCCGCAAATGGCGGCGGCACATAAAACCCCGCATAAATAAAAGGATTTGCGGGTTGCGCCCGCCCCGTTCCGCGGGCGGCACACCCCACCCGCAACGACCCGCACGAACAAAATCCAAAAAATTCTCGTGAAAACGATTGACATTCGCAAGAATGTGTGTTATGATATATACGCATTCAGATGAATGCGTGAACACTTCAAGTGTTAAACGGAGAAAAGATGAAAGTTACGGCCAAACCCGCGGCGGCGGGCAAAAGTTCCCGCCTGACCGAATACCCAAACACCAAACGTTAAACGGAGAAAAGATGAAAGTTACGGCCATAATCACGGCGGCGGGCAAAGGCACGCGCGCCAAACTCAACAGGAACAAACTGCTTGAAAAGATTGGCGGCAAGACCGTTCTCGAACTGTGCCTCATGCCCTTCGATTACGACGACCGCATAGACGAGATAATCATTGCCGCAAGCAAAGAATATTATGAAGATTACAAGCGCATTGCCGAAACGGTGGTCAACACCCCCATCCGCCTTGTCGTTGGCGGGGCCACGCGCACGTTCTCGGTGCTCAACGCCCTCAACGAATGCGACGGCGACATCGTTATTATCCACGACGGGGCGCGCCCGTTTGTAACGACGGACCTAATCGACCGCTGCCTTGACAGCGTGCTCACCTTTGGCAGCGGCGTGGCGTGCGTTGCGCCCGTGGACACGGTTGCCGTAACCGACGGGGACAGCATAATCGCCACCCACCGCACCGACTGCTGCACCGTTCAGACCCCGCAGGCCTTCCTGCTCGAGGAGATACTCGAAGCCTATTCCCACATCGGCGTCAACGACACGTTCAGCGACGACGCGGGCGTTTACAGCAAGTACATAAAGCCCGCGCACATAGTCGAGGGCGACAAGCGGAACATAAAACTCACCTTTAAGGAAGATTTCGAAAAGTACCCCGACCTCTACTGCGGAACGGGTTACGACATACACCGTCTGGCGGCGGGGCGCAAACTGCGGCTTGCGGGCGTGGACATTCCCCACGACAAGGGGCTTGAAGGCCACAGCGACGCCGACGCCGTTCTGCACGCAGTGATGGACGCCATGCTCTCGGCTGCTGGTCTTAAAGACATCGGCCACCTCTTCCCCACCGATGACGAACGGTACGAAGGGGCGGACAGCACGGCGCTTTTTGCCACCGTCATGCGCACTATGCAGGATCTGCGCCTTTCGGTAAAAAACGTCTCCGTTGCCATAATCGCCGAAAAGCCGAGGCTGTACCCTTACGTGGACGCCATGAAATCGTCCATTGCACGTCTCGCGGGGATAAGCGACGGAGCCGTCGGCATAACCGTAACCACCTCCGAAGGCGTGGGCGACATAGGCCGTGAGGAAGCCATAGCCTGTCAGGCTTACGTGCTCATGCAAAAGGACAGAGACCTGTTCAGATAACGCGCCCGCCAAGGCAATACACATAAAAAACCATGTGCAAGGAAAAGGCGACGACGCCCCTCAATAATGTGTGTTTTAGGCCACTAATTGAAATTAGTCCCCTTTTTTCCACAAAAACACGAAAATCCAAAAACCCCATATTTCTCACAAAAACGGAGCAACCATGAATCAAGCGGCAGTAGTGTGCAAGGACCTTGAAAAGTCCTTCAGGCTTTCCAAAAAACAACAGAAGATTGAAAAGACGCCCGACCGCGTAAAGCGTGCGGTGCGCGGCCTCTCCTTCGAAGCCTACCCCGGGGAGATATTCGGCCTGCTCGGGTCCAACGGCGCGGGCAAGACGACGACGCTCAGGATGATAGCCACCCTGATAAAGCCCGACGGCGGAAGCGTGGAGATTTTAGGAAAAGACGCGGTTGCCTTTCCCGACTTCGCCCGCTCCAACCTCGGCTTTCTGACAAGCGAACTTAAACTCGAGGACTACTTTACCCCCAACTACCTCTATAGATATTTCAGCGAACTGCACGGCCTTGACGAAAACGCCGACCGCAAGCGGATGCTGTTTGAAAAATTCGGGATAGACAAGTTTGCCGAGGTGCGCGTGGCAGACCTTTCCACGGGCATGAAGCAAAAACTCTCCCTCGTCATCTCCCTCGTACACGACCCCGCGGTCATCGTGTTTGACGAGCCGACCAACGGCCTCGACGTGATAACCGCAAAGGCTGTTACCGACTACCTCGGCGAACTCAAAAACGAGGGCAAGGCCATAATAATTTCCACCCACATCTTCTCCCTTGCCGAAAAGTTGTGCGACAGGATAGGCATAATCGTCGACGGGCGGATGGCCGCCCTCTCGGACAAGCAGACGCTCGTGGGAGACAGAAGCCTCGAGGACGTGTTCTTTGACATTTACAGCATGGCCGCACCCGCCGAGACCTGACCCAAAGCGAGCAAAGCGCGGACATAGCGGCCAAGATAAAAAGGTCATGCGGCTATATATAATAATGATACCGCGTGCCTTTCACCCCAAGCCGACACAAGCCGGAAGCAACCAAAACACAGCCAACAACGCAAACCCCAAAACAGACAAAACCCACGGCAACGGGACACAGACATGAAAAAGATTGCGGCAATAATAAAAAAGGACCTTAAAAGGTATTTCAACGACCCGAGAATACTCGTTTCCCTCTTCCTCCCGGGCATCATAATCTTTGTTATCTACTCCATCATCGGCGGGATAATCGGCGACATGACCGATTTGTCCGACGAAGAATACACCGTTTACACCCTGAACCTGCCCGAGCCGCTCGCATCCCTCTTCACGCCCGAAGGCATGAACGTTCACCTCGTGGACGCGGCCGAACGCGGGCTTGGCGACGAGGCCGTGCTCGAGGAGATTCACGAGGGTAAGGTTTCCGTTTACGTAAAGTTCGACGAGAATTTCAAAGAGAACCTCAACCTCTGGCTGTTGGGTCAACTCGCACAAAATTCACCAACCGACGGCGCCCAAACCCCAACCGACCCGTCGCAAACACCCGCGGACAATACACCGCAAGACCCCGCGGACGAACCAAGCGGACAGCCGACGCCCGCCCCCGCGGTCCCGCAGGTCAAGATATATTACGATTCGTCGGACGTGGGGTCGCTCGCCCTGTACAACGTTTACGCTTCCGCCCTCGACGCGCTCGAGGACGGCCTGTCCAACCTGTTTGACGTCAACGGCGGAAACGAAACCTTTGACCTTGCCGAAGTGGAAACGGCGGCCGACATCATGTCCGCCTTCATGCCCATGATTATGATAGTGTTCCTGTGGTCGGGTGCCATGATGATTTCGGCGGAGAGCATCGCGGGCGAAAAGGAACGCGGCACCATGGCCACGCTGCTGGCTACCCCGATACAGCGGTCGCACATCGCGCTCGCAAAGGCGGTGTCGCTCAGCGTGCCCGCGCTCATCAGTTCCATGTGCAGTTTTGCGGGGCTTATGCTCTCGCTGCCCGGCCTCATGCCCGGCGTTACGCTGGCGCACTACGGCTTTGGCGAATACGCAGCGCTGTTCCTGCTCAACGCTGTAACCACGGTGATGTTCACCGTGATACTCACCGTCGTGTCCACCCTTTCGAGAAGCGTCAAGGAAGCCTCGGGCTATTCCTCCGCCCTCATGGTCGGCATCATGGTGGTGGGCATGGCAAATTCCATAGCCCCCGAAACGGCCTCGCCCGCCGCCTTCCTCATCCCCGTTTTCGGCGCGGGCAGGTGCTATTCGCAGATAATGAGCCTGTCCTTCAACCCGCTCAGTTTTGCCATAACCATCGCCGCGTCCCTGTTCTACATCGCCGTCGGCGTGTTCGCCCTCTCCCGCCTGTTCTCCAACGAACGCGTCATGTTCGGCAAGTAACCTATCCTGCAACGCGCCTATCCGCCGTCCCCCGACAGCAATGGAAAGCCCTCCGAACGCGCGGGATTTATGACGGCGCGGATTATATAATAAGTTTTAATTACGGCGTGCGTTGAAGCCAACGCACGCCGTAAAAATGCCTTTTTTGTGTGATTTAGGCCACTTATCACAGAATTCTCCTATCCTCACCTACCCGACAACATTATCTGACAACGCGGTTATCCTATGTCCCCGACGGTACGACTACCCAACAACACGGCTACCCGACTGCACGACGGTATGACTACCGCCGTCGCCCGACTGTATTGCTACCCGACAACACCGCTATCCGACGGTGCGCGTATCTTGCAACGCGCCAACCCGCCGTCCTCAACGTTCGGGTAAGCCCCGCGAACGACGAATGCGCACTCCTCTTTGACACCCGTTCAGCCCCGCGCAAATTATACAACGATGTAGACAACCCCACACGGATTTTATAACGGAACGGATTATATAATAAGTTTTAATTACGGCGTGCGTTGAAACCAACGCACGCCGTAAAAAATGCCTTTTTTGTGAGAAAAAGGCCACTTATCTCAAAATCCAACCTCTCGCACACCGACCGACGAGCGCCCATTTTCTTCCCCACTCTTCGGTAGCCGCAAGCCAATTCACCCCCGCTCATTTTCATCCCTCGCACGCCGCGGATATACACCCATTTTCTCCCCCACTCCTCGGCAGCCGCAAGCCAATTCACCCCCGCTCATCTTCATCCCTCGCACGCCGACCGACGAGCGCCCATTTTTTCCCCACTCCTCGGCGCCAACGCACCCATTCGCCCCCGCTCCTTTTCACCCTCGCGCCACGACCTACGCACTTATTTCCCTCCGCTCCTCGGCGGCCGCGCGCCCATTTTTTCCACTCCTCGGCGGCCACGCACCCATTCCACCCACCCGCGTACACCAAAAAATCTCGAACAGCGCACCACACCCAACAAAAAAGTCTAAAAATCGCCGCGCCGCACACATAACAACAAGCCATTACCGACGAGCAACCCGCACACACGCCCCGCCATTGCCCACGGGCACCCGCACGTCGATTCCGACAAAAAAAGCGCACCCCGCCATTATCCACAGACAGCCTCGCACAACAACTCCGACAAAAAAGAACCAATCAAAAGATTGGTTCTTTTTTCGTTTTAAGGCGGACCTGTAAGCCGGGTTCTGTCTTTTAATGCGGTTATCTATCTTGGCGCAACGTTGCCGCTGCGCTCGAGCGATGTAAACTTATACCGCGGGTCGGGAGCGGCAGTCCCGCGGTTCAATCTTGCTTCGGGCGGGGTTTACATGGCACGGGGCGTTACCGTCCCGTCGGTGAGCTCTTACCTCCCCTTTCCATCCTTGCAGCGATGCTGCGGTTTATTTCTGTTGCACTTTCCTTGAAGTCGCCTTCACCGGTAGTTAGCCGGCGCCCTTGCCGCTGTGAAGCCCGGACTTTCCTCGTGAACGTAGTAGTTCCCGCAACCGCACAGTCCGCTTAAAACACAAATATTATACCACCTTTAACTCCGTTTGTCGAATGTTTTTTACTGAAATCGCCGATTTCGCCGACCGGCAAGGCCGAAGCAACCCGCGCCGTCCAAAGCCCGACCGAAGCAACTCGCGCCGCAACGGGGCATACCGTCCAATCGCCAACGCGCCAAGACGCCGCACCACACAAAAAAGCATAGCAGCCCTAAACGTCAACGTGCCAAAACCAAACAAACAACGCAGCACAATGCGCGGCCGCCCGCCGAGCACGGCGGGCGGCCTGACTGAAATCAAACAAAAACCATAACCCAAAAGGCGGGCGGCCTGCTGCCAAAACCAAACCCAAAATCATAACCAAAACCGCGGACAACCCAAAAGCCGAACCCTGCCCGAGGTTTACCTCGCCTTGCTCTTGCCTCCCAGCGCGCTTGCCGAACCGAGCACGCACGACGGATAGGTGAAGGCGCAGGCCTCATATTCGCGGTGGGCGCGCATCCCCTCGCGTATCAGCTCGCCGATGAGTTCGCCGTAAGCGGAGATCTTATCCCTGAACATGTAGAGCGCGAGCGACCCGGGCACGGTGTTCACCTCGTTGAGATAAACGCGGCCCCCGGAGAGGAGAAAATCGGCGCGGACGACGCCCGTCATCCCCAGCGAACGGTAGACGAGCGCGGTGATATTCTTGACCTTTTCCGCCGTTTCCTCATCGGTAAAATCGGGCGTTTTTGTGCGTTTTACGGCACTTATGTACTTTTCCTCAAAGGTGAACAGTTCGCCTTGAAAGGACGGGGCGACGCATTCGGACAGCACCACTCCGCCCCCGCTGCCGTAAGCCGCGCAGTTGATTTCGGTAAAATTTTCGAGAGCGCGTTCGGCAACGATCTTGCGGTCGAACCTGAAAGCGTAAGCGATGGCTTCGCCCAGCCCTTCGCGGTCGGCCGCCCGCTTTATGCCGATGCTCGAACCGAACCTTGCGGGCTTTACGATCACGGGATAGCCGATGTCCGCCTCTATGCGGGCGAGGGTGGCCTGCGGGTCGGCGAAATATTCGCCCTTCATCAGCGTAACGCCCTCCACCACGTCGATGCCGAGTCCCTTGAAAAAGATCTTTGCGGCGGCCTTATCCATGCACACGGATGAGGACAGGATGTCGGGCGAAGCCAGCGGAATGCCCGCCAGACGGAAGAAGCCCGCAATGCTCCCGTCCTCGCCGTTAAGCCCGTGGCAGCAGTTTACGGCACAGCAGATGTCGGCGATGCGCCTGAGTTTGCCGCCCGCAAGGCGGTAGAGCGAAGTGTCCCCGGGCAGAATAACCACGCGTTCGGCCTTCGGCTCGCCCTTGCCGAAACCCGACAGGTCAAACAGGTTCTTGCCCGTAAACCACCCCTCGTCGTTTATGTAAAGGGGAATGGGGTCGTAACGCTCCTTGTCGATGCAGTTGAGCGTCAGCACCCCGGTGATGACTGAAACGTCGTGCTCGGACGACCGCCCGCCGAACACCACCAACACACTCTTCGATTGTTTTTTCATTTTACCCTCCGAAAATCCGTTTTATTGACATCTACTCCAATCGATATCAACGCATTTTTCCATTTTTGCCTCTCACCCCCGTCTCGTCAAGCAGTCCGCCCCGCGCCGCGGTAAGTTTTTTGTTTTATTCATTGTATTCTTGAAAATCCTCTTTTGTCCCCGCTCCGCGCCGCCGAGCGCACGGATTTTGCCTTTTCCATTTTGTTCTCCGAGAACTGTTTTATTGACCGCGGCACATCTGACATTCGTACGTGATTTTCATCATTTTATTCTTTGAGAACAGTTTTATTGACTGCGCCGCACCGAACGAACTGACGTGATTTTTTCTCCTCAGTAAAAAAGACGCCCCTGTCGGAAGCGTCCCTCGCCTCCATTCATCGGGAGTGTCTCTTTTCATTCTTCTGTCCGCCCGCCTCGTTCGGCGGCAAGCGTTTGTTTTGTCCGTCTCGTCCGGCGGCAAGCCTTCGTTTCCGCTCGGCAAGCGTCTTATATTTTACTCTGTGCCGTGCCCGTTTTCTACCCGCACGCCTTTACGTTTTTGGGCTTTTTTGTGAGAAACAGGCCACTTTTACACCGAGCCGCGCTCAAAGCGTCGCCTCTGCAACCCGTTGCGACCAATTCGGCAACGCACGTCTCAACCCGTTGCAACCAAGCGGTATCACTCGCTCGGCAACCCGTTGCAATCAACCCGCGCCGCCCCAGCGTCAGCCCATCAGAAGCAAGTCCAAACGTCAACGCAACAGACCCGAAAAATCAGTTGTATTTATCGGGCAGGTCGTTTTCAAAGATCACGACGTCGCCCTTCTGGACGAGGCCCGAGAGCAGGCGGGTGGCACTGTCGAGGTCCTTGACGGTGTGGATGTTCTCCTTGGGAAAATCCACCGAAATCAACCCTTCATTGATCTTATCGATTCTGCGCTTACCCACGAGAATCACGACGTCGGCGTGCGCGCCGAGCCTTCTGCCGAGTTCGTAATTTTCGTAATCCTCAATCTTGCCAAGTTCGACAAGGCCGGGCGTAATCACGATTTTCCTGCCGCTGAAGTGGTCGAGGACTTCCATGGCGGCAATCGTTCCGTTGACATTGGAGTTGAAACTGTCGTCGATTATGGTAAAGCCCTTGTCGGTGGGCACCGTTTCCAGCCTGTGCTTTATGGGCTTCAAGCGGTTGACGCCGGCGGCGATTTCGGCGGGCGTCAGCCCCAGCCTGAACGCGACCGCGGCGGCAAGGCAGATGTTGGAAACGTTGTGCGTGCCGATGAGCACCGTGGAACAGGCGACCTCCTGCCCGCCGACGTGCAGGGTGAAGGTGGAGCCTGCGGCGGTTATCTTAAGCCCGTCGGCGTACACTTCGGGCGAAACCGTCCTGTCCAGCCCCGCAAAGATGTGCGGCAGGGCGCACCCTTCGGCAAGCGAATAGGTGTTTTCATTATCGGAGGTGAATACGGCAAAGCCCTTGTCCCCCATGCTTTCAATCAGTTCGTACTTGGTCTTTTTTATGTTGGTTATGGAACCGAAGGTCTCGATGTGCTGGTTGGTAATGCCCGTCATCACGGCTATGTCGGGGCGGACGATGGCGGCAAGTTCGGCAATGTCGCCCACGTTGCGCGCGCCCATCTCGGCAATGAACACCTCGTGCGTGGGCTTGAGCCGCTTGACCGTCTTGCATATCCCCATGGGCGTGTTGTAAGAGTAAGGCGTGGCGAGCACCGAGAATTTTTCGGAAAGAATGGTCGCGAGAATCTCCTTGACGCTCGTCTTGCCGTAACTGCCCGTTATGCCGATCTTCACGACGTCGGACGCGGCGAGCGCGGCCGTGCACCCCGCAACGTACTTGCGCTTGTTGTACCGCTCGAAGGGTTCGTTTACGTAAAAAGCCGAAATGACCGTAACAGGCAGCAGCAGCGGCGACAGGCACACCACGCCGTAGCGCAGTTTGTAAAGCAGGCCGTCCACGCCGAACTCCTTTGACCAAAGCCGCGCGGGCAGGTTGACGAGTGCGATGAGAAGGAGCGTCATTAAAAAGGAAATGAGCACAAAAGTGATGAGCAGCCGCTTGACCCGCGCCGTCTTTACGAGCGGAACCTTGCTCTTGACCGTCCTGTCCTTTTTTATATACACGGCCATGAACACGGCGTAAAAGGCAAAGCCCGCGTAGATGACGTAGCGGCTCTCCACAAAAATCATTATGGCAATGTTGAATATGAGAAAGGCGAGCACGCTGAGTATGGAAACTATGGCAAGGCGCAGCATGTAAATGTTGTCCTTTCGCTTGAGCCAACTCATGTAACCGCGCCCGTCGTAGCCCGACTGCTGGAGGGTCTGCATGAATTTGAAAGAAGCAAAAAACATGAGCACCGTGTTTGCAAGCGCCAATAAAATTACTTCGAGTATGTCCATAACTCCTCCTTTTTGCGAGATTCAGGCCACTTTTTTATTTTTGCGGTCTTTACCGTGCTGCAAAAATGCCGCAAAAGCGGATTTTTACACATCATTATATCGTCTTTAATTTGTATTTTGCAACCGATATTTACATGTCAATATGTACGGTTTGTCTCGTTTTCCGCTCTGCGGAAAAGTGCGTTTTTTGTGAGAAAAAGGCCACTTATCGTATTTTTGCCCTCTTTCCCTCGTCGTCTCCCGTCCTCTTCCGCGTCGCCTTTTATCATCATTCGCGGCAATCGCTCGGCCGTTTATATCACCGTTTTGTCTCCGTTCGGCGTTGTTTGCCACGGCGTTTTTGTTGCTTTGCGGCGTTCAGGACAGAAATTCGTCGAGCACGGACAGAACGAACCTCGGCTTTTCCAGAAAGCAGAAGTGCCCCGCGTCCTTCACGGTAACGAGCGCCGCCCCCGCAATTCCGTCCGCGATCCGCCGAGCCATGTAGGGCGGGGTTTCGGCGTCGTTTTCGCCTACGATGACGAGCGTCGGGGCGGAGATTCTCCCGAGACACCCTTCGAGATTTTCCGAAATTATCTTTACAAAACTCTCCCGCATCACGCCCTTGGCGGCGAGGTAATCGGGAGAAGCGTGCCTTTCGCCAAACCTTGCGGCAAGCGAAGGCGCCGTGCGCTTCAGCAGTTTGTACGTCCCCACCTTGAGATAGTAAGCGGGTTTCCGCTTGGGTTTCATGCCCGCCGCGCCGATGAGGGCGAGTTTACCCACGCACCGCGGACACTCGGCGGCGAGTTTTATGGCGATTCGCCCGCCGAAAGAATGGGCGACGACGTGCGCCCGCCCGCCGACGTTTGAGATGACCCGCCGCACGAACGCGACGTAATCGTCGAGACAGTACGCCGTTTTCGGAGAGGGCGTTCGGCCGAAACCGGGCAGGTCAACGGCAACCGTCCTGAACCCCGCCGCGAAATGTTCGGCCGCCGCGGCAAAGATACCGCCGTCGCACATGTAACCGTGGAGAAACAGGATTGGAAAGCCCTCACCCCTCTCCTCGCAATAATAATCTTCCACTTTCCAAACCTCGGCCGTTTTTTCGACCAGGCCGTTTTTACGCGTTTTAGGCGGGTAATTCGGCCCGCCCGTCATTTTAAGCAAGCCAAGACCGCGCGTAATTCGGCCCGCGTTTTATGCCCGCGTTTCAAACAACCCGTTTTCAAGCAATCCGATTTAAGCCGTTGGGTAACCGAAAAGTTTAATTATAGCCTTCGGTTCCCTCGGCTGCAATTTGTCGCCTTTTGTTCCCTCGGTCTTTCGGCGGCCGCCTTATATCATTATATAATATGCGCCGCCCCTCGGTTTTGCCCACCGAAATTTTATGGCACGGTTCGGTTTTGCCCACCGAATTTCACGGCAAGTCTGCCAAGCACCAAAATCACGGCCTGAAAATTCACGGCAAAGCACGCCCGCAAGGTTTGGAATCACCGCCAAAATTTAGGACACGTCGGGGCCGACCCTCTTGTATTTCGGGCGGGGTTTGACCCCGGGCACGAGGTCCTTTTTCATGAGATAGGCGTCCTCGTCTCCGTAATACTTCTCGCGGACGGACACGTCCTCATAGCCTGCCTTGATGTAGAGCGACCGCGCCGCCGTGTTTGACACGCGGACTTCGAGAAACATCCGTTCGCTACCCGCGGCCACGGCTTCGGCCTCGACGGCGGCAAGCAGCGCGGCGCCGATTCCCCTGCGGCGAAACTTGGGCGCCACGGCAATGAGCGCAAGGTCTGCGTCAGGCCCCGCGAGCACGCCCGCGTAACCCACCACGACCCCGTCAATTTCCTCGAGCACCCCGCGGAACACCTTGAGTTCAAACGTGCGTTCCAGCGACCAAAGGTGCCACGGGTTCTCGAAACATTCTCTTTCAAGTCTGTAGATGCGCGGAATGTCATCCGCCGTCCAATTGCGTATCATAGTTTTTCCTCCGCTTGGCTTTTTCTCAAGTATAGCGGAACGAGCGTCTCCGCGTCGTAGGTCGCCAAGGACAACTTGGCTTCCACTGCGGCCTTAAGCCCTTCCGCAAGCGAGATCCGCGGGGCGTCCGTGCCCTGCGATTCGCCTTTTGACAAATCAAATTTTTCGGCATTTCTTGCCGAAAGCATGACGTAACCTCTGCCAAGCAGCGCGGTTTCTTCCGCCGACCTGTAGGCGGGCGGCACGACTACGGCGCCGTTTTCGTAACCCGCGCTGTACACAAACCCGTGGCCGGCGTCTACCGACGCCATGACCCTACCCTTTGGCATATTGTATGCGATTACGTCAAACGAAGTTACCCCCAGCACCTTTTTTCCGAGGGCGTAGGCCAGCCCCTTGACCGTGGCAATGCCGATTCTTATGCCCGTAAACGAACCGGGGCCTACGGTGCAGCAGAAAACGTCCACGTCATTTTTGTCGAGTTTTGCGCGAAATAGGGCACTTTCCACTTCCTGCATGAGAATCACCGAGTGTCTCAGCGCACAATCTTCACGGTAAACGGTCGCCGTCGTCGCCCCCTTCGCAATGACCGTCAGGTGCGGCCCCGAAGTGTCAATCGCAAGGTAATTCATACTCTCCTCCCGCTTTGTCCGTCCTCGTTTTTTCCTCCGCCGTTCGCGTCGTTTTTATCGGAAGCACGCCCGTTGTCCCCGTCGGCGCGGGCACAATCGGAAAAGGGTTCGGTTTCGTCAAAAAATACAATCTCACGCTTGTCGCCGTCGGCCGAAAACACCACGCGGCGGACGGTCTGCGGCAGGGCTTGGGCGATGTTTTCGGGCCATTCGATTAGGCAGATTCCGTCGCCGAACAGGTCGGTAAGCCCCAGCGCCTCGGCGTCCTCGCCCGACGACAGGCGGTAACAGTCAAAGTGGTGCAGCCTGCCGTAATCGTTCATGTAAGCGTAAGTCGGGCTTGTTACCTCGGCGGTTATGCCAAGCCCGCGGGCCACGCCCTTGACAAAGGTCGTCTTGCCCGCGCCGAGACCGCCCGACAGCAGCACCACGTCGCCGTCTTTAAGTTCTTTTGCATATTCCGCGCCGGCCGCTTGGGTCTCCTCCGCGCTGAATGTAACAATTTTTTTCATCTTTTCATTCTTTCCGCTCTCGCACGCGTTGTCTTTTTTAATATCTAAAACTCTCCGCACACGGTGTCCGTATTAAATATCTAAAACTCTCCGCATCCGTTGTCTGTATTAAATATCTTAAACTCCCCGTCTGATGTTTAATGGTCGAAAATGTTATTTTTAATGCCCCCTCCCGAGGAGGGGGATTCAGGGGGGTGGGCAACGAAAAATCCATGTTACCCTCTGCCTTATTGTCTTTATCTAATATCTTCCACTCTTTATCAATATTTCGATGTCGTGAATGTATATCTTTTTATCTTTATTTAATATCTTCCATTCTCTTCCAACGTTTCGGTGTCGGAAATATTGTTTTAATGCCCCCGAGGCTTTTCTTTTCCTGTCCCTCTCCGCAAGGCTTGTCTCTCTCTGCCCCCTCCCAAGGATTTTCCTTTCCATGCCCCCTCTCGAGGAGGGGGATTCAGGGGGTGGGCAACGAAAAATCCATGTTACCCTCTGCCTTATTGTCTTTATCTAATATCTTCCACTCTCCGTCCACTGTTTTGTTGTCGGAAATATTGTTTTAATGCCCCTCTCCGCAAGGCTTGCTCTCTCCTTGCCCATTCCATGAACCTTGTCTCTCTCTGCCCCCTCCCGAGGAGGGGGATTCAGGGGGTGGGCAACGAAAAATCCATGTTACCCTCTGCCTCATTATCTCCGCGTCTGTCCTTTCCGCCCGCGGCTTCTAAAACTTTATTTTTCCTCTTCGGATTTCTTTTCAAAACATTTGTTTCGAGAATATTCGCAGCCACAGTAGTTCTGGCGGTACAGCCCGTACTGCCGCGAAAGTTCTATTGAATGCGCGTAGCCGTTTTTCTTTTTGAAGTCGCTCGCGAGATACACGCTCCCCCCGTTTTCGCACGCCGCACCCGCACGGTTGACGGCTTCGCTCCGCTTGTGTGGACTGACGGTCAGCGTGGTCGCAAAGTAGCAAAAGTGGCCTTTTTCAGCGATTTCGCGCGTTTTTGCAAGGCGAAGAGCGTAACAGTCCAAGCAGCGCGCCCCGCCTTCGGGCAGGTTCTCGCGCCCCCGCGCCATCTCGTAAAACGCCTCGGGCGCAAAGCCTCCGTCGATCACTTCGACATCGTAACCCGCCTCTTTGACAAACCGCTCAAGTTCGGCGAGGCGGTGGAAATATTCCTCCCTGTCGGTGATGTTGGGGTTGTAGAAAAAGCAAGTAACCTCAAAGTGCGATGTAGCGACGGACAGACAGTGAGAAGCGCACGGCGCACAGCAGCAGTGCAGCAGCAGGCTCTTCTTTTCGCCGCCCGCCTCGTGAATTTCAATCGCCTCTCCAATCGTCATCATATCGTCCTCATTCGCCGCCCGTTCGGTCCGTGCGGCAAGCGCCGTAAAATCCAAAAAGTGGCCTTTATCTCACAAAAACGGGGTTTTTTGCCCTTCCGCCCGCGCGGCGCGGAAAGCACAACCCCAAGCCGTGATTTTCAAATTTTATCGTCGGGAGGCGTGAATGCCTCGCCTATTTTTCCCTGAATGACAAGCCCCGCCGAAGCGTCAAACGGCGTGGGCGTCTTGTTTATGACCACCGTCCTGTCGCCGCCGAAGTAGGACACCAGCCCCGCGGCGGGATAGACGCTCATGGAAGTTCCGCCCACAATCAGCAAATCCGCGCGGGAGAGTTCGGCGACGGCCGCCCGCAGAACGTCCCCGTCGAGGCTTTCGCCGTAGAGCACGACGTCGGGCTTGATAATCCCGCCGCACCCGCACGCGGGCACGCCCGTTTTTTCATAAAGTTCGCGCGTTTTTTCAAGCGTAAACGCCCTGCCGCACCGTGTGCAGCGGTAAGAAAACACGCTTCCGTGCAGTTCGTAAACGCGGCTGCTGCCCGCCGCACGGTGCAGCCCGTCGATGTTTTGGGTGATCACCGCCACGTGCTTGCCCGACCTTTCAAGCGCGGCGAGCCGCAGGTGCGCGGCGTTGGGTTTTGCGCTTTCATAGACCATTTTATCAAAATAAAAGCGGTAAAACTCCTTTGTATGGTCAAAGAAAAATTCCGAGGAAAGCACCGTTTCGGGCGGGTAGACGTAATTTTCGGCATAGATGCCGTCGGCCGAGCGGAAGTCGGGAATCCCGCTCTCGGTAGAAACGCCCGCGCCCCCGAAAAAGGCGATCCTCCTCGCCTCCGCCAGCCATTTTTCAAGTTTGTCTTTGGACACTGCGTCAATCATAACAGTTGTTTGGTCTTGCTCTCGGCGGCAGGTTCGGCCTTGGCAAGGCATTCCTTGAGGTTGTACGCGGACTTGCGGAACTCCTTGCCGAGCGAGTAACCGAGGGAATATTCCACCCCGCCCTCCGCCACGAACAGCAGCAGCGCCTCGACGACGTTTTCTATAACCTGATAATATGTAACGGTCTTGCCCTCCACCTCGGCGGTTACGCCAAGCGACCCGGTCATCTCCGTCGGCGGGGCAGAAGCCGCGCATTTCTCGAGAAATTCCCTGTTTTCAACGAGGTTGCCCACCGAACCAAGGTACACGATGGCGTTGACGGCCTTGACCGAACTTAACGGAAATTGCTTGCCCCCCACGGTTACCGTGTCGCCGATCTTCACCACGGGGATACGCCTGACGGGATTTTCCGCCAACGCCTTGGGCGTGAGGAAGAGGAAGAACACCAGAATGAGGTTGACGAACAGAAGATAGTACATCCGTTCGGTAACGAACCACGCGTCCATGGAAATGAGCAGCACCGCGAGAATGGCAAACATGACGTAATAACGCCTGCGCCTCTTGCGGTTGTAAGCGATGTTTGGGTAAAATTCTTCGGTTTTCATAAAATTCCGTCCTTTGTCCGTCTTGATTTTGGTATCGGTGCGCTTATTTATATAGACGTAACCTGCCCGTCCACAGCGTCAAGTTGCTCCAAAAAATGGGGTTTTTGTGAGAAAAAGGCCACTTTTGAGTTTTTTGCCGCATATCGCATAATGACGTTTACAAGGCGGTTTTTGTTGTATTATATGAGGTCGATTCCGTCGAGAGCCGAGCGCGAAAGCGCGAGGTAATCGGCCGTGATCAGCCTGTCCGCACCAGCGAGAAAGAGCCGTTCGGCCTCTTCCGCCGTGGATATTTTACCCGCCACGCGTACGGGAATCTTATCCCCGAGCGCGTCGCACAGCAGTTTGACCGCGTCGGCGGTGGCGTTCGGCTCGCCGTAGGTTACGGCCACCGCGCCGAACCCTTTGGACTTTATCATGAGGGCGAGTTTGCCTATCTGTTCGGCGCCAAGCCCCGCAGCAGAAAACACGGGCGTCAGCGTTTTCTTGCGCGAGAGCCGCCTTAAAACGTTGAGCGTCTTTTCCAAAGCGCGCACGTTGCCCGAGGCGAAAGCCGAAACCGAAACGCACACCAAAACCGACGCTTTCAGCCGAAAAGCCGCCTTTATCTCACATAAAACGGCTTTTTTGGGTCCGCCCGCAAACGGGTAATCGACGAGAACTTCCATCTTTTCGGAATCTGAAAGCGCCCGTTTTGCGGCCTTGGCAAGGCGGGGCACGACCACCGCGCGCGCACCCGAAGCGACGCTGCGAATCTCCTCCCTCACGTCGTCCAACGCGCCCTCGCCCGTGATGAGGCGGTCGATTTTGGAAAGGACCTTCCTTTTCCGGTAGTCCTCAAATTCCCGCTCCATGCGGCGGTAACGCTCGTTTTCCTCGGCGGCGATAAATGGGTTTTCCTCCGCCGTCTCGGTCTGGGGCGTTTGCGCGTCGTTGTCCTCACGGCGTTTGAAAAGGAATTTTTTAATTTTTTGTTGACTGTCCTGCATGACACTCCTCCTTGAGATTATGTATCATGCAGCGGCCGCAACATGCAGCGGCAACAATATGCGGTTGCCGTTGCGGCAGCCGAACAGAGCCGCGTTCGCTCGCCTTTCATTTTAACCCGATGACGGAATGGATAAAGACGGCGTTATTTCGTCAAAATAAGTCAATTTACACGTTTTTCCGTATGTTATAATGGGAAAAACGGAGGTTTGTCATGGTTAATTTTCTCGCGGGGCTGGCCGCGACGGCAGCGTTGTTTGCAGCGTGTTTTTTGATTTCGGCGGCGATATCGGTGCTTAAAAGGTACGCTTCCGCCGCAAGTGAAAACGATGGTGACGAGCCGCCCGCCAAGGAAGTTACCCAAGCCGCCCCGCCCAAGCGCAAGCGGCGCAAGAGGACGGCGAGCAGGTTGGAAAAGGCGCTTGCGGGCGCCGAAGGCACGGTTGTGATTGCCGACAAGGCCATAATTACGAGCGCGGAATTGCCCCTGCCCGAACAGCCGCCCGCGGCCGTCAAAAACAGAAAAGCCGCCCAAAACGCACAAAAACGGGCAAAAACCATAGTTTCCAACGCCTCGCACAAGCCGTCGGCGCGCACCCGCAGATGACCCGTCTGCACCTTATTGCCCAACGCAAACGGGCACGCCAAAACAGCAAAAATGCACGGCCGCGCAGACGACCGAACCCGAACGCCTACGGGGCAAAACTTACTTGTCCTGTTTTTCGCCTTCGCCCCACAGCCTTTCGAGGTGGTAGAACAGCCTCTGCTCGTCGTTGAAGATGTGGATCACGTTGCCGTAATCGAGGACGGCCCAGCGGCCTTCGCGCACGCCCTCGCGGCGCTTGACAGTAACGCCCCTCTCCTCGAGAGCCTCCTCGAGATTTTCGGCGAGGGAGCGGACCTGCGTGGTGGACCTGCCGCTGGCAATCACGAAATAATCGGCAAGAACGGTCTTTTCGGCAACGTTTATCTTAACGATGTCGTACGCCTTCTTGCCCGAAAGGTACTCGCATATAAAATCGACAGTTTTGATGTTTTCCATACTTCTCCTGCCCCGTTTTTGTGAGAAAAAGGGGGTTTTTTGTTTGTAAGTGTAATTTTCCGTCCCGAGCCGCCCGCCCCAAAATGCGTCCGTACACGCCCCGAAAAGGCGGCCGTATACACACCAAAGGTGCGGCCAATCAAGGACGGAATAGCCCCAAAATAGCAGCCGATCAAAGCGGCAAATCAAGGCACACGCCCAAGCCACACGCGGCATTACCCAAGGCCGCCCAACGCGGCAAAACAAAGCAGCCAACGCGGCAACCCAAGGCAACCGACGGTTTATTTATAATAGTTGTACGCTTCCTCGCTGAGGTAGTAGATGTTGCCCGAGACGATGGACTGTTTAAGTTGCTTTACCCCCGCGAGCACGCATTCGCGAAAGCCCGCTTCGAAATCGGCGTAAGCGATCTCCCTGAGCCTCGACACCCCCGAAAAGGTGCGGTTTCGTTCGATGAGATCGGCTGTGTAAATGAGTTTTTCGAGCGGAGCCATGCCCGCCCTGCCCGTGGTGTGGTAACGGATGGCGTCCAGCACCCCCTCGTCCTTCACTCCGAGAATCTCGCGCGCGACGTATTCGCCCACAAAGGCGTGCCGCACGGATGTGGGCATGTCCTCGGGCAGTTTAAGCAAGGGGAAGTTCTCCGCGGGCATGTACTTTGCCACGTCGTGCAAAAGGGCCGCAAGCCTCACGCGGGCGGGGTCCTCACCCACCTGACGGTTGAGCGCAAGCGCGCAGTCGATGACACCCGCGGTGTGAACGCGGCGGCGCGCGGGCAGCGCTTCACGCACGTAAGCGCAGATGTCGTCCCCGCGATAAAGCCCCTTTTTCGCGATAAATTCGGCCACTTGGGGGGGAAGGTTGGCGGGCGTTTCGCCAAGCGAGAGAAGGGCGCGGATGTAGGTGGAGGACGTGTCGTCCCCGTTGAAGGACAGAATGGCAGCCTTGCGCCCGTACTTCCTTTCAAAAGCGGAGTTGGCCTTGACGAGGTCCTCCCCAAACCTGCCGCGCGCCACGACGGCGACGTTCATGAGCGAAACGATAACCTCGGGCCTAACCCACTTTTCAAAGGAGATGAAGGAGTCGCCCCCGATGACGAGATACAGCGCGTCCTCGGGATAACGTTCCTTGAGATGCTGTGCGGTGAGGTAGGTGTAACTTTCGCCCTGCCGCTCGGCCTCGTAGGCGGAAATCTCAATCCGCTCGTCAAAGGCAAACGCAAGCCTGCACATCTCCAGCCTGTCGGCAAAAGACGCTTCCGCCCCCGCCTTGTGCGGAGGGCAGAACGCGGGCATCACGATGAGTTTGTCGGGGTTAAGCTCTTTGAGCGCACCGCGGACAATCCTCAGGTGTTCGCCGTGCACGGGGTCGAACGTCCCGCCGAAAAGCGCAATTTTCATATCTATATTTTAGCACATTCCGCCGTAATTTACAAGTTTAATTAGCAATATTTAAGTAAATAATAATGTCGGTGCCCAAAATTTAAGAAAAAGAAGATATCAGGGCTGAAAGGAGGGCGCGATGAAGGGAAAATTCCTGCCCGCCGTTATAGACGCGGTTTTTGTTTTTGTCGGGACTTTTGCGGCCGTATTTGCCGTTTTAAGGTTTTATGTTGACGGGGTGTGGGTGTGCGCCGCCGTTTCCGCCGTGGTGGCGGTATCCGTGGCGGCGGCCTTCCGCGCCTTGTCAAAGCGCCGCCGCAGGGTTTACGCGCTGAAAGCCGCCGACCGCGAAAGGCTGGAAAACGCCCTCAATTCCCTCTCTCTCATGACCGACGAGGAACTTTGCGCTTACTTTTTAAGGCTTTTTGAACTCATGCGCCTGAGCGCCCGCGCCGAAAACGGCAGGATTTTCCTTGAAGACCGCAATGCCGAAGTGCGGTTTTACTTCACCTTTTCGCCCGCGTACGCAGGCAGGGTGATAGACTTTTACAAGGAAACGGGAAAGGGCCGCAACCTCATAGTGCTCGGGCGGGAGTTTACGGAGGAGATAACCTCGCTTGTGGGTCGGTTTGCGGGCAGAATCATCCCCGTGGACGGCGCCGAACTTTACGCCCTGATGAAAAATTACGAATATTTCCCGCCCGTAAAGGCCGAACTGAAAAAGGAGAGACCCGCCCTGTCGCTGCCGCGGGCGCTGCTTTCCAAAAAGCGGGCGAGGCAGTATTTCCTGTACGGGCTGACCCTCGAATTCTTCGCCCTGTTCGTGTTCTATCCCCTCTACTACGCCGTGTTCGGGGCGACGCTGATGGCGCTGTCGGTGGCGTGTTACTTCTTCGGCTTTGCCGAAGCGCCCGCTCGCCCCAACCCATTCAGGAAAGAGTGAACGGCTACCAACCCTTTCGGGAAGGAATGAGCGGCCGCCCTCAACCCTTTCGGAAAGGAATGAGCGGCCGCCCGCAACGCGGCAAGATGCCCCCGTTTTTATGCGGCGGAGGGCTTGGGAAAAGGCAAAAATCCCTCGGCAACAAATAGGTGCGGAGGACGGAAAAGTCCCCGTTTTCGTGAGAAAACGGGGACTTTTGTAGTTTTTGGTTGTTTGCGGATTACTTATTTGGTGAGGTCAAAGTATTCGCACATGACGCCTATTACGCCGTTGGTGTCGCCGGTGTTGTAATAGATGTTGATGTAGTCGCCCTGCAGCATGCGCAGTTGTCCCGGCAGGCTGTCGTCTACGAACTGAATATTTTCGCCACCGAGATAAGCGCATATTCCGCCGCCCGAGGTTTCGAGAACGGGAGCGCCTTGGCCGCAATAACCGGTTAAGGCACCCGCGAGCGCGGTTCTGTAAGTCGCGGCGTCCGCGCCGTAAGCGGTGCCGTTGCTCTTGTATTCGCGGCCGTCGGTCTCGGCGGTGCGGAAGGCCTTGCCGTAGTCGAGGACGGCGCCGTTGATTTCGATGTAAGGAGCCATCTTGCCCGCTTTCCACACGTCTGCGCCGTCATCCTTGACGACGATTATGATGTTCATAGCGTTAATGCCGCTGCCTTCTTCGCCGTAGGTCTTTAAGAAACCGCGGTTAAAGGTCGCACCGGCAACCTGAGAGGCAGTCTTGGAAATTCCCTGAGGAACGGCGTTGAGCGCTTTGAATCCTTCAACTATAGCGGAGGCCTTTGCCATTTCGGTAAACCAAACTTCGTTGCCCGCAACGGGGTTGTCGAACACGCAGTTGGTGGCAACCACCTTGGGGCCTACGGCGTCGCCGCCGTCCATGTAAGCGTCGGCTATGATGGCGGGACCGCCCGAATCCTTTATTATGCAGTTGTCGAGTTTCATGTCCTCGTTACCCCAGTTGTAGATGGGGGCGTTGAGGGAGTCGTAGCACTTCATGTTTTTGAACTCGACCGAGCCGTAGCGGCCGCTTGCCATGGTGGTTATGAAGAAGCGTCTCGACACAATGTTGTTTGCAAGCATATCCACCGTGTCCGATTTGAAGAAGATTACGCCGCCCTGTCCCGCAAGACCGCCGTCCTTGGGCGAGTTGCCGACCAGCGCGATGTCCTCTACCTTGGCCTTGGCGTTGTTATCTTTGTTGCGCGAGTCAAAGCGGAAGAGAGAAGCGTGGCTGATGATGTGGTTTTCTATAAGGTTGCCCTCTTCGTCAAACGTGGCTTCCTGTCCGATGTATTCGTTGACGCCGTGGCAGATTTCGAGAACGACGGGCAGTTTGTTGAGGTCGAGCGTGAAGTAGTTGCCGTAAATGGCAAACTCTTCATCTTTGCCTATATCCCTGTGGTAGATGGCGGTGCCGAGGCCGTCCTTGAGGGAGCCGACCTTGAACTTGCCGTCCTTGAGTTCCTTGGCCTCTTCTTCCGAATAGAACATGGTGTCCACTATGTCGTCGGCGGTCAGCAGCATGTCGCTGTGGAAGATGAACGCGTGAACGCTGTCGGGGTCGGGCAGGTCATGCTCGGCGCGGAATGCGGGCCAGGCCGCGTGCATGGCTTTGGAATCGTGGTCGTCGGGGAGATCCCTTTCGGTAAAGTTGCAGACAACGGCAAGTTCGTAGGGCTTGTACGCGTTGTAACCGTCTATAACCTCAACTTCAAAGGAAACGGTGTAGTCCTCAACGTGCGTCTGCTGGTTGGCGGTGAGCGCGTTGGGCCAAGCCGAAAGGCGGAAGGTGCCGCCCTGCGCCTCGTCGGTGAAGTCTACCGTGCAGGTCGTCTCGTCAAAATCTTCAACGTAAGCCGAACCGTCGGTGTAATCCTCGCCTTCCTTCTTTTCAACCTTGTAACTGTAGGTTCCCTCGTCGGCGGGTGCGTCGACGGAGTCGCCCTCACTGTCCATGTACAAAACGTAAGGCTTGAAAGTGAAGCCGTTCATGGTGCCTACCTTGTAGGACTTGCCAAGTTGGAAAAATTCGTTGGTTTCGTCGTATTTCTCCGCGGAGTTGACGTTGAACTCGGTTATGCCCGCGGGCAGTTGTACGCTGCTGACAAAAACGTCGGTAAGCAGCGTGCCCGAAGAGTCGCCCGTGTTGCCCGAATCCGTAGAATCGGACGATGTGCCCGAGCCGGACGATCCCGAGGTGTTGTCCTCGAATACGTTGCCGCAGGCGGTTAGCGACATACATGCCGCAATTGCAAGACAAAGAAACCAGATGAGTGTTCTTTTCATGTTGTGCCTCCTTTTTTTCCTTCTTTTTTTGTTTTTTATTTCGGCGGCTCGGGCTTTCGGCCTCGCGCCGCTCGTAAACTTAAAGTTGTTTTGGGTAAGTATGTTTTGTTGTTGTCGGCGGGTTTTTCGCCCGCTCGGATTGCGTTGCGTTTTGGTCTGCGGGCTGTTTTTATTTGCCCGCTCGGGTTGCGTTGCGTTTCGGCTCGGTGTGCGGTCGTCGCGGTCTTTGGTCGGCGTCCGCGTCTGTCGTCCGCGGCCTTGGTTTGCTTGCCGTCCCGCCGCGCCGGTCTTCCCTCGTTCTCGGTCAAAAGAGCCCTTTTTCTCACATTATCGGGGTTTTTTATGTTTTTCGGCTCTTCCGCCGCCCATGCGCGCCGTTTTATCAAAAGTGCCCTTTTTCGCACATTATCCGGTTTTTGCCCTCGGCTGCGGTTGCATTCGTCAGATACCTAAATTTTCGGGATCGAAGTAGTTGATGAGGATACTCACGCTCGCCTTTTTGGCGTCCTCGCCCGCAATGCTCGTGTCCGCCTCGAAGGTGAACACGCATTTGTCGGGTTTGTAAAAGGTTATTTCAAACACGGTATCTTCGCCCCTGCCGAAGGTGTCCGTCGCCCTCGCCCACTCTATGTTTCTCTTGCCTATCTCCTCTTGGGGAGTGCCTCTTTTGTAACATTTGCCGGCGTCGGCCCGTATGTTGATGTACCTTGACGAGGGCTGGTCGGGTTCTACAAGAAGTTCAACCACAAATACGCCCGGGACAAAACCGCCGTCCTCCAGCCTGTCGCCGTCCTGAACGGTCTTGCGCAGTTCTATGCTGTAACCCAACTTTTCCGCCCGCTCGGGTTTGTACATGCGGGTGTCGAAGGACAGACCCTTGTATTCGGTAAATCCCTTGGCCGTGTTCTCGGTTCCTTCGTCCGTCTCGGGCAGGTAATAAACCCGCGTTACGTACTCGGTGTGGGTGAGACTCTGCGGGTTGATGCCCAACTTGCCCACGAGGTAAACGGACGCCACGTACAGAGCGGCTATTATGAGTATAACCGATTTCTTCATATCTTATTTACCCCCCTGTTTCTCGTAATAATACGCCCTTATGCTCTTGATGAACAGGATGAGCGTTATTGTCATGAACACCGCTCCCATGCACGCCAACTTTACGAGTGGCACCGTTACTTTAAGCCCCGATTCGCTGAAGAACAGGTAGGAGAACACCGCCGCGATGAAACTTACCGCAAACGCCACGAGGGTGGAAGAAGTTTCGTTTGGGTTCCTCGCGCTGTCGCCCACGGTGGCGTACTGCTCGTTCTGCGGGTTCATGAGATCGAGCATGGACGAGAGGATGATGTGCCCGAACTGGAAGAAGATGAGCATGAGCGCAAGCAATATGAGGTCGTGCACCTTGAACGTTCCGTAAGAGAAACTGCCGAACACCGCGACCGTTGCGGCGATCGACGGCACGCTCATCACCATGACGAAGAAGAGTTTTGCGCCTATCGGCAGGAGAATGTCCACGGGTTTGGTCTTTTTCATGTAGCCCGCGCGGCCCTCTCTGCTGAACAGCGTTGAGATTATGCTGTTTGAGGAGAGCATGGGCAGCAGCATGATGAGCACGTTGCACGCGTAAGCCATGGTGAAGCCTCTGCCGTTTATGCCCTCTATCGCGTAGTACATCTTGTTGAGTAGATACACGAGCAGGGGCACCGCAACGTAGGTTGCAAGGTAGCCCGCCGAGATTTCGGTATCCATTACACACAGGCGGAATTCCTTGTTGAGAAAGGCGAACACCTTGCCGTGCGCACGGTTGGGGCGGCTCTTGACGGCCCGCTTTTCAAACTCGAACGACTTGCTCATCATGGTGAAGAACAGCGGCCTTGACACGGCAAACACCGTGAAGAACAGCACGGCCACCGCTCCCACCACTATTCCGAATATCAAAAACACCCGCCCCGACAGAATGGTGTAATGCACGTAGTCGGTAGTCGTGCCCACCATGAGGGTTACGAGATAACTGAACGGCGGCACGTTGAAGGTGGTAATCACCCACTTTACGGCGTTGGAAATGACCGCGCCCGTGTTGGTGAAAAAGTTGAGTTTTTCCGGGATTTGCATTCCCACGGCGATACACGCCCACACGGCAAGCCCCACGACGCCCGCAAAGGTCAGAAGTTTGAGGGGCGGAACGCGGTTGTACGCCTTGCCTATGTACAGCGCGGGTATTGAGAGCAGCGCGCCCAAAAGCACGGGCAGCGCGGGCAGAATGGCGGTTACCACCATAGTCCACGGAATGAACCAAAGCCCGAACTGCTTGACGCTCGTCAGCCCCACGCCGATGATGACGGGCGTTATGAACATGTATTCCCTAATCAGTTCGTACAGATAATACACTATCATCTTGGAGATGAAGATGAGGTTGTTGCCCACGGGCAGGGTTATCAGCACGCGGTTGTCGTCGGCAAGGTAAAGCGTCTTTACCAGCCCCACCGTGCAAGAGAGCACGGACAGAACGTACAGCCCGCACAGCAGCGTGCCGAGCAGGGTGGGCGTTTCGTAAACGTTGAGCGTGGTTATCAGCGTGAGCACGTACCTCACGCCGAACGCCGCCGCCGCCACGATTACAAACTTTAAGAGCGTGAACACAATCTTGCGTATCAGCGTCTTTTTGGAATTTGCAAAACTGAAATCGATCTTGTCTTTCAGCTGCATGAGTATCAGCGTACCTAAGTGCTTCATCTCGCCTCTCCGTCCGCGGATACGTCCGTTCCGTCGCCCGTCAGATTGTCTTGTTCGGTTGCATAAGTGCCCTTTTTCTCAGCGGAATCGCCGTTTTCGGCATTTTCGCCGCCTTCGCTCTTTGCGGCCGTTCCGCCGTCGTGCCCCGCCGTCTTGTCCGCGTCGGGGCCGTTGATCATCCTGAGGTAATAATCTTCAAGCAGACCCTCTTTCTCTATGTCGGCAACGTCTCTCGTAACGAGTATCTGCCCCTTCTTTATTATCGTAATCCTGTCGCAGATGCGCTCCACCACGTCTATTATGTGGCTGGAGAAGAACACGATGTTGCCGCGGGCGGCGTGCTCCTTCATGCACTCCTTGACCTGGAAAATGCTGTTGGGGTCGAGACCGGTGAGCGGTTCGTCGAGTATCCACAGTTTGGGGTCGTGCACGAGGGCGGCCATTATGGTAATCTTCTGTTTCATGCCGTGGCTGTAAGTCTTTATGGGGTTGTCTATGGCCCCCTCGAGTTCAAACATGGCCACGTACTTGTTTATCCTCTCGTTGCGAAGGTCCTCGCTGATTCCGTAAATATCTGCGATGTAGTTGATGTATTCCCGCCCCGTGAGTTTTTCGTAAAGGGCGTAGTGGTCGGGCACGTAACCGATGAGCCGTTTGGCCTGCACGGGCTGGCGGGCGCAGTCGTAACCGCACACTTCGATGGACCCTTCGGTTATGGGCTGAATGCCCACTATACTCTTTATTATAGTGGACTTGCCCGCACCGTTCGGCCCGAGGAAGCCGAAGATCTCCCCGCCGTGCACTTCGAGATTGGCGCCGCGCACCGCGTACACCTTGCTGGTGGAATATTTCTTGGAAAAGTTTTTGAGTTGGAGGGTAACGCCCGCGTTTTCGTTCATGGGTTCTTCTATGCTCCTTCCGTCAAGGGCGGACATGAGCGCAAGCCTGTCAACCCTGATTTTTCTGTTTCTTTCGGTAAGCCGTCCGTGCGCGTCCGCAAGCGAAAAGCCGAGTTCGTACACAAACCACACCGCAAACCCTATTCCTATGTACACCACAAAGAATATGGATTGGTAAACCGGTCTTATCAAAAATTCATGCCCCGCAATGGTAAAGGGCAGTTTTATGTCGTAAAGGTTCTTCGCCCAGTCGCCCAGCGTGCTCGCCACGTGGTCGCCGTACAGGAAGAAGTAGTCCGCCCCGTACCCAAAGCCGTTGAGCACCACGTTCATGACGAATACCAAAAGGAAGTACATCAAAAATCCTATTATGGAATACTTGAACTGCTTGATCGTCGGCCTGTCGAAAACGCCGAGCGCCACCAGCAGCACGGGCATGAAGAACGCGCAATAGTGGTTGTACCAGAACCTCACTATGTTCTGGCTGTACATCATCTGGTTCACGTCGTAGTTGGGTATGAGCATGGCGATGAACGCGCCGCAGACGTTGATGAAATAGGTGAAGTAAAACAGCCTGTTCGTGCGAAAAACGAGGCATATCGGCACGAGGAACATGGCCGTGTTGCAAAGGTGGAGCGGCCACGACGCGGGGTTTTTGACAAGTTGCACCGCCGTTATGTTGCCGCAGTAAACGGCCATTGCCATCAGCGAGAACGCCAGAAGGTTCAGCCGCCTGTTATCCTTGGAAAATCCCCTCAGCGAAAAGTACGCCGCCGCGGGTATCACCGCCCCGCCGTAGATGAGCAGGCGGTGGTTGAGACCAAAACCCTTAACGCCGTTTTCGGCCACCTTCTTCAGCGTGTCGCCGAGAAAGAACTGCCACGTGTACACGGGCATGGCGGGCACGAGTGCCAAAACCAGCATTCCAAAGAACAGCGCCCACGACTTCCACCCGTCAAACCGCGGAAATTTCCCCGCTATCGCCTGCGCCCAGGCGTAACCCGAAAGCGCCGCTGTCAGGCCGATCTCCAGCCCAAACAGCACCGTTGCCGCGGACATTCCGCCGCTTTGCATGGATATGGCGCTCACGTCGTTGTACATCACGGCCGCAAACACCACGTAAACGGGCACGGCGTACATCACAAGGCGGTCGAGCGTAGCCGATTTGAAAAATCCCCTCAGCGTAACCAGCGTTACCGCCATAACCGAAAACCATTCCGTCAGGTACACCAGAACGTACTTGACCTTGTCGGGCGCCACGGTAAGCGGGTTGGTCAGCCCGAGATGCTTGACCCTTATTGTAACCGAAGTCAGCGCGCTCACGTACGCGAGCGTGCGTGCAAAAAACAGTATAAATAAAAGGGCAGACAGCACCTTTACGGTTACCGCCAACGCTCTTTGTCCTTTCTTTTCGGAATCTTCTGTTTGGGAACTTTCTCCCGCACATGTTTGGGAACTTACCCCCGCACAGGCAGTCCTTCCGCCTACTCCTCGGGTCTCCCCCTCGGCGGAACCTGTGCCAATGCCTTGGCTCGTCCTTTCTGCGGAATTTTCTGTGCCGAAGCCCTCATTTTGGCTCATGTTTATATCTTTGCCAAATTCCGGATTTTTGCCCGCGGTCGTTCCCTCGGCAGTCATTGCTCCAACGGCCTCCTCGCCGTCAAAGCCCGATGTCCGATGTTCCGTATCCTCTTTAATATACCCCGAAGCCTCGCACCCCACAGTTTGGCTCGCTCCCGATTCCGCGGTTTTTTCTGCGTTATAGGCCACTTTTTGGGAATTTCCGCCCTCATCGCCGGCCCTTGCTCCCTCTTGGTTCGCGTCCGCCTCGTCGGAATAACTTGCTCCCTCATCGTCGGCCTTTGCGCTTGCATTTTGAAAGTCCGCACCCGTTCCGACGGCTTGTGTTCCGCCAAAGCCCGATGCCTGAGAATATGCTCCAACGGCCTCTTTACCGTCAAAGCCCGGTGTCAGGAAATTTGCTCCGACAGTCTCCTTTCCAAAGTCCGATGTTCTGGTCTCTGTATCCTCTTTAATATACCCCGAAGCCTCGCACCCCACAGTTTGGGAACTTACTCCCGTCCCGTCAGACCTTGCGCCCATTCCTTGGGTAGTCCCACCGACAGAACTTCCGTCCACTCCTCGGGTCTCCACTTCGGCGGGCTTCCCGCCCTTTTGGGTCGCTGCACCGCGCTTGCCGAACACCTTGTTCAGGCTCGGTATATTTATAAGATATATCGCTGCAATTACCGCGGCGGCCGCTATCGCCCCTGCCGCCACAAACAAATAATTCATCCGTCGTACCGAAAACAGTTATTTATTATGATTATTGCCTTACTATGATTGCCTTATTATGCCTATCGCCTTTTTGTTGCACTTGTTGCCTTTTTGTTGCGAGTGTTGTTTTTTTATCGCGCTTGTTGTTTTTTATTGCACTTGTTGCCTATTGCGCTCGTTGACTTTTATTGCGCTTGTTGCCTTTTTGTTGCGAGTGTTGTTTCTTATTGCACTTGTCGCCTATTGCGAATATTGACTATTGTGCTTGTTACCTTTTTATTGCACTTGTTGCCTTTTTGTTATCTTTTACGCTTTGAAGCCGTCTTTTCTTTCCGTCTTACACTTCGCAGCCGTCTTTTCCGGCCACGCGGTCGTATTCTTTATCGTTTTAACTGAAAAGCCGTCTTTATCGCCTCACGCCTGTCTCCCTCATTCGAAGAACCTGAACGCAAGCCTCGCAATTCTCCAATCAATTGCCGCCTTTTCTCGCTCCGCGCCACTGTTTCGCCGTTGTTATTGCAATTTCGTTAATGTAATTTCGCTCCACGTCGCTACTTTAACGCCGCCACAGCAATGCCGTTGTTCTAACCATCGCGCACCGCTGTTGCCTTTCTGTCAAGTACCGCGCACGTAAATTTTGGTCTCTCTCGGCGCCTTTTTTCGTCGCCGTCTTTGCTCTAACCATCGCGCACCACTGTTGCTTTTCCGTTGCAACCCCGTACACGTTACTTTTGCTCTCTCAGCACCGTTTTTCCGTCGCCGTCTTTACTCTAACCATCGCGCACCGCTGTTACCTTTCTGCTGCAACCCCGTACACGTTACTTTTGCTCTCTCTCGGCGCCGTTTTTCGTCGCCGTTTCTACTCTCATCATCGCGCACCGCTGTTGCCTTTCTGCTGCAACCCCGCGCACGTTACTTTTGGTCTCTCGGCACCGTTTCCGTCGCCATTTCAACTCGTCATCGCGCGCCGCTGTTGCTTTTCCGTTGCAACCCCGCGCACGTAACTTTTGGTCTCTCGCGGCACCGTTTTCGCTGTACGCCTGTCTCTTAATTATTGACGTCTATACCGCACGCGGCCCGTATCGCCACGAAAGAAGCGGTTTTTCTTTATCGTATATCGCCTTTTTTAGCCGCGAAAAGCCCGTTTTACCCCTCGTCGGAGCGCCGAAACGATCACTTTATTATTGACGTCTTAACCGCACGTGGCCTGTGTCGCCGCAACTGAAGCGGTTTTTCTTTATCGTATATCGCCTTTTCCCAGCGCAGTCAGCGGTTTTTCTCCCTTGTCGGAGCGCAGAAACGCACACATTACTACGATGTTCTTCACTATATTATCACACAAAAATCATATTGTCAACAATTTTTTACCCTAATTTTCAGAATTCTCAAGTTTTATTTAGCATTTTCTTTATCGCATTTTGTCAAATCCCCCTCCCCACCCGTTTTTCCAATTGGCGGCACGGCATTTGACGGGGAATTCATGACAAATCTCCCCAATAAACGCACCCGCCAACAAAAAAACCGAGAGAGGCAAATTCTCGGTTTTATCGATAGAAATATCGGGGAGTTATTTGTTGCCTTTTGCCCGGTTGTGCGTTACGCACAGCATGGTGCAGTTGGAAACATCGGTCGCCCCGCCTCTGCTCCACGCGGTAACATGGTCAGCATCCATTTCCTTTAATTTATAAATCCGGCGTCTGTTGCTGTCGTGGCCAATGGCGCACAACGGGCAGTTGGAAACGCCTTTTCCTTTTGCTCCCGCCGTCTGCCGTTCATAAACAACCTGCTTTGTACGGTCGTCAAAGATGCGTATTTCGAGAAGTTTCGTGTCTGTGCATCCGCCTAAAATATACTCGAAAATGCCCTTGGGGTTACTGACTGCAAAGTCGGCAAATAATTTCACCGCTTTTTCGTGTATATCGTTGGGGTCGTAGGCGTTAGCGTGGAACCGCTCGTACAATCCGCCCCAATCAAGGCCGCGCATCTGAGGTTTTACATCAATAAAAACACTTGAAACCCAATCAATTACGCTGTTAAAATATGTTTTTAATTCGTTGATATCCGTATCGTATCTATGACGTGCCATGTAATCATCGATACTGCCCTTGCTTACCCACATGAGTGCGGTGCGCAAAAAATCCTGCCGTTTTACGTCGCCGCCGATATACGCCGACCACTTTTGAATATTTGCATTCCGGCTGTTTGAAAATTCCGCCTTTGCAAGAGTAACGAACGGGCCGGAAAAGATAGCATTCAAAAGTTCTTGATCTTTGAGAGCAACGCCCGCGATATTTATGGTGCGGAACCACTCTTTTATTTCGCTCTCCGTGCCGCTGCATTCGTAAACCGTCAGTTTTGTGTCAAGAATCTTGCGTTGCAAATTTTCGGCCAGACCTCGGAAATACTGTTGCAGTCCGTTATCGTCAATGATCGGAAATTTTCCCGTCAGAAAGCGGCCGATGCTCGTAATACGCTGCTGCCCGTCAAGAATTTCAAACTTATCCTCGGAAACCTTGTTGAAATAGATGAGGCCTATCGGGTAGCCCTTTAATAAAGATTGTATTACCGCAACGTCTTTCTTGCCGTCCGCATAAATATAGTTGCGCTGATATTCGGGCTGGATTACAAGTTTCCCCGCAAGCCCGAAAAGCCCCTTGCCCTCATATTCGTTATAAACAAAGCCCTCGCATACCTTTTCCACCGTCAAGTCAATGTTCAATTTCGTAATCATTATTTTTTTGTTCTCCTGCGTATAAGAATCCTTCCATAAGGCAAGCGGCCGGGTTTGCCGTTTTCATTCAAACGCAGCCCGTTTCCCGCTTTGCATTCCGCCACCGTATACGGGGTTGTCCATAACACCTCTCCATCCGCTTCGTAACAAATTATGTTTTTGCTTTTATAGGCAACATGCTCTGATGTTTTAGGTGCGGACGCGCCGCTATCGATTATTTCAAACTGTTCGGGATTGTATCTGTCAAGGAAAGACGACGGTACCCCCATAACGCCGTCGTAATCACTCGGAATAGCGTCAACGTACGGGACGTCTATGCCGTCGTAATTATAATATCCGTAATAGCCGTTTTCTCTTATATCTTTATGTCTGCTGTATCTCATATTATCCGCCATGGTCATGAGGTCTAACGGCTGGTGTCTGCGCCCGTGATCAAGATTGGTGTACCACGTGCAATTACGGAATTTTACCAACTTGGTAACGGGGTCATAAACGCCGTCTGCATACTCATTTTTAGCACCTTCCGGAATACCGAAATAAGCATTTCCCGCTTGAAACCCGCGCCCTATCCATATCTTATTGTCTTTTATCAGCGGGAATATTTCTTTATATGTAGCCATGCCTATTTGGCCTATGATCAAAAATTTCTTGTCAGCCTCCAAAATCCACGCGACAAAATCTCTGAAAAGCGAAAATGGCGGGTTTGTAACGATAATGTCCGCCTCATCTCGCAGTTTGCAAACTTCTTCCGTTTGAAAATCGCCCGTTCCGTCTAAATAAGACCACTCCAGATCGTCATAGTCGACGTTTCCCGATTGGTTGGCGTCCCTCGTCAGAGTAAATATCTTCCCCTTTGTAACGGCTTTCTCTTCGTCGTACTGCGGAGACGCGGTTTCAAAAAAAGACACCTGATGATATTTTTCATATTTTTCCTTTTTCACTTCTATGGCATAACTTGTACTGATGAGTTTTTTAAGCCCGAGGTTTTCAAAATTCTGTGCGAAAAATTTTGTGAAATTGCTCCACTCGGGATCGTCGCAAGGACACAAGACGACCTTGTCCCGAAATGTGTTTGGATCAAATTCCAAATAAGCGTTGATTTCACGTTGTATATCATCAAATTGAGTATAAAACTCATCGTTTTGCCGTTTCTTCGCCTTCAATAACGCATCGTTCGCCATTTTTACCGCCCTTTTCAGCGCATTGTCAACCGTCCGCGCACGTCCTTCTTCCACCGCGCCCGCAGACCTGCCTTGCCGCTATTTTAGTCTTATACTTTATAATTATAGCACTATAAGACTAATAAAGCAACTCTATAAGACTAATTATTTTGAAAACAATGCATTAAAATATTCTTATAAGACTAAAAAAGGTGTTTTAACATGGACGTTGGAGAGAGAATAAGATTTTTAAGGAACAAAGCCGGGCTTTCGCAAAATTCGCTTGCGGAAAGAGCGGGCGTTGCCCAAACCCACTTGCGCCGCGTGGAACTCGGAGAAGCGGACATCACCGTCGGCCATCTGCAACTTATCTGCGACGCTCTCGGCGTTTCCTTAAATGATTTTTTCAATGTAGGCGGAGATGCAGAAGAAATTTCGGTTGCCCTGTCAAACCTGACGCCCCGTCAAAAGAATCTGCTGATTGAATTTTTGAAAAGTTTATAAAACCATAAGCAGCCCCTCACCCTTTTCTCATACCCCACCTTCCCGCCCTCTTTTTTTTTCATTTCTTTTCTTTCGCTTTTCCCCTTTCCCAACACCCAAAAATCTCCTCTTTTCCCTTCCATTCTTCCGTTCTTCAACTATGCGCAAAACCCAACTTGCCCCACTTTTGTTTTCATTTCACCCCTCATCGCCTCACCGCGACGCATAGCCGGCCCTTCCAACAGGCCGCGCCCATTCGGCAGCAACCACCCTTGGCGGAGGGCAAAAATCTTTTGCGAGGCGGACAATTTCGCCTCAAAATCCTCGCCAGAAGGAAAAGTTTGTGTTATAATATAAAAAAAGGAGAAACGATGAAAGCCAGAAAGAGAGCCGAGGAGATACTCGCGTATCTCGAGAGCATGAAGGATGACGAAGGCCACATTGCGATCGACGTGAACATTTCAAACACGCCTCTTTACGACGAGTTGTCGGTGGGCAGCAACCTTGACCTGAACGGTGCCATTTACGATTTCATCGACCGCGAGGCCAACCTGATTCCGGCCAAGATTCCGCTTAAAATCCGCTTTGTGGGGCGGGACGTAAGCCCCGAAGAACAGGCCGAAATCCGCCGAATCATGCACAAGCACTACACGCTCAAGTCGCTCGACATCACGTGGGACAAGGCGGCCAACTTCAAAAAGATGGTGGGGCTGTCGCTGTTCGGCGTGGCGATGCTGGCGGCCTACTTCCTGCTTTCGGTGTTCGACGGCAACCCGATGATAACCGAAATCCTTTCCATAATCGGCTCGTTTTCTCTGTGGGAAGCGACCGGCTCGTACCTCTTGGACCGCCCGCAACTCAGGCGCGAACACGCCAACGTCATGCAGAACATAAACCAGAAAATCGAGTTCATCGGCACCTCACAAACGCCCGCGCAAGAACAAAAAGTGGCCTATATCGCACAAAATAGCGGCATTTCATCATCGTCGGACGCGCCGCGCACAAACGCCGAAGTGGCCGCTTTGTCGGACGCGGAAGCCAACGCAAACGCCCCTACTCTTGCGGCGGACAACGATAAAAACGCCCCGCCCGCAGAGTAAGGCACCAAAAACGCAGACAAAAACAAAAACAATAAACAATCATTAAAACAAACACAAAATAACGTATAAAGCAATAAAATACGGCGCAGAATGCTCCAACCAAAAAAACATCAAATCGGCCGCCCGCGGCCAAGGCCGCGGGCGGCCAGCACGACAAAAACACAACACAAAACCCGATAAACCACAACAGTAAACTCGACAAAAACACGATAAAAAAACGACGGAGGCAGTTAACCATGAAACCAAAAAGTGCCCTATTTCTCACAATAATCGCGGATATCTGCGAAGGAATCATCGCAGGCGTGCTCATTTCGCTGGGCGGGGCGGTGTACCTTGCGTGCAGCGGCACGGCTCTGCCTTACGCGCGGTACATCGGCGCCTTTCTGTTTCCGCTCGCGCTCGTGTGCATCTGCCAGCGCGGCTACGCGCTGTACACGGGCAAGATAGGTTTGATTTTGGAAAAGCATTCCAAAAACGACGTGTCGGTGCTGCTGCTCAGCTTGCTCGGCAACGTTTTGGGGACGGCGGCCATGGGCTTTCTCATCGCGGCGGTCATCCCCGGTCTCAAGGAAACGGCGGCAAGCCTCGTCTCCGCCAAACTCGCGCAGGGCTATCCCAACGGGCTGGCGCGCGGCTTTCTGTGCGGAATACTCGTTTTCCTTTCCGTTGACCTTTACAGGAATAATAAGTCGTCTCTCGGTATAATCCTTTGTATTCCCGCGTTCATACTCAGCGGTTACGAACACTCCATTGCGGACATGTTTTATTTTGCCGCGGCCGCAAACGTCTCGCTGCAATCGTTCGGCTATATAATGATGATAATCATCGGCAATTCGCTCGGCGGGCTGCTCATCCCACTGCTCCGCGCCATCCGCCCCGTGCAAAAGCCGCAGGCGGCCGAAGCCAAACAGCCTGAAACCGCGCCCGAACCCGACGCCAAAGACGACAAGGCCGCCGCCTGAATAACCGCCCGCAACCCGCACCGCGGCCAATCGAATATTACCCCAACGAAAAAAGAGGATGAAAGTTCATCCTCTTTTCTTTTTGCCCGTTTTTCAGGGCGGCTGAACCGCGCCTTTGGGGTAGCCAATCCGCGCCTTTCGCGGCGGGCGGAACGCTCAATTTCGGGTCATAAGCCGTGCTTTTCAGGGCTGCGTATTTTAGCAAAAGTGCCCTTTTTCGCACATTATCGGCCATTTTGCGCTTAAGCGTTCGGCAACTCAATCCTTGAGCAAATCGACGATCTCCTGCGGAATTTCAACCTCTGTCGTACCAATGTCGGAGAATACAAGTTTATTGCCACCGGTCTCATACTCGGATGTGTTGAGTGTTGTAATCTCTTTGATGTGTCCGTCGGCAACCGTAGCCGTTAAATCATATCTCAGGAAATCGTTTTCATCCACGCCGATTATCGTGCCGTTCTCGCCAAAATGCATTTCGTACGACATAAGGTCTGATATGAGACGACTCATGACTGTATAACGACCGTACGTGTAAATCAAGCAGAGATCGCCTACAGGCATATAAACAGGACCGTCGAAATTGCCGTTTTGTGAATACCAACTATCGTTCCTGTACTCGAAGCAACTCACCCATCCATCCGATTCACGGACATAACATTCGCTGTCATTATAAATAAAAACATCTCCGCTCGATTTGATGTCGAGATATTTTTCTTCTTCATCTTCATTTTTTTGATAACCTTCAATCGTGTAATTATCGCCCACGTTGAAAACTTTTTCGGCATAACTCTCGGGCACGCGGTTGCCCTCGGCGACTACCGAAGAAGGCGTGCAGAAGTAATACGGGCTGTCCGCGTCTGTTGTTCTCGCAACCCAGAAATCGACTGATTCTCCCCAATCGAGAAGGCTGGCGGTGTAAACGTCCACGGTTGCAATTTCAAGACCCGTATTGCCAAACGTCTCGGCAATCTCTTCCTGAGACAGCGAACCCGTCTTTTCATAATCGGCAGGGCTTACCTCACCGTCGTAACGGTATTCTTCCCTCAAGTATTGACCAATCCCATCGTCAAATGTACTATAATCGTTTACGTCTTTACCCTTGCGCGGGTAAACGGCAAGCAGTTTGTCGCCAAGTTTCTCGTCGGGAACCAAGGGATTTTCCAAAGCGAGCAACTCTGTAACTTCCTGCGGAATCTCCACTTCGGTGGTACCGATGTCGGAAACAACTATTCGGGCGACCATAGCATCTCCCTGATCTGTTCCACTGGCTTTTATCTCACTGAGATAACCATTTGACAATTCACTCTCAAGTGTAATTTCGTCAACGTAATCGCTCCCTTCACCGTTTATCGTGCCGCCTTTGCCAAAATAAACTTTATTCACCGATTGAGTAAAAGCAGATGCAAGATATTCACTGATAGTATAGTTTCCGCGTGCATCGTAGTAAAAAAGGTCTTCTTCACCAAAATATGGCGAGGGGCCCCAACTTACCCATTCTTCGTTTTCATAAGCAAACAAATACACAAGTATGTCTGCACCCCTAATAAAGCAAATGGGTTCGTAGGACAATACATTGTCTATAAGCACTTTACCATCCGATTTAATTTCTCCTCTCCTTAATTCCACGCCGTTCGCTTCCTCACAAATGGTAACCGTGTAATTCACACCTATGTCGCAAATTTTTTCGATATAACTCGTCGGCACAAGGTTGCCTTCGGCAATGACGGTGGACGGGGTGCAGAAGTAGAACATTCCGCCCTCCCTTTCCGTGGCAAGCCAGAATTCGATTTTGTCCGTGCCCTTGTTGTCCTCGCCGAGAAGGTTTACGGTGTAAACATCCACGGTGGCAACATCGGGATAAGTATCGCCGAATACCTTTGTTATCTCCGCTTTAGACAGCGAACCCGTCTTTTGATAAGTAAATGTGGGCGAGGAACCGCTGCCTGAACTGTCCCAGGAACTGTCGGAAGAAGTAGAAGGATCGTAACGATATTCCAGCCTCAGATAATAAGAAATCAAACTGTCAAATTTAATATACGGATACCACTGCATTGCATATCCCATTTCAGAATAAACCGCAAGCGTGTACAGTTCATCGTCGGGGTTGCCGTGAGTGCCCGAGGACGGATTGTCGTTCGGAGTGCACCCGCCGAACACCGCCGCGGCCATGACCGCAGCGACCAAAAGTGCCAAAAGTTTCTTCATATTCATGCCTCCTTTTTAGTGAAAAATCCCGCCGAAACAGCGGAAATTTCCTCAAAATTACCGTGATATTATACCGCACCCGTCGAATTTTGTCAAACGTTAAAAGCCGAAATCCGCAAAAAATCAAAAAAAAAAAAAAAAAAAGGGTAATATTAACAATTAAATCATTCAACGTACGCCCTCCGCCGCAAAAGCCCCGCCAAAACAAAAACCCCCGTTTTTGTGCGTTTTAGGCCACTTTTGAGGGTTTTGGCGGGGTTTGGGGAGCAGGCGGCTGCGCTTTGCGTTTTGCGGGTTTTAGTGAGAAGTTGTTAGCGGCTGTGGATTGGTTGGCGCGAGTGTATGCGCCTCTCCCGAGGAAGGAGATTCCTTTAACCTGCCCCGTCTGTTGTAAGGGGATTCTTTTCTTCTGCTCCTGTGTTATAAGGGTATTCCCCTCATCTACCTCTCCCGAGGAAGGGATTTCTTTCTTCTGCCCCCTCCCGAGGAGGGGGATTCAGGGGGTGGGCAACGCGTCCAGATTGGCGTTTGCTCCCTTCTCCCCCTTGCATTTTGTCCCTTTGCCCACCTCAGGCGCTTACGCGCCGGCCCCTCCTCAGGAGGGGCCAAGAAAATGAAAATGGACAATTCCTCCTCAGGAGGGGCCAAGAAAATGAAATTGGACAATTCCTTCTCGGCAGGGGCCAGGAAATAAAATGAAACAGCCCTTCTCGGGAAGGGCCAAATAATGAGATTTTGTGCGATTTAGGGGACTTTTGAGGGTTTTACAAACATTCGTTCGGAAACAAAAGCGGGACTATCTGCCAAAGCCGCCGTTTACGCCAAGCACCTCGCCCGTTATGTAATCGGCGGCGGAAGAGGCGAGAAAGAGGATGGCGCGGGCGACGTCTTCGGCCGTGCCGAACCTGCCCAGCGGAATTTCCTCCATTACGGCGCGGCGCTCCTCTCGGGTGAGGCGGGCGTTCATCTCGGTGTCGATGACGCCGGGCGACACGCAGTTGACGTTGATGCCCGAGGGCGCAAGTTCCTTTGCGAGGGCGCGGGTGTAGCCGATGACGGCGGCCTTGGTTGCCGAATACGCCGCCTCGCACGAAGCGCCGACCTCCCCCCAGACCGAAGCGACGGTTACGATTTTGCCGCTTTTTTTGTCAATCATGTCGGGCAAAACGCACCTTACGGCGTTGCGTACGCCGCGAACGTTGACGGCAAACAGCCTGTTCCACTCGTCGTCGCCCATGTCGGCGGCAAGGCCGAAAGCGGAAATCCCCGCGTTGGCGACGAGGACGGACGGCCGCCCCAGCCTGCGCCCGATCTCGGCGGTCATGCGCTCCGTTTGGGAAAGGTCGGCCACGTCGGCGCGGAAGGTCTCGGCGACCCCGCCCTCCGACAGAATGGCATTTTTAACTTGTTCGGCCGCGTCGCCATGCGACAGGTAATTAACCGCCACCGCATAACCCGCCTTTGCAAAGGCGAACGCGGCGGCCCGCCCTATTCCGCGGGAAGCGCCCGTTATCAAAACTGTTTGCATATCAATATATAATCAAAATATAGTCGGTTGTTTGTCGGCTGCTTGAAGTCGGCCGTCTTTTTGTCCGCCGCTTGAATTATCGGCTGTTGGGTGTCGTCCGAACGTCGGCCGTCTTGTTGCCGGCAGACTGCCGAAAATGCCGTTTTTTGTGAGATTTAGGCCACTTCTTGCATTTTGCGGCGTTCCATGCCACAGACACCCTCAGCAACAAAAAACGCACCACGGGCAAGTAGCCCAAAACCCGCGTTCATCAAAAAAACGCGCGTCAGGCAAGCCGAGCCAAACCCGCAGGCAAGACGAGCCAAACCCGCAAGCGGCAACCGCCGCGCCTTTCCGGCAGACAAATCCAAAAAGCGGCAGTCCTTACCTCAAAACGGAAAGAAAAAAGGGACCCGAGCAGGTCCCTCTTTCAGGTTTACTTTTTAACTCTTTCCATGTATTCGCCCGTTCTGGTGTCGACCCTGATGGTCTCGCCCTCGTTGACGAACATGGGCACCTGAATGGTAATGCCCGTTTCGAGTTTGGCGGCCTTGGTGGCGTTGGTGGCGGTGTTGCCCGCGACGCCCGGTTCGGACTCGACGACGAGAAGTTCCACAAAGTTTTCGCATTCTACGGAGAAGGCCTCTCCCTTGTAGAACTTGACGAGCACGGGGTCGTTTTCCTTGATGTACATGAGGGCGTCCTCCACCTGGTCGTGGTTGAGGGGAATAAGTTCGTAATCCTCATCCATGAAGTAATACAGACCCCCGTCGTTGTACGAATAGGTCATCTTTTTGGTTTCGATGTGGGCATTTTCAACCTTTTCGGTAGGGTTGAAGGTCTTTTCGAGAACGGCGCCCGTAACGATGTTTTTGAGTCTCGTCCTGACAAAAGCCGCGCCCTTGCCGGGTTTAACGTGCTGAAACTCCACTACGGTGTAAATATTACCCTCGTACTCGATGGTAACGCCCTTTCTGAATTCGCCTGCTGAAATCATAAAAAAACTCCTTTTTGCCGTAACGACAAGGCGGTACGGAAACAAATCATAAATTGCGGTGCCGCCCGTAATCGCGCCGGGCGGACAACCCTGTATGTAATTATATCATAATATGATACAATTTGTAAAGTGTTTGGCACACAAACGCCGCATTTTCGCTATTTTTGCGCAACTTTTGCCAAAAACACGGCCGGGCAAGCGGGTTGCGGGCGGCTGTTGCGGGCAAAACCGCGGATTTTTTGTGCTTTTTTTGCTTTTGTTAATGCCCCGTTTCGGTAAGCCGTCTGCTTTGGTGCGGGTTGGGTGGCCGCATATTTTTAGGCTTGCACTTGCTTTTTCGCGGCGCTTATTCCTTCACGCCGTTTTCGGCCTCTTGCCCGTCGGGGTTTTGTGCGTTTATATCATGCACATTTTCACCTTGCCCGTCGGGGTCTTGCCCGCTGTCTTGTGCATTTTCATTATTACGCGCGGGCGCTCCCCTCTTGGCTTTGGACTTTATGCGGACAAAACAGAGAAAAGCGGCGATGTACGCCGCGGCGAGCAACAGATAGGTCGCGGCGAGCAAAACGGCGGCCGCGGCGCCCTTCACCCCGAGCAGCGAACCGAAGGATTCGAGGTCGAATATCGGATAGGGAAACCACCTGATGACGTAAGCAAATTCGCCCGCCAACTTGACGGCCGCGCAGTAGACGGCGAGGTAACCCACGATTACGGGGAGCGCAAGCCTGACGTTGCCCCGCTCGGCGGGCACGCGCACGAACATCGCCGCGCAGCACGCAAACATCACGTAGTGGGCGAGGATGTTGGTGCCGAGGTTGTGAACGGCAAGCGGCGTTTTCGCGTACAGGCCGAAGGTGATGGGACGGGCTGCAAGTTCAAACGCCGTGTACATGACGACGGTCAGGCAGTAATTGCAAAAGATGAACGACAGCACCGTGCTCTTTCGCAAAAAGGCGACCAGCCGCCCCGCCCCCGCCAGCGAACCCGCGCCGTACAGCACGCACCACGTGGAAAAAAACACGAGCGTGTGGTAGGTGAAATAACTGAAATCCGCCCACCTGCTCACTATGTTCGTGCCGCTGTAAAGGGGATTTTTCTCGTAGATGCCGTAAAAATATTCTTCGATTTCAAAGTGGGCAACGTGGCTTATAAACAGCCACCAGCCCACGGCTCCCACCGCTATGCACAGCACGAAAAGTGCCCTTTTTCTCACATTATCGCCCATTTTTCGAGGCCAGCCCTCTTTGTAATCGGTTAAAATTTTTGCCCTTTTTTATCCCGCTCCGCACCGAAGTGCGGCACGGTTTTTTTATTGTTTCGCACCCGCGTGCGGCAGTGCGGTCTGCAAACATTGTATTATAACCGCGCACGCCCTGCCGCCCAAATCAAAACGCGGAAAACGACGACACCGCACATCGTGTGCGGTTCGCAGTGCGGGCATAACCCGCTTACTTTTTCTTCCTCTTGCCCGCGGCGGTCTGCGGTTTCTTCCTTTTAGCGGCGGGCGGGTTCTTCGGCCCGGGCAGGTAACGCAGCACGCCGTTGGTTACGGCCATGAGTTGTTTGTTGGCCTTCATCAGCGTCTTGGGTCTGCCGTTTTCCATAACCACGGTGTCCTCGATGCGGATGCCGAACCGCCCGTTTATGTACACGCCCGGTTCAATGGAAAAGATCATTCCGTCGGCAAGGCGGTCGGAACTGCGCGGTCCGACGTAGGGCGCTTCGTGAATGTTGACGCCGATTCCGTGGCCGAGCGAGTGGGTGAACTGCGTGGGGTAACCCCGAGAAGTGAGCAGTTTGCGGGCAATGCCGTCGGCCTCCGCACCCGTCATGCCGGCGCGGATGTTTTCGTAAGCGGTGGTGTGCGCTTCGAGCACGGCGGCGTAAGCCGTGCGGAAGGCGTCCGTCGGGTGTCCGAAATATACCGTCCTCGTCATGTCCGAACAATACCCCTCGTACACGCAGCCGAAGTCCATGAGTATGGGCATGTTTTTCCTGAGGCGCGTCTTGCCCGTCTCGTGGTGGGGAACGGCGGAGTTGGAGCCGAAGGCGACGATGGTGTCAAACGACTTGCCCGAAGCGCCCCGCATTCCGAAATTGTATTCGAGGAACGCCGCAACCTCCCTTTCCGTTACGCCCTCGTCCACCACTTTAAGGGTGTCCATGTAGGCTTTTTCTGCGATATCGGCGGCTTTTTTGACAAGCGCAATCTCCCTTTCGGTCTTTATTATCATGTCCGCCACGATCTCATCGCCGACGTCCGCAAGTTCGGCGCCGAGGGAGCGGAGGGTGTTTGCCAAGGCCATGGACGTAACCTTAAAGTCCACGCCGAGCACGGCGCCCCCACCGAGCATCTCCTTGAGCAAGGAATAATCCGCCCCGGGAACAACCTCTATCCCGCTGTTCCACAGTTTATTGTGCGCCGCGTAATAATAACGGTTGTCAACCACGAAGATAGTTTTCGATTCGGTCAATATAACGTGCCCGTCCGTCGAATAAAACCCCGTGTAGTACAGCCGTTGCTTGTCGTCTGTAATGAGTACGATCTTCGCCTTTTCAAATTTCATGATCTATCTCCTTATATAAATTGCGGTTTTTAGTGTTGATTTTCGGATTACTCGTATGTCGAAGGTTATGATTTTTATGTAACCCCGTCCTCCGAAAAAACGCCGTATGTGTTTCGGTTTCTCGGGTCTGCCGTCCGCCCAAAGTTACGGATTTTTACATACCCGCACCCTCTGAAAACACGTCTTTTATGTCGCGGATTGGGCAATCACAAACGGCCGAAAACTGCCGTTTTTGTGCGATTCAGGGGACTTTTTGTGTTTTGCGGCTCGGGAGAATCACGCACGCGGGTGCGGTTTAACCGTCCCAAAATTCGCCATCAAAACATCTGCATTTTCCAATCGGTCAGACCTATCCAAACCGTCCGATGTTTTACCCGACGCGGTTTAGCACCGAAAGATACATCTCTTTCATCGTTGCGGCGTCCTCGGCCTGCGTTCCGCTCGACTCGCAGACAACCACGGGTTCCAGCCCGCGCTTGACAAGCGCCTCGGCAAGCGGCGGAAACTCGGGGCCGTACACATTGTCCTCAAATGTCAGGTGCCTGATTTCGCCCTTTTCGGAGTATTGAATCTTGGAAAAATGCACGTGGAAATGCTTCATGCGCTCAAACCCGAGTTCGGAAATGAGATAATCGAGCCTCTTTCCGTAATCGGCTTCGGTTTTCAGACTGCCCTGTTCGCGGGCGTTGACGTGGCCGAAATCCACGGTGGGCACGAACACGCGGTCGATGGCCGAAAGGGCGGCAATCTCCTCCACGGTGCCAATCTGGCCGAGTTTGCCCATGGTTTCGGGGCAGAACAAAATGTCCTCAAAACCGTTGTCGTAAATCATGTCGCAAAGGGCCTTAACCCGCTCTTTTGTGCGATAAAGGGCACTTTCTCTGTCCGACTTGCCCTGCGCGGCGGGGTGAAAGACCACGCGGTTTCCGCCCATGGCGCGCACGGCGGCAGCGCTTTCGAGAACGTAGCGGAAGGAATTTTTCGCCTTGTCCTCCTCGGTGGTGGCAAAGTTTATGTAGTAGGGCGCGTGGACGCTTATGGCAACGCCGGCTTTCCTGAACGCCTCGCCGATCTGCCACGCCTTGGTTTCGGAAAGGTTGACGCCCCTGCCGAAACTGTATTCGTAACAATCAAGCCCCCTCTCCTTAACCCAGAGGGCGGCCTGTTCGGTGCCCGAATGCCCCTCGAGGGCGAAAGATTCGGAGTTCCCGCTCGGTCCGAAAAGCGTCATTTTATCACTGCCTCCACGTCCTCCGCAAGCTGCTTTTTAAGAAGCAGAGCAGAAGCAAATTTTTTCTGTTCCCGCAAGAGCGCGTCGAACGCGACGGTTATCCTGCGGCCGTAAATGTCCCCGTCAAAACCGATGATGTGCGTCTCGCAAAGTTCCCGAAAGACGCCGAAAGTGGGAGCCGCGCCCACGTTTGTAATCCCGCGGAAAGTGCGCCCCTCAACGGTAACCGTCGTGGCATAAACCCCATTTTTCACGCAAATTCGGTCGTTCGGCCACACGAGATTGGCGGTGGGAAAGCCGAGTTTGCGCCCCTCTTTCCGCCCCTCGACGACGGTTCCCGAAACGAAATACGGGTACGACAGCAGCCGCGCCGCTCCCGCAACGTCGCCCTCGGTTAAGAGTTGTTTTATCAAAGTGGAAGAAATCCGCCTGCCGTCCGCGGTAACGTCGCCCACTACCTCGAGCGCGATGCCGCGTGAGGCACAAAACCCTTCAAGCAGGCCGACGTCGCCTCCGCGCTCCCGCCCGAAGCGGAAATCTTCACCGCACACGAGCCCCCTGACGTCCATCGACGAGGTAAGCCCGAGCAGGAAATCCTCCGCCGACGTATTCATGAACTCGGGAGTAAAATCCACCGCCATCACGGCGTCCGCGCCGAGGGCGGAAATCGCCTGCGTTCTCTCGCTGAAATTGAGCAAAAGCCGCCCAAATCGCACATTATCGCGCTCATCGTAGGTCATCACGGCGACCTTGGCGCCCCGTTCGGCGGCCATGGAACAGGCCCTTTTTATAATTTCGCGGTGGCCGAGGTGCACGCATTCGTAACGCCCGAGGCAGACGACCGCCCCCCCGAACTTCTCGCCGTAGCCGAAAATCTTCATGCGAGGAAACTCCTCATCCGCATTCTGCCGCCCGCGGCCTCGCCCACGCCGACGAACGCGCCGTCGCCGTACACGAGAAAAAGCCCCCTTCCTTCAAAGGGCAGCCCCACTCCGTTTTTGAGTTTGAAAAAGTCCTGCCCCCAAAATTCCGCACGCGGAAAGGAAAGCGCCGATTCGGTAGGCAGCAAAAAGGAAAACGGGTCGAGCGAGGCGCAGAAGTTTCCCACGGTAACCGCACGCTCCAAAGTGAACACGCCCGCGGCGGTCCTGACAAGGCGGGTCATGTACGCGCACGTGCCGAGCGCGGCGGCAATGTCGCGGGCAAGCGCGCGGATGTACGTTCCGCCAAGGCAGTCGATTTCAAAGGTGAACGCGCCGCCCTCATGCCCCACAAGTTCAAGCCGCTCGACGGTTACTTTTTTAGCGGGAATGGAAAATTCCACCCCCTTGCGGGCGAGCCGATAGCCGCGCTGCCCGTCTATGAGTTTGGCCGAATAGTTGGGCGGAACCTGTTCGATTTCACCCAAAAAGTGGCCTAAAACGCGCAAAATCTCGCTTTCTTCGGGTACGCGGCCGCCCGTTTTGGTAAAGGCGCCGCCTCGGTCGAGCGTGTCGGTTTCGGACCCGAAGGTGAACTCGGCAACGTAAGTTTTGCGCTTGGAGAGCAGGTAGTCGAACGCGCGCGTGGCCTTGCCTACGGCAACGGGCAGAACCCCTTCCGCCAGCGGGTCGAGCGTGCCCATGTGCCCGCACTTTTCGCCGAGTTTTCGCTTGACCTTGGCGACGGCGAGGGCCGAACTCTCCCCTTCTTTCTTGTATATGTTGATGAATCCGTTCACAGATACAACTCCCGTTCAACCTCACAAGTTATTGCCCCGCTCACCCGAAAATGCACGTTTTTGTGAGAAAAAGGCCACTTTTCGATTGCGGCGGCCTCGCCGACAATTATAAAAATCTGTTACGGCGGCCTCGCCAATCATTATAAAAATAGGCTGCAGCGGGCTTGGCGATTATTATATAATATCGGCTGAGGCAAGACCCGACAGCCATGCCCAAAATCCGACGGCCGCAAACAAGACCCGAGGCAGGCGATGGATTACAGATACTGCCCGACGGTGTAGACGAGTTTGTCAACCACGTCCTCGTAGTAGCCGTTAATCATGCAGCCGCTGGCAAGTTCGTGCCCGCCGCCGCCGAACACCGAGGCGACCTCGTGAACGTTGACGTTACCCGACGAGCGGAAACTTATCTTAAACTTCTTGTCCCCCGCTTCCATTATGCTCACGCCGACCTCGACGCCCGTTATGGTCATGGGGAAGTCGATGAACCCCTCGGTCATGTCCGGCGTGGCGCCCGTTGCGGCAAAGTCCTTCTCCCTTGTGGAGATAATGGCGAGTTTGCCGTCGTGATAAAACTTGAGCGACGAGACGGCCGCGGCGTAAAGCGCGGCGCGCTCGCGCGGCTGTTCCTTGTACATCTTGAACGCCAGCTTGTGCAGGTCCGCCCCCGCGGTAACGAGGTCGCCCGCCACACCGAGGGTGTAAGGATAGACGTTGCTTTGGGTAAAGCACCCCGTGTCGGTGATGATGCCGAGCAGCAGCAGTTCCGAAATCTGCTTGTCGAGTTTGACGCCGAAGGCGCGCAGGAGCCTGAACACCGTTTCGCAGCACGCCCCGGCCTCGAGCACGATGTTGGTGCGGGCGTACTTGGTATTGGAAAGGTGGTGGTCAATATTGTACGTTCTGTGGCATCTGAAAAAATCCTTTTGCAGATAGCCGAGCATAAGTTCCGTGCTGCAGTCGATTGCAATGTGCACGTCAAACCTGTCCTCGGGCATGGCAAACTCGATCTTCATGGTGTCGGGCAGAAAGAAAAATTTTTCGGGAACGGGCGAAGCGCAGAACACGGTGGATTTTACGCCCATGCGCTTGAACGCCTCGCACAGCGCCGTCGCCCCGCCGATGGTGTCGCCGTCGGGACGGACGTGGCAGAATATCGCGGCCGAACTGATCTCCCCCAGATCGCACGCAAGTTCTTTCATTGTCATCATAATAATACCCTCCTCAATGTCATGTTCAGGTTAACTATGCGCCCCGTCAATCGAGCCGCCCGACGAGCCGTTCTTGTGCCGTTCGGTAAGCCGTTCGTTACCGTTCGGCGGCCGTTCATCGAACCGCCCGTTCGGCCGTAATACAGTCCATTCTTTGGCCGACAAACTCAAAAAGTGCCCTTTTTCTCACAAAAACAGCCTTTTTGCAATTCACCGCCCAACGGACGGCACAAGCCGAAAAGTGCCCTGAATCGCACATTATCTCAATTTTTTCATTTGAACACCGCCGCCGCAGAATCCAACGGCAACAGCCGAGCCACGGGGACAAATTCCAACGGCTGCAGTCTTACCGCCGCCCGAAAAGCGGCGCACGGTACAACCCAAGCCGCCCGACAGACGCAAGAAGTGCCCTTTTTCTCACAAAAAACGGGCCTTTTTGCAATTCACAGTCCCGACGGCCGCCGCCCGAGCCATACAAAAGTACAACCCGAGCCGCACAAAAACACAACCCAAGCGCAGCCCGCGTTACTTTCCGCCGTTACCGGAATTGTCGTCCGAGGTTCCGTCGGGGCCGTCGGCGTTGTCGCCGTAGGTTATGCCGCTGAGCAGTTTGTCTATCTTTGCGCCGTACTCGTAAGACTCGTCGAGGATGAAATGCAGTTCGGGCACGGCCCTGATGTGCATGCGTGCGCCAAGTTCCTTCCTCACGGCGGGCGCGGCCTCTTTGAGCGCGGCGAAGGTGGCGGCCTTGCCCTCGGCGGTCCCCGTGAACACGCTTATGTAAACCTTGGCGTGTTTAAGTTCGCCGTCAGGCTCTACGCTCTGCACCCCGAACATCTCCGTAACGCGCGGGTCCTTGATTCTCGTGGTCAATATATCGTAAATTTGCCTGCGGAATTCCCCCGCGAGGCGCCGCTCGCGAACCATCTTCATTTTGTCAGTCCTTCACTTCCTCGGTGATGTAGCACTCGATGAAGTCGCCAATCTTGATATCGTTGAAATTCTCTATGGAAATGCCGCATTCAAAGCCCTGCTGCACTTCCTTGACGTCCTCTTTGAAACGCTTGAGTTGCAATACGTTGCCCTCGCAGATCATGACGTCGTTGCGGTATATGCGCAACTTGCCGTTACGCACGATCTTGCCGTCGGTAACGTAGCCGCCCGCGACGGTGCCCACGCCCGTGATGTTAAAGGTGTTGCGCACTTCGGCCTTGCCGAGGTAAACGTCCTGGAACTTGGGCGCAAGCAGACCCTTCATGGCCTTCTGCACGTCCTCGATTGCCTCGTAGATTATCTTGTAGAGTTTTACGTCAATGTGCTGGCGTTCGGCCATGGCCTTGGCGTTGGCGTCGGGACGGACGTTGAAGCCGATGATTACGGAGTTGGAAGAATCGGCAAGGCTCACGTCCGTTTCGCTTATCGCGCCGACGGCTGCGTGAATGACGTTTACCTTAACCTCGTCGTTGCTGAGTTTGACGAGCGACTGCTTGACGGCTTCTACCGAACCCTGCACGTCTGCCTTTATTATGAGGTTGAGGGAAAGTTGCTTGCCCTCGGCAATCTTGTTGAACAGGTCGTCGAGCGAAACCCTCTGGGTCTGGCGGATCATGTCCTCACGTTCTCTGTTCTTTCTCTCCTGCGCCACGAGTTTGGTGAGTTTTTCCTGCTCCACGGCGTAGATGTTGTCGCCCGCGTTGGGCACGTCCTCAAGCCCGAGGATGGAAACGGCAGCCGACGGTCCCGCGCTCTTTACGGTGCGTCCCTTGTCGTCTATCATGGCGCGGACGTGGCCGACCACCGTGCCCGCAACAATGTTGTCGCCGGTGTGAAGGGTGCCGTTCTGGATGAGCACGGTTGCCACGGGGCCTTTGCCCTTGTCGAGTTTTGCTTCTATAATCGCGCCCTTTGCCATCCTGTCGGGGTTGGCCCTGAGGTCGCGCATTTCGGCAACCAGCTGAATGGTCTCCAGAAGTTCGGGTATGCCCTCGCCGGTCTTGGCGGAAACGGGTGCAAGTATAACGTCGCCGCCCCAGTCCTCGACGAGAATGCCCTGCTCGGTGAGCTGCTGGCGAATCCTGTCGAGATTGGCTGTGGGTTTGTCTATCTTGTTGGCGGCCACTATAATTGCAACGTTTGCGGCTTTTGCGTGATTTATGGCCTCAATGGTCTGGGGCATAACGCCGTCGTCGGCGGCGATTACTATGACGGCAATGTCGGTAACCTGCGCGCCGCGCGCACGCATGGCCGTGAACGCCGCGTGCCCAGGCGTGTCTATAAAGGTAATCTTTCCGCCCGCGACGGACACCGAATACGCACCTATGTGCTGGGTTATTCCGCCCGCTTCGCCCGCGGTAACGTTGGTTGAACGTATCTTGTCGAGAAGAGACGTCTTGCCGTGGTCGACGTGCCCCATGACCGTTACGACGGGAGGACGGCGGACGAGCGAAGCCTCGTCGTCGTGTTCGTCGCCCGCAAGGTCGATGAGCATATCCTCTGCGGTCTTTTCGAGTTTAAGTTCGAGTTCCACCCCGATGTCCGCGGCTATGTAGGCGGCGGTGTCAAAGTCGATGGTGTCGTTTATGGTCTTTATTATACCCTCGCGGAAAAGTTTTTTGGTTATCTCCACCGCCGATATGCCTATCTTTTCGCTTAGCGTCTTGATGGGAATAATCTCGGTTGTGATAACGGCTTTTTCAATCCTTACGGTCTGGGAATTGGACTCGGTTTTCTGCTTTTTGACGCGCAGTTTTCTGTAACCCGTCTTGTTCTCGTCAAAGTCGTCAACCGAAATCTGCGTCTTGATGAGCGCGCGCTTGTTGACGGCCTTCTTGTCCTCAAAATTCTTTTCGGTTTTCTTCTTGGCGGTAAAGTTCTTGGCGGGTGCGGGAGCGGGACGCGGCATCTCCGTGTAAACGCGCACCTTGCCGTCGGCGGGCTTTTTGGCGCCGCCCTGCGCAAACGGCGGTTTGGGCGGAAGAGGCTTGCGTTCCCTTCTCGTGTCGGCCGTGGGAATGTACTCCTTTTTGACGGGACGCTTGGGAGGCTCTGCGTTGGGATCGGCCTTTCTGACTATGAACGAAGGAAGCTCCGGCTGAGAGGGCTTTTCCGTTCCTTTGGCGGCTTCGGTTTTTTCATTAGCCGCCTTTTTCTCAGGTTTTTGAGGCTTTTCGGGTTTTTCCGCCGCCTTTTTCTCCTGCGGTTTTTCCTCGGGCACAGGCTCGGAATCCACGGCTTCCGCCTTGGCCTCGGCGGGCTTTTCCGCCGCCTCTTCGGCAGCGGGCGCGGTTTTTTCGGCTTTTTCGGCTTTCTCGGCTTTTTCGGCTTTGGCAGGCTCGGCTTCGGCCTCCTTTTTGGGCTGTTCGGCCTCGGCCGCGGGCGCGGCTTTGTCGGCTTTTTCGGCCTCGGCTATGGGCGCGGCGGGCGCCTGTTCCGCCGCTGCGGATTCGGCCTCTGCCTCTTCGGCAAACTCTTCAAAGAACTTTTCGTTGAGTTCCTTTGTCCTTTCGCCGATCACGCGGATAACGTCGGCAAGGTCCTTTTGCCTGCGCCTTATGTCGGCGAGGACGGAACCAATCTCATCCTCTCCCAAAAGGTTGCCGATGTTTTTGATGTTGTCGAATTGAACTTCCTTTTTTTCAGCCATTTAATTATTTGCCTCCGGTTCTTAATGTAAAATTGTCGTCCAGATTGTCGAGCACGGCCTTGGCGAGGTTCGGCTCGGTGAGGACGGCCAGCTTGCAGTTTTCCTTGTGCGCTATCTCCGCCACGGGTATCGAACAGACCACCAGCGGGCAGGACAGCCTGCGCGCGAGTTTTTCGGCCTCGGCGGCGGTGTCCGCCCCGGCAGTGGCGCAAAGCAGCACGAGATAACCCTCTTTGAGCGTGGCGGCGGTGTTCACCCCGGTCCTCAGCGTGCGGGATTTAAGCGCAAATCCGAGATATCTAAGAGCCTTGCTTGCGTCCTTCATAGGCCCTTTCCATCTCACGGTAAATCTCGTCGGGCACGGGAACTTTGAACACCTTGCCCAAAAGTTTGCCCCTCGAGAGTTTTTTAACGCAATCGGCGTTGTCGCAAAGGTAAGCGCCCCTGCCCGCCGCCTTGCCCGTAAAGTCGAGCATTATGTTCCCTTCGGGGGTGCGCACGGCCCTTATAAGAGAAGTTTTGGGCATCTTCTGCCTGCACGCCACGCACATTCTCACGGGTACGTTCTTCATCGTTCACCCCAAAATCTCATTCTTCCGCGGGAGCGTCGTCCTCGGCTATTATCCGTTCCGCCTCGGCAGAAGCGGCCGCCATCTCGGCGTCCATCTCGGCCATGGCCTTGGTTTCGCTCTTCACGTCTATCTTCCAGCCCGTAAGCCGCGCCGCAAGGCGGGCGTTCTGCCCGTCCCTGCCTATGGCAAGCGAAAGTTTGTCGTCGGGCACCACGACGGTGGCCACCTTTTCGCCTTCTATGGCGGAAACTCTCAGCACCTTTGCGGGGGAAAGCGCCTTGGCTATGTATTCCAGCGGATCCTCGCTCCAAAGAACAATGTCTATCTTTTCGCCGTTGAGTTCCTGAACTATGGCGTTGACCCTCGCGCCCTTGTTGCCCACGCACGCGCCCACGGCGTCCACGTTGGGGTCCACCGAACGTATGGCAATCTTGGTTCTGTGCCCCGCCTCGCGCGAGATGGCCTTTATTTCCACGAGTTTCTGGCGGATTTCGGGCACTTCGTTTTCAAACAGCCGCTGCACCAGCCCCGCCGCCGCACGCGACACGAGAATCTGCGCGTTCCTGCCGTTGCTGCGCACGCGTTTTACGTAAACTTTGAGTTTCTGGTTTACTTCGTACTTCTCCCCGGGCACCTGGTCGGACGGGAGCATCACGCCCTCTATGTCCCCCTTGCCTATCTCGACGAACACCGTCTTGTCCTCTATTCTCCTGACGATGCAGTTCATAATTTCGTTTTCTCTGTCGCAGAACTCGGTGATGGTGTTGTCGCGTTCGGTCTCGCGCAGTTTCTGCATGATTACCTGCTTGGCCGTCTGCGCCGCAATGCGGCCGAAGTCCTTGGGGAATATCTCCTCGCTTATAACGTCGCCCGCCTTGGCGTTCTTTTTGATGAGACGGGCTTCTTCTACGGTAATCTCCTTTTCTCTGTCCTCCACCTCGTCCACCACGTTACGCACGGAAAATATCTGTAACTTGGCCTTTTCGGGATTTATCTTTATCTCAATGCCCCCGGCTATGCCCGAATTGCGCTTGTACGCAATGGTCAGCGCGTTTTCAAGCGCGGATATGAATACCTCGCGGCTGATGCCCTTCTGCTCTTCGAGATCGTCGAGTGCCAAAAAGAAATCCTTGTTTACCATCTTGCTGCTCCTTATTATTTTTCTTGTTTGTTGTTTGTTTTTTTGTTATTTGTGTTGTTGTGATGTTGAATTTGGTTGTTGTTATTCGGTTTACTTTTATTTGTATAAGTTTTATGCCGTACACGCAGGTGCTCGGGCAGTTGGTCAATCGTTCACGCAAGCGGGCGGTAAAAAAAGTCAGTCGAATTTGATTGCCTTGTTTATCTTGGCGACGCGGGTAAGTTCTATCTTCAGCTCCTGTCCGCCGCAGTCGAGGGTTACGGAATTGCCGTCGTAGTCCGCCAGAAACCCCTCGTAGAGTTTCTTGCCCTTGAGGGGCGAATAGAGGCGGACTTCCACCTCCTCGCCGATGGCGCGCTCGAAATCGCGCGGGGTCTTGAACGGCCTGTCAAGCCCGGGGCTGGAGACGTTGAGCGTGTACGGTTCGCCGAAGGTCGGGTCGAGTTCGTCGAGCGCGGCGTCGAACGCGCGGTGGAATTTCTCCAGCGTGTCGAGGTCCACGCCGTCCTCGGTGTCCACGGTAACGTTGAGTTCTGCGCGCGGGCTCGTCCTGAACTCCGCCTCGAGAAACTCCACGCCCGTCAAATCGGCGATTCGCCTTGCAACTTCTTCGATTTCGGCAATGGGTTTAACCTTCATTGAAAGCCTCCACATAAGTTGAGAGCGGAATTAAAATTCCACTCTCATAACTTAACCATCATCATCAATTATATATATAATAACATAGTTTTGGATAAATGTAAAGCGTTTATCCCGATTTTTTTTGTTCGTGTAACTTTTCGCCCCAAAATCCGCCTTTTGCCTTGCGTTTACGCAGCTTTGCGGTAAAATGCCCGTTTTTTGGCTTTGCGTTTCCGCCGCTTTTTGGCGGGCGGTGTCCTTTTGGGAATTTCTCCGTTTTGCTTGGGTGCGGCTTTACGGTAAAAATCTGCCTTTTGTCATCGGCGGCCGTCTTTTATGACGTTCCCTCTTTTCCGTTCGGGGACGGAACGCGGTTCGGTTATGCGGCGGCAACGTGCAGAGAACGACGGCGAAAAGTCGGAAACAACCGGGAATTTTTTACCTCCCGCAGTCAATTAGCGGCCTTTTTCTCACAAAAACCGCACTTTTGCGGTCTTTGCCCCACGAGGCGGATTCTCCATTTTTACGCCGACGCGGCGAGCAATTCACCCCACTCTAACCGAGCCAGCCGATTCACCAAGCCAAGCCCGCAAATTTACCAAGCCAACAAAGCAAATCAAGCCAAGCCCGCAATTTACCCCGCACACCGGATCAGGCGTCGTAATCGGGGAATTTACCGAGAATTTCCACGAGTTTTATAAAGACCTTGGCGGTGGCGTAAGCGTCGTCTACGGCGCGGTGCGGGTCGTACTCGATGCCGAGGTGTTCGGCAATGGTCTCGAGTTTGTAATTCCTGAGCCCCGGTATGATCTTTCTCGCGAGCAGCAGCGTGTCCGACACGGGGTTGTAATAGTAATATTCGTCGGGTTCGGACAGGCGGCGGAGTATCTTGATATCGTAGCCGACTACGTTCTGCCCAACGAGGATCGCCCCGTCGAAAAACTTGAAAATATCGCCGCTAATCTTTGAAAAAGGCGGCTTATCGGCAACCATGTCGTCGGTTATGCCCGTCAGGCCGGTTACGTCCGGCGGTATCTTTTCGCCCGGGTTGACGAGGGTGGAAAGCACCTCCGTCATCACCCCGTCCACGATTTTCACGGCGCCGATTTCGGTTACCATTGCCTTGAACGGGTCCTTGCCCGTGGTTTCAAAGTCGAACACGACGACCGTTTTACCCATGAGTTGGGGCAGCGGCTTGCTCTCGGGCGCAAACATGTCCTTTTGCAGATATTCCTTGATTTTTTGCGGAAACAGGACGGAATATTTGGACGGAGCCTTGCGGGAAATGCGCCGTTCGGGCACGAAATCCTTGGGAAAAGTGCAGTAATTTATCTTTTTTATGGTAAGCGACAGGTAGTCGCGAAAGTAATCCAAAGACCCCTGCACAAAGATTCCGTCCCCCTCCTTCAACCGCTTTATCTTGTCCTCTGTGGCCTTTTTATTGAAATAAGTGCCCACTATTTTGCCCGAACGGTCGGAGAACTCTATGAGGTAAAACGGCTTGCCGTTGGAGGCGGCGCGCTCCCTTACGGAAAGAATCTCCCCGCACAGATAAATGCTGTCCATCGGCCCCCTGATGTCGTCTATGTAAACGGCGGTGTCGGCGCCGATGATGTCGTCAATTTTAACGAGGTCTCTCACCTTTATCGTGCGGTAATTTATGTAATCGACGTCGGGCAGTTCGGGCTCGAGAATGGAAAAATCGGTCTCGGTCTCGCGGTATTTCATGCCGCCCTCAAACTCGTTGCAGAACTTTCTCCCGAGAAACCGCTCGAGATCCCCCACGACGTCAAGCCGCTCAAATTGCTCCTTCATGTCGGCCGAAGCGGTTACCGTAAAAGTTATCGGCAAGGGGAATTGCCCGCCTTTTTCGCACAAAATCGGCATGTTTACGGCAATGTCGTCCCGCGTTATCGAGTAGGCGACGGAAGGAAAAAAGGCGTGAATCCTGTCGCAGATCTCCCGCGTTACAAGTTCGCCGTCGGCCCTCACTTTTTTAACCTCGAGCACGATTTTCCTGAATGAATGCGGCAGGCGGTCGTTGAAAAAGGAAAGCAGGCGGGACTTTGCGGCCTCGCCCACCGTGTTTTCGCAAATCACCCCCACGCGCACGGTCAGCGTGGACATGTAAAGTTCGGCAAAGGAAATCTTGGCCCCGTCGAGCGAAGGGTCGATCTCCCGCATCTCACGCTCCATCTGCTTCAGTTTTTGGCTTGCCATACTCTTTATGTTCCTTTGATGTTTCTTTGGTTATATTTTCGCCTTTCGGTAACTAACAAGCGCCGTAAAAACGCCCGCCGCCTTGAAAAAAGCGGCTCAATCGGACGGCCGATTTATGGAAAGCAGCCTTTCTATCTCTTCCATCAAAGCGTCCGCCGCCCTGTCCGCGGGGACCTTTTTGAGGACTTTACCCCCCGAAAACACGGCGCATTCGCCCTTTCCGCCCGCAATGCCAACGTCGGCAAAACTGCCCTCTCCCACGCCGTTGACCACGCAGCCCATGACCGCCACCTTGAGACGGCGGCGAATGCCCGCGGTGCGTTTCTTCACTTCTTCGGCTGCCGCACGCACGTCAAAGGAACGTCTGCCGCAAGTGGGGCAACTTATCACTTCCACAAACCCGTCGTCCAGCCCCGCGGCGCGCAGAATGTCGCGTGCGACGGCCACTTCTTCCTCGACGGGCGCGGTCAGAGAAACCCGCACCGTGTCGCCGATTCCTTTGAGGAGCAGGCTGCCTATGCCCATCGCGCCCTTGATGACGCCCTCCCGTCCGAAGCCCGCTTCGGTTACGCCGAGGTGGAGCGGAAACCCCTTGTCCGCAAGAATTTCGGCGGCGGAAACCGCGGTGGGCACGTCGCTCGCCTTGGCGGAAAGCACGATGTTCTCCACGCCGAACCCTTCCATGACGGAGGCCGCGGCAAGCGCGCTTTCGGCAAGGGCACGCGCGCTTCTGCCGTACTTTTCGAGAAATTTCTTTTCTATGCTGCCCGTGTTGGAACCGACGCGCACGGGCACGCCGTTCGCCTTGAGACAGGCGCAGATCTCGCCGAGGTGTTCGGCCCGCATGTTGCCGGGGTTTATCCTTATCTTTGCGGCGCCCGCTTCCACGCTTGCAATCGCCAGCCGATGGTCAAAGTGAATGTCGGCGACGATGGGGCAGGGAGCAGCCGCCACGAGACGCGGCAGAACGGAAACGTCCCGCTCGTCGGCCACGGCCACGCGCACGATGTCCGCGCCCGCGTTGAACGCGCGGCGAATCTCGGCAAGCGCCTCGTCAAAATGCTCGGTCTTTGCCGTCGTCATCGTCTGAACGGACACGGGCTGCCCCGCGCCGATACCGACGTTTCCTATCCTGAAACTTCGTTTTTCCATACTTCTTTAGAATCCGAAATTGCGTTTTGCCATAATTTTCCGAATCCCGCCCCGCTTTCTGCCGTTTTTCCTTTTATTTTGGGAGGAGTTTGTCAAAGTCCCCCCCCCGCTCTTTTGGGAAATTTTTACCAAACGGCCGCGCCGACCCGTCGGCAAGGTTCAGTCGATCTTGTACGCCGCACCCGTGGAGAGGGTTACGCGCTGCTCCGACCCGCCGCGGAGAACGGTGAACGTTACGTCCGTATTCTCCTTGAACATTGGCAGGCAGTCGGTTACGTTGTAGCCGCGGGTAATCTCGTATTCGGTGCCCTCGTAGGTTATGGCAACCAAAACGTCGCCCGCGGCAAGTTTGCCCGAAGCCCCGCCCGAAACCGAAGCGACGGCCACCGTTTCTTTGATTTTGGTGTCAAGAGCGGCCTCGTCGTAATAGGCGTAACTGTCGGTTACGGTAAACACGACCTCTTGCGCGAGCGCGGTGAGGCGGACGCTCCTGTCCGACCCGTCGCAGTTGCGCACGATGTTGGCGGCCACGTTTCTGACGAGCGACACGGGAATGGCGTAAGCGATGTTGTCGATATTTTCGGAAATGACCTTGGCATTCACTATGCCCACGAGCCGACCGTGCGCGTCGAACAGCCCGCCGCCGCTGTTGCCGGAGTTGACGGCCGCGTCTATACGCATAACGCGGTAGTCGGCGTCCGTGCGTTCGTCCTTGGGCGAGGTCATGGTGATAATCTCGCTGTCCACGCTGACTATTCCCGCGGTAACGGCAAGGCCGTTCGCCTCGGGGTTGCCAACCGCAAATATGGTGTCGCCCGCACCAACGGACGAATCTTCGGCGTACTCCGCCGCCACCAGATAGCCCGAACGCACCGCCTCGCAATCTTCTATCTTCAAAACGGCAAGGTCGTAAGAAGCCGTCGCCCCGATTATGGTAGCCGACATCCGCCGCGCGGGTATCTCGGCGCCGTAAGCGTAAACTTCCACCGCGTCCGCCCAGTTGTCGCTGTCGTCCACCGAGTAGATAACGTGAAAATTGGTTACTATATACGCCGAACCGTCGTCCTGAGTCTCAATGACAACGCCAGCCCCCGCACCTACAAAGTTGCGGGTTATCGGGCGAAGGTGTCCGCGGTCAAGTTCGTAGTCCACGCCCGAAAAGGTGCTGTAAACGCTGACGACCGAAAGCACGGCCTTGTCCGCCGCGGCCGAAACGCTCCCCGCGCCGTTAATTTCAAAATATCTGCCGAGATACTCGGCCACAAATTCGTCAAACGAACCGCGGAAGCCGTTCTTTTGCGCCACGGCGTACAGCGATTCGGTAACCACGGTCTGGGCGTTGGTGCCGTCCCTGCCCTTCAGGCTCTCCAGCCACTCGGCCTCGGTGCCCGAAAATCCGTTGTCGACCGCAATCTGATAAGCGCTGCGCGTGTCGGGTACGAGACCCCCGCACGAACTGCCCGCGCACGAAATGCCGGCCGCGGCCGCGGCGATAGCAACGGCCAGAGCAAGGACTGCAAATATACGTTTTTTCATAGTAAAATCTCCTTGTCGCGCGGCGGCCCGCTTTGGGCGGTTTGTCCGCCTCGGCTCGGCCGCTTGATTTTTGCCTATTTTACCACTTTATTATTTACTTTATGTTAACCGATTATTTCGCATACGAAAAATTTTTCCCTTTCGTGTTATTTCGCATGCGGGATTTTTCTGCTTGCGTTATCTCGTCGGCGGAAATTTTTTCACCCAACTTGGCGCCTCCTTGGAGGAGCCGGCGCGTATGCGCCTGAGGTGGGCAATTTTTCGTCTTTTTGCGAGTAGGGATTTGGCAATAAGTGCCCTTTTTCTCA
>CANQUN010000007.1 GCA_947627065.1 uncultured Clostridia bacterium
ACAATAAGCGGCGTAATCTCGGATAGCTCATATTCTCCGAGTTTCGGTACTATATGTAATTCTGCTATCGCCTTGTATCCTTCATAAGTACGCTGTTTGCTTGCAACCTTAACATAGTTAGTCAGCCATTCACACAGCCAATCCTTATATTTCATTTTCTCATTCTCCTTATAAATAAAAATAACCGCACGGCTTTCGCTGTGCGGCAATCATGTCGTATAAATTATAAAGCACAAGATTTCTCCTGTGCTCTATCTTTTTTACTTATATAATTTCAAAATGCTTCAAGGTCTCTTTGATTGCCTCGACCATTTGCGGCGATGGATGCGAACGAGGTCTTTTCAGTTCTTCCACGGCGTTGGGAGCATCATACATGGGCAAGTCCAAATCCCGCTTGACTTCGGCAATATAAGCAGTGTGAACTTTGAAGCCGTAAGTCTTTTCGATATATTCCTGTATCATCTTATAAGTAACTTTCTCTTTCGGCTTACGTTCCTCGGCGCGTTTTTCCACTTCTTTCAAGGAAATCTGCCCTTCGTCCTCTCCAAATTCGACTTTCACGCCGATATGTCCGTCGGGTTTTTTGTGGGAAAGGACGACGAGGGTCTCTACATGGCGGGTTTGCGGGAACATATCGTAAGGTTTTATGTAATCGACCTTGTAATTTCCGTCGTCCTGCGGTGCCGAAACGAGGTTATTTCCGTCGTAGACGAGTTTGCCCGTGATTATTCCCACGTCTCTTGCCAAAGTGGCAGGATTGCAGGAAATATAAAGGATTTTATCAGGTTTTACGTCACGCAGAACGGACAGAACCGACCTGTCGCAGCCCTTGCGCGGCGGATCGAGAACGACGGTTATTGCGCCGTATTCCTCATTAAGTTCGGGTATGAGTGCGGGCAGCACGTCCTCGCATCTGCCGCAGGTGAACCGCACGTTGCGTATGCCGTTTTCCAAGGCGAGTTTGCGAGCCACGGACACGGCTTCTTCAACGCATTCCACGCCGTGGACGGCAGCGGCGTTTGCGGCGAGCAAGGCGGTGAGATATCCCGCTCCGCTGTATGCGTCCACCACCGCGCGGCTTTCCCCTGCAAGGCGTACGGCATCGGCGTAAATTTTGGTTTTGACTTCGTCGTTGACCTGCATGAATGATTCAGGCCCCATGGACGCAATTATGCCGTTATCTTTTGTAACGGCAAACTTCTCCCCTTTTACGAGGCGGAAGGACTTGCCGAGTATCACGTTGTTTGCAAGCCGATTTTCGTTTATGAATAGAGAATAGCCTGAAAAACGGGCGTCGAGTTCATCCGTGAGCAGGTTAATGTGCGGCAGGTTTTTGTCCGCGGCTACGGCGACTATCATCAGTTTGTCCCCTACCTGCCTTGCAACGATATGTTTGAGGCAGCCTCTGCCCGTACTTTCATCGTAACACGGGATTCTGCCCTTTGTAACGTATGCGCGGAATGCCGCGATGAGTTCCTTTACCCATTCCTTCTGTATCGGGCAATCGTCTATCGGCACTATATCGTGCGAGTTCTCCCTGAAAAAACCTATCTGCACGCCGTTCGGCGTGTTTCTTACGGGAAGCTGAACCTTGTTCCTGTACCTGTATTCTCCTCCCGGTTCGGCGGGCGGAACGTCGATGTCCATGCCCGCAATCTTTTTGAAACAGTCCCGCACCGTTTCCGCCTTTACGGCAAGTTGGCTTTTGTAATCTATGTGCTGCATGGCGCATCCGCCGCACTTGTAAAACACGGGACAGACAGGCTCCAGCCTCATCGGAGAAGACTCCTCCACGGCGAGGAGTTTGCCGTAAGCATAGCCTTGCTTTACCTTTACAATCTTAAAGCGGACCCTTTCGCCTTTTATCGCGTAAGGAAGGAAAACGGGGATGCCGTCAACCTTGACAATCCCCTCTCCGTTATATCCGAAAGATTCGGTTATTCCCGTGTATTCTTCGTTTTTATTAAGCATTTTACAGTTTTAATTTTTCCACAAGACGGTTTACCGCAAATTGTACGCGCAGCATGACCGAGTCGTAAAACAGGAAAAAGACCGCGCCAATGATAAAAAGCCCCGGTATGAGGTAGGCGTGCAGCGACTGCGGAATGAAGGCGAAGTCCTTGAATATGTCGTAACCCGTCCACCAGACCAGCATTTCGTAATATAAAAACATTACGAGAAGAAACCAGACGTCCTTGACGAGGGCGCAGACTATTTTATTCAGCCTGTACTTTATCTGCAGGGCGTTGACGACGGGATAAAGCCCGAAGAACGCCGCGTAAATTATCACGGCAACGGGATTTGCAATGGCCGTAAACGCGCCGATTGCAGCCGACGCGAGGTACGCCAGAAATCCGCCGAGGTAATATTTTTTTGCAAGCGGAAGCATTATGGCAACGCCTGCGGCCATTACCATGACTATGTCTATGATTTCGACAAACGCGCCGACGGCTATGAAAATGACCGCGAGAGCGGCCGAAACGGCGCTCAGAGCGATGACCTTTGAATACTTCATCAACGGCAATTGCAGCAGCAGTTGAGCAGCATGTTGCAGGCGAGACATCTCAGGCAACTGTCAAGACAATCGTCGCCGCCCATCTGCCTTTCGTAAGGGTCAAAATCCTTGTTGGGACGGCCGTTTCCGCCATCTGCGGCGTTGCCCGAGGAATAGAAGTTTTTGTTCTTGTATTCCATCTCTTTGCACAACTTTTCGTAGGTTGTTTTGTACTTGGCATTGTCGGGGTCCTTTGCCATGGCTATTTCCATCTGCTTTTTGCACTCGTGCCCCCAATTCTTCTTGTAGTACACGACGGCTTGCAGATAATGCCATTCGGCAAGGCGATTGTCGTAACTGTCGAGAGCGCGCTGCGCCTCGTCGAGTTTGCCCGCCTTGATAAGCTCGTCCACATCGCGGTAAGTCGGTTCGGAATCCGCCTCTTTATTGGGGATTTCCTCCTCCTTGGGCTTTTCGCCGAAACCGTCGGCCTTCCTCTCGGTCATGATCTCGCGGTAGGCTTCCTCCACGGCTTCGAGCATGGCGGCGGCGTCATTGCCCGCTTCACCGGGCAGAAAGCGTTCTTCGGAATATTTCGCCTTGAGTTCTTTGTACCTTTCGGTGATTTCGGAATTGGTGGAATATTCGCGTACTCCGAGTATTTCGTAACTTGATTTATTGCTCAGATCTATTGACATCTTTTACCTCTTGTTTTATATATTTGCCGAATACCTTGCGCGTCTGTTTGGGTATACCCCGTTTGAGAACGTTGGATATCAGGTCGTTGTTGAAACGGTATTTCATGCCGTCCGCCGATTCCGCAAGGCGGTACATGACCGCGTTGAACTCCTCGGCTATTTCCGCGCCGTGCTCCAGGATGAGCGATTCGCCGTCCTTCGAGCCGTACTCCTCGAAAAAAACGTTGTACGATTCTTTCTTTATGTCTTTGTCGTAATCGTCGAGCGCGTCTATCAGATAAATCCATTTTCCGAGGAAATAAAAGGCGGATTCCGCCGCCTCGTCCCGCGGGACAAAACCCATGCACACGTCGCGCGTCATAGCTGCGAACGGGTCGGCGGCGACGTCGGAAGAAGCAACCTTTTGCTCTTCGCATTCGGCAAGCGCCCCGTAACAGCGTTCCGCAAGTGCGGCAATCTCGGGGAATTTCTTACGCGCCCTGTTGTACCCTTTGCGAAAGGTAAGTTTTCTCATTCCGCCCCTGCCTTCGTCCGCAATGTCGTCGCACGATTTGTAGTAGCACATCACGACGTTGAGCGCCGCCATCGCAAGGCTTATGTTGTCAACCGCGGCCATCGTCTTCTTGCGGAACCAATGCACCACGCAATGCCGCTTTTCCAGCCTGACGTCCGCGTCGGCGAGGTTGTGCAGAAGGACGGACAGGAACGCAACGTCGTACGCAAGCCCCAGACGGGCCGTCTGCCCGCACAACTTGCCCACCGAACGGCACAGGCCGCAGTAGACTCCGTTGTATAAAACCTCGTCCTTCTTGTAGATATAAGGATCGTCGGGTCTGACGTAACCGAACACTACTTGTCTCTCTTCGGGGTATACAGCCCCACTTTTCTGTAAACTTTGGACAGCATTCTGCCGCTGAGTCTCCTTGCGGTTTCGGCGCCTTCTGTCATTATTCCGTCAAGATACGCCCTGTCCGCAAGAAGTTGCTTTTTCTTTTCGCGGATACCGGAAAGGACGGATTCGACGGCTTCTGCCACGGCAAGTTTGAATTCTCCGTAGCCAACGCCCGCAAATTCTTTTTCAGCCTCCGCTATACTCTTGCCCGAAAACGCCGAATATATACTGAGAAGGTTGCTGACTCCGGGTTTATCTTCGGCAAAACGTATCTCGCTGCCGCTGTCGGTAACGGCACGTTTGAACTTTCTCATCACTGCGTCCTTGTCGTCGGACAGGGATATGAAGCCGTTTTCGTTAGCGTCGCTCTTTGACATCTTGTGCAGGGGATCCTGCAGACTCATTATGCGGGCGCCCACCTTGGGAATGATGGGTTCGGGAACGGAAAAAGTTTCGCCGTACTTGTTGTTGAAACGCACGGCAAGGTCCCTTGCAAGTTCGAGATGCTGCTTTTGGTCCTCTCCTATCGGAACGACCGCCGTGTTGTATAAAAGTATATCCGAGGCCATGAGCACGGGATAATCCATGAGACCCATGTTGACGTTTTGGGCGTGTTTTCTCGATTTATCCTTGAATTGCGTCATTCTCGAAAGTTCGCCCGGATACGTTATCGTGTTGAGAATCCACGTCAGTTCGGCGTGGGCGGGAACGTGAGACTGCATGAAAAGGCAGGTCTTTTGGGGATCCACGCCGCAGGCGATGTACAGAGCGAGAAGTTCTAAACTCTTTTCCCTGAGATCCTTGGGTTCCCTCTCCACCGTGAGACAGTGCAGGTCGGCAATCGAGTATATGCAGTTGTATTCGTCCTGAAGCCTGAGCCAGTTCCTTATGGCGCCGATGTAATTGGCAATGGTGGGAATGCCGCTCGGCTGTATTGCGCTGAACAGGATTTTTTTATCGTTTTCCATTATTTTTTCACCCTTGCAAACAGGGGCAGATCGTCGTCATCGTAAACGGGAACTTTCTTCTCCTCGTTCTCTTCGGCAGCATTCTGCCGTGCGGGCTTGGCGGCCTCCCTCGGTTCGTTGTTCATGATTAAATCAAGCGCTTTTCTGGTGTTGGAATCCCGCGATGTCCCTTCGGGATTCTTGTCGAGACCCGTTGCGATTATCATTATCTTGATGTATTGGTGCGCCCCGGGGTTGATGTTGGCGCCGAATATTATGTTTGCATCCTGATTGACGGCGCCGCGGACCATGCTCGCGGCCTCGTTGATCTCCTCTATCGCAATGTCGCTGCCGCCCGAAATGTACAAAAGGACGTTTTTTGCCCCTTTTATAGTCGTTTCGAGAAGGGGGTTGGACACCGCGCTCATAACGGCGTTGAGAACACGCTTTTTATCGTTGTTGTCCACGCCTATGCCTATGTGCATAACACCCTTGTTTTCAATCACGGTGCGCAGGTCGGCAAAGTCGAGGTTTATAAGGGAATGGTTGGTTATTATGTCGGTTATACCCGCTATAAACTGCTTTATCAGCATGTCCGTTTTGGTAAATGCGTCCTGCAGTTTGGTGTTGGTTTCGCCCTTGGACGGCGAATTTACCGACTTGACGAGTTTGTCGTTGGGAACGACCATTATGGCGTCTACCGCCTTTGTAAGTTCATCTATGCCTTTGCGGGCGTTTTCGTCTCTCTTTGCGCCCTCGAAATAGAAAGGCCTTGTAACCACGGCCACGGTGAGACAGCCCGCTTGTTTTGCTATTTTTGCAACTACGGGGGCCGCGCCGGTGCCCGTTCCGCCGCCCATGCCCGCGACTATGAACATGAGGTTGACGCCTTCACAGATTTTGCGGATATCATCCGCGCTCTCCTCTGCGGCGTGTTTGCCGAGTTCGGGATCGGCTCCCGCACCCATGCCCCGAGCGGTCTTTTTGCCTATTACGAGCGAATCCGCATGCAATCCTTCCAGAGTCTGGTAATCGGTGCTCACGGCGTAAAAACTGACTTTTTCCATAAATTCGTCGTCGCTCAGGCCGTCATCGTCGCCGTAATCTGCAATTTTATCGATTCTTTCGGTGATTCTCTTGACCGTGTTGGTGCCCGCGCCGCCTATGCCCACAACGCGGATGTTTATCTTTTTGAACTGCTCGGGTTCCTTTTTTTCTTCTATCTCCTGCGCGTCCTCTTCTGTTTGAGGCTGTTCGCTGTTTATATCTTCGTCGTATCCATTCCATACGCCGTCTTTATTCCAATCGCCGTCGTACATATTATTCCTCCTTTTGCAACTTGAATTTATTTTTTACTTTCCGTGTGCTTTTGTTCGAGAGCCATGTTGAAAAGGCTCAGTGCAGCCGAATTGTACGGCTTGCCGAGGACGGGGACCTTGGGCGCGACTATGTCCAGCACGTGCCCAAGCCTGCTTGAAATGTAATCTTTTGCCCCTCTTATGTCGCATATACCGCTGCCCGTCAGGGAAATGCGGATGTTGTCATTTCTGAATCGCTGCCCTTCGGCAATCATGATGTGAATCCTGTGCGAAAGCTCGTCCAGAAAATTTTTGACGATTTCGTTGGTATCGCTCACGAGTACGGAATACAACTTGCTGCCCACTTCAAAATCGTAAGTGGCCCGCTCGTAAGGATTGAAGCTGATGTTCAGCATTTTTTTAAGGACGCAAGCCGCCGAATAAGGTATGGAAAGTTGCCTTGACAGTTCCACCTCGAGATCTCCGCTGCCGAGAGACACGGCTCCCATGTAGAGCATTCCGTCCCCTAAATACAACGAAAGAGACGTGCTTATCTGATCGACGTCTATGAGTATGCCCGGCCTGTCCCTCTCGTACGGTTCGAACAAATAGATGACCTCGGCAAGCTGGACGGGGTAATAAAAGGGTTTTGCAACGCCCGCTTCTTTAAGCGCCTTGTCCACGGTGTTGAGAAAGTCAAGCGACGCCAGATAGTACACGAGTTCTCCCTTGAGATAGTCGGAAACGGCGCCTGCGGGAGAAGAGGTTCTTCTGCTGTCGCTGAGTTCAAAACCGACCGCCGAATGCGTTATGTGCCTGTACTTGGCAGGCTCGCCCGTATTTTCCGAATAAGCAAGTTCATAGAGTTGCTGTACATCGTCGTGCGTTATCCGTTTTCTCTTTTTGAAAGAGAGTTGGTATCTGCAGCGCTTTATCGTAACGAACTCGGAAGGAACGCCCACGTACAATTCGTCTATTTTTCCGTTGAACTCCGCGTTTGCCTTTTTTATGACGTTTTTTATAAGTTCGCGGGTCTTGTCCTCAACGAAAAATTTGGCGGAACCGAACCCGTCGTAAGGCTGGTTGACCCAACTTTCGACTATGAAGGTTTTGTTCAGCCCCCTCTTGCCTGCGATGAGCTGGATGATCTTTGAATTGACATTGAGTACGGCAACAGAATCTTTTGCCATGATACCCTCCCTACGGACAGTTACTGTAAATCACTGCGAGCAAACCCCGCGTCATCTCGACGTGTCGAAATCCACCACGCCGTCTCCCTTGCTGAATATATCGTATTTTCCCGCAACTCTGTCTTCGCCTTCGATACGCTCGTAATACAACTCTTTGAGGAGCGCAACCTTATCTTCGGTATCTTTGTCGGCCTCAGTAATCGTAAACTCGCAGCCCGTTGCGGTTTTTATCATTATCCTGTTCCAGTTGCCCGTGCCCCCTTCTGCCGTGCGGCTGACCTTGACGGATTCAAGTTCGTTGCGCACGTCGTCAAAGGCGTTGACGGCCATGACCGCCGCGCGGAACAACTTGTCCTCGGGACAGGCGGAATTGACGGTGAGCGGCGGAACCTCGCCCGTTATGAGGGCGTTGGGCTTTCCGTCCAGCCGCGTTGCGTTCTCGTCCGAACAAGACAGCACAAAACCGTCCTCGGTAAGCTGGTAATAATGCTCTCCGTCAAACACGCAAAATGCTTCCGCACGTTCACGGACCGAAACGGTAACCGTAGACGGAAATACGACTTTTACCGATTCGACTATGATGTACGGATTGCCCTCCAGAGCCGTCCTTATTCCGCTTTCGTCAACGGTGAACATACTCGTGCCGATGAGAGAATCGAGTTTTTGCTTCTGGCTCTTTATTTCTTCTTCCGTTTTGACCGTGAGCCAGGTGTACTTTACGGTAACTTTCGATACCGTGCAGACGACCCAGCCCGACAGCAGCACGACCGCCGCAAACAGAACGGACGTTATCGCTACCGCAAGCCTTTTGTGTTTCATACTTCCTGAAAAACTCTCTTGATATCCAGACCGAGAGACGAAAATTTCTTTTCCATTTTTTCGTAACCGCGGTCTATGTGGTTTATCCCGGTTATCACGGAGCGACCTTCGGCTCTGAGCGCCGCGAGTACCAGCCCCGCACCGCCGCGGAGATCCTCCGCGCGCACCATTCCGCCGACAAGTCCCTTGACGCCTCTTATGTAAGCGGCGTTGCCCCTGACGGTTATGTCCGCGCCGAGCTTTGCAAGTTCCTTTACGTAACCGAATCTTTGGGGAAATACCTTTTCCGTTACGACGCTGTCTCCTTTGGCGACGGACAGCATGGCCACCGTCTGCGGCTGCAGGTCGGTGGGAAATCCGGGGAAAGGCTCGACCGTGATGTCGGCGGGTTTCGGTATTCCTCTCGCTTTAATATATATTTTACCATTAAAGTAATATATTTTGCAAGCAGAATTATTCGTTTTATTTATTAAAGACGAAATATTTTCTTCTTCACAGCCGCAAATCTCCGCTTCTCCGCCCAAAAGCAGCACGGAAAGGCAGAAAGTGCCCGCTTCTATCCTGTCGGAAATAGGCTTGTATGAGCATCCGTTAAGACGTTTTACGCCCCTTATCCGTATCTCTTTGGTGCCCGCTCCCTCTATCTTTGCCCCGCAGCGGTTGAGAAATCCCGCAAGGTCGGCAATTTCAGGCTCGGTGGCGGCGCCCGTTATGCGCGTTTCTCCGTCGGCAATAGCCGCGGCTATCATTATGTTTTCGGTGGCCCCAACGCTCGGGAATGGCAGAACGGCGTTTCCGCCGACGGCTTTATCGCACGTGCAGATTAGCCTGCCGTCCCTCTTTTCGGTCTTTATGCCGAGAGCGGCAAGCCCGTCGAGGTGGATGTCGAGCGGCCTTTCTCCTATCTTGCAGCCGCCGGGATACACCGCTTCCGCCCTGCCCATCCTCGCCGCCACGCCGCCGAGCATGAACGCCGACGCGCGTATCTTTACGGACAGGTCTGCGGGGAAAACGCCCGTATTAAGCCCCGACGCGTCTATGTACACTCCGCCGTCCGCCCTGCGGAATTTCCCGCCCATGGTGCCGATTATTCCAAGCATGGTTTCGGTATCCGAATATACGGGAAAATCCTCGATAAAACATTCTTGTCCGACCACGGCGGCGGCCGCTATTATCGGAAGGAGGGAGTTTTTTGCACGGCTTACGCAAACACTTCCCTCTGCCTTTCTTCCTCCGTTGATTACAAATTTTTCCATGACCATACTCCGTAGCCGAAGTTTCCGTTTCATCATACGTAAAAACGGTGCGAATAGTTAACCCGCACCGCTTTCTGCAGAAATATTGTAAAGCACTCCGAATGAAGCCATGAACATTATGACCGAGGTGTTGCCGCTGCTTATCAGCGGCAAAGGCAGGCCCGTTGGCGGAATGCTGCCCGACACGACGAGGGCGTTTATGACGACCTGAACGGCGTATACCAGCGTTATTCCAGAGGCGAGGATACAGCCGTACAGATCCTTGGCGCCGACCGCCGTCCTGATTCCGCGGTATATGAGAAAAAACATAGCCCCGAAAAGGAAAAGAACCCCTATGAAACCGAGTTCCTCCCCTATCACGGAAAGTATGAAATCGGATTCCGAAAACGGCAGAAAGTCGAACTTCTGGCGGGAGTTGAACAGCCCCACGCCGAACCAATTGCCCGAGCCGAGCGCGTACAGCGATTGAAGGAGTTGGTAACCTTCGGCCTTGGGAGACGCCCACGGGTCGAGAAAGGCGGACAGACGTTTGAGACGGTAAGGCTCGGCGAGTATGAGCACGGGCACGGCCGCGACGACGGGCAGGACGATGAGCAGCAGGTGCCGCGCCTTCGCCCCCGCCGCAAACAGCAGGCCGATCATGACGATTCCTATGCACATCGTTATGGACATGTTCGGCTCGAGAATGACGAGTACGGCAAACAGCACGCCGACGCCGACCACGGGGAGTATCGTGCGGAATTTCTTGATTCTGTCCGGATTTTCGGCAAAATATCCCGCGGTGAACAGCACGAGCGAAAATTTTGCAAGTTCGCTTGGCTGAAGGGTGATTCCCGCAAAGCCTATCCACCTTTTAGCACCGTAACTTTCAACGCCGACGCCCGGTATAAACACGAGACCGAGCAGCACGGCCGAAACGATGACGGACGCAAGCCCCGCTTTTTTATACTTGCCGTAATTGAACTTTGCGGTGAATACCATCGCCGCAAGCCCGAGGACGACGCCCACGGCCTGCTTTTTAACGTAAAAGAACGAATCGCCGTAATCCTTCTGCGCGGAATAGTTGCTTGCCGAATACACCATGACCACGCCGAAAAGGGCGAGCAGCACGGCCGTGCAGGGGATGAACAGGTCTCCCTTCGCTTTCCGCTTTATCATTGAAGCGCGCCGACGAGTTCGGTGAATCTTTCTCCCCTCTCTTCAAATCCCGAAAATTCGTCAAAACTCGAACACGCGGGGCTGAGCAGCACGCATTGGCCCGCTTGCGCCTCGGCGTAAGCGAGACCTACGGCCGACGACAGATTGGTTGCCACGCACACGTTGTCCGCCTCGGCAAATTCGGCGCTCTTGAGCATTTTGTAACGGGTTTCGCCGTACAGCACTATCTTTGACACGCCGAGTTGTTTGCAACGGACGAACAATTCGTCAAAACTCTGCCCCTTGTCCTTGCCGCCGAGGATGAGAACGACGGGCTTTGTCATGGAATTGAGAGCCTTGAGCGTGGAATCTACATTCGTCGCCTTTGAATCGTTGAAAAAGTCTATTCCGTTGACCGTGCGGACAAATTCTATCCTGTGCTTTATTCCCTTGAAATCTATTATGGCTTCGGCAATCGGGTTGTCGGGCACGCCGAGAGACTTGGCCACTGCAACCGACGCGAGAATGTTGTAAAGGTTGTGTTCGCCCGCAACTCCTATCAGTTTGGTATCGAGAACGGGCCTTTCGCGGAACATGATGATTCCGTCCTCCACGTACGCGCCGTCCACCTTTTCTTTCAGCGAGAAAAACACGGTTTTGCCCGACGTTTTTTCGCTAAATCCCCTCACGACGTAATCGTCGTAATTGAGCACGGCGTACTCGCTCTCTTTCAGGTTGTAGAGCAGTTTGCTCTTGAGATATATGTAATTCTGCATGTTATAATGGCGGGAGAGGTGGTCCTCCGCTATGTTGGTTACAACAGCGATGTGGGGTGCGAACGTCGTCATTGTTTCAAGCTGGAAACTCGACACTTCGGTAACGGCAACCGTGTTTATGTCAAGTTCCGCAAGTTTTGAAGTGAACGGAACGCCCATGTTGCCGACGAGGCGGTTGGGAATGTCCGCACGGCTCAGAATGTCGGCTATGAGCGAACAGGTCGTCGTCTTTCCGTTGGTGCCCGTAACCGCGACTATGGGACACACCGAATAGAGAAAGCCGAGTTCGAGTTCGCCGATTATCCGCTTGCCCGCCTTTTTTGCAAGGATGGGAATCCTGTTGTCTATAGGGATTCCCGGACTCATGACCAAAACGTCTATCGTGGGAATTATGTTCTCTATTTCCTCCGCAGACACGCGCACCGCCCCTTTTGCGGCGAGGGCGGCGGCGGACGCTCTCACCCCTTCGGTGTCGTACTCGTCGACTATGTAGCATTCCGCGCCGTTTGAAAGGAGAAATTCGGCGGCGGCTATGCCGCTTTTGGAGATTCCCGCAACGAGAAAAATGTTTTTGCCTATATACATATCCGTCTCCTAAATAAAAAGTAGTACGGCAAGACCCGCTGCGAGCGTTATTACCTTGTACACGGCGGCAATCTTGCTCTCCTCGGCTCCCTTCATCTGGAAATGATGATGCAGCGGCGCCATCAAAAATATCCTATTTCCGGTTTTCTTGAAATATGCCACCTGAAGTATGACCGATAGGCCCGTAACGACGAACATTATGCCTATTACGGGAATGTAAAAGACGTTTCCGCTCAGTATACTGACGGCGGACACGAACCCGCCGAGAGACAGCGAACCCGTGTCCCCCATGAACACGCTTGCCCTGTGCGTGTTGAACACCAAAAAACCGACGATGGCGCCCGCGAGCGCAACGGATATTACGGCATGGTTGTCCGCAGCGGCATTTCCGTTTTCCGCCATTATCACGAGGGCGATCAATAGGAAATATACGTAAGAAACGCCCCCGGCAAGCCCGTCGAGGCCGTCCGTCAAGTTTACGCAGTTGGTGGTGGCGATCAGGGCGGTTATATAAAGCGGGATTGCAAAGAGGCCGAGGGATATCTTAATTTCGGTAAAAGGAACGAACACCGAAGTATAACCGTTGACGTAAGCGTAAACGGCAAATATCACGGAAACGGCAAGCTGAAACAGTATTTTCTGATAGGGTTTCAGCCCTTCGTTGTGCCTGAATTTAATCTTGATGAAATCGTCCGTAAAACCCACGGCAAGAAAAGCCACGCCCGTGGTGATTACGACGAGCGCAGGCCGAAAGCCGCCTTTATCGCAGAAAATCAGCGCGACGACGGAGGCGGCGAGAATGAAGAAAACGCCGCCCATGGTGGGCGTGCCGCCCTTGCTTTCATGCTCCTTTACGTAAGAGAGGACGGACTGCCCCGCTTTCAACTTTTTGAGAAGCGGGACGGTTACCAGCCCCAAGAGAAAGGAAAGGGCGAGGGCGGTGGCAAAGATGAAAACGTAGGTTTTCAAACGCCCTTACCCCCGAGCAGTTCCTCTATACACTGCCTGTCGCTGAAAACGTGCTTTACCCCGAGAATCTCCTGATATTCTTCGGCACCCTTGCCCGCGACGAGCAGTATGTCTCCCTCTCTCATCATGCCAACGGCGTACTTTATGGCCGCGCGCCTGTCCTGAATGGTAATGTACCGTTCGGTCTTTAGCCGCAGTCCCTTTTCTATATCCGAAATTATGTCGCAGGGGTCTTCGTAACGGGGATTGTCCGATGTAACTATGCAAAAGTCCGCGTATTCGCCCGCTATTTCGCCCATAAGCGGGCGTTTTGCGCTCTCTCTGTTTCCGCCGCAACCGAACAGGCAAAGCAGCCTGCCCGAAGTGCATTTTCTAAGCGCCTGCAATATCTTTTTAAGCCCGTCGGGCGTGTGCGCGTAATCTATGAATATCTTTTTGCCAAGCGGGTTTTCTACGGCTTCTACCCTGCCTTTAACCCCTTCGGTCAGCCGAATGCCCTCGGCAATGTCGTCGAAATCCACGCCGAGCACGGCGCAGCAGGTGGCGGCTGCAAGGCAGTTGTACACCGAAAACACACCCGGCATTCCGCACCTGATGTTGTAGATGTTGTCGAAGAGATTCATGACGAAGGATATCCCGTTTATCTCTTCTTTGACGTTTACCGCAAAGACGTCGGAAGGCTCGTCTATGCCGTAAGACAGCGTTTTTCTCCCGCTCTTGAAATAAAGCCTTCTGCCCATTTCGTCGTCGCCGTTGAGTACGATAAAATCACAGTATTTATCTGACAAAAATTCTTCCTTTGCCCTGCCGTACTCCTCCATGGTCCCAAAGAAATCGAGGTGATCCTCGGTGAGGTTGGTAAACACACCCGCGTCGAAATAGATGCCCGCGATCTTCTTGAGCGCGGCGGCGTGGGCGGAAACTTCCATCACTACGTCCTCCACCCCGTCGTCCGCCATATCCGAAAAGATTCTGTGCAGATATATGGGATCGGGAGTTGTCATTTCGGGGGCTATGGAAACCTTGCCGTACTTTATGCCAAGCGTGCCTATTATGCCGACTTTCCGTCCCGCTTTTTTCAAAATATTTGCGATTATATGACAGGTTGTGGTCTTTCCGTTGGTGCCTGTAACCCCTATTATCCTCATCTTGTCGGCGGGATTTGAGTAAAACCTGCCCGCCATTAGGCTCATGGCTTCACGCACGTCGCCGACGACGACCTCGGGAACGCCGAGGCCGAGTTTTTTGGAGCAAACGACGGCAACGGCCCCCTTTGCCACGGCTCTTTGGGCAAAATCATGCCCGTCGTACCTGTTTCCTTTTATGCAAAAGTAAAGACTGCCGCGGCCTGCTTCTTTGTCCGACATGCACAGTTTTTCTATCTCCGCGTCCCCGCCGATAACTTCCTTTTCGGCAAGAGCGTCCGTAAGTTCCGATAACAACATATTTCAAGGTAAACCTTCTTTGATATTAAGCGCGGCCCGGCTCGATTGATCTTTGGTTTATAATTCCTTGGAATATCATCTTTGCGTATGGCGCGGCAACGGTGCTGCCGTAATGCTGTCCCGTGGGTTCGTCCACGATCACGAGGGCAAGGTATCTTGGGTTGTCGGCGGGGAAAAAGCCGACGAAGGACGAAACGTACTTGCCCTGCGCAATCGCTCCGTTTTCAAACTTCTGCGCCGTGCCCGTCTTGCCGCCCACGCGGTAACCTTCTATGTAAGCCTGCTTACCGCTTCCCTCCCGCACGACGCCTTCGAGATAACCCGCAAGAGTCCGCGACGTTTTTTCGGAAACCGCCCTCCTCACCGCAACGGGGTATATCTCCTCCGCCTTTCTGTCTCCGTCGTAAACGGCTTTGAGAAGGTGCGGCGTGTAATAGTACCCGCCGTTCACGGCGGCTGCCGTTGCCGCGGCGAGTTGGACGGGCGTAACCGCAATCGTCTGCCCGAAGGCTATCCTCGCAATGTCTCCGTCCGTTACCGCCGAAGAAGGCAGCACCATGCCCTGCGCTTCGCCCACGAAATCCAGCCCCGTTACCTTGCCGTAATTGAAGGCTTCCACATACTTGTACATGGTCTCCTTTCCGAGCGAGAGCGCTATATCCACAAAACACGGATTGCAACTGTTGTTGAGCGCTTCTTTGAGGTGTTGACCCGAATGCTTTCCGTCCTTGTGCGAACGCCAGCATTTTATATTCCGTCCGCCCACCGTTCTCACTCCCGACGGGTTGAACACGTAATCGGGAGAAAACGCTTTGGGATTGCCTTTGGAATACTCCTCTATGTTAGCCGCGGCGGTTAGTATCTTGAAAGTGGAACCCGGTTCGTAACAATCCACCGCCAGACCGTTGCGGGCGAGGAAATTGAGCTGTTCCGGGTCGTCGCGCGGTATTTCGTTGAGGTTGAACGAAGGTTTTGAAGCCATGGCGAGTATTTCGCCGTTGGACGGGTCCATCACGATACATTCCGCACGCTTGGGAGAATGCACGGCGTAAGCCGTTTCCATGGCCTGTTCGGCTATTTCCTGCACGGCGTAGTCTATGGTCAGCACGAGGTCAAGCCCCTTTACAGACGGCACGTACCTCACGTCCGTGTCCTTTAATTGTATCCCCAAAAGGTCGGTTTCATACAGGATTTCCCCGTCCTTGCCCGCAAGGTACTTGTCGTAATACTTTTCTATTCCCGCCTGCCCCGCGTTGTCCGACGAGACGTAGCCGAGCACCTGAGACAGAAATTCCCCGTAAGGGTAATTTCTCGAATTATCCTTGGAATAATAGACTCCCGAAAGGTTGTAGGAAGAGAGTTTGTTCACTTCCTCCTCACTTCTCCCTTTTGCAAGCGTGTATTCGGAAACGGTCTTTGTGGTGGCTTTTGCGTACACCTTGTCCCTGTCGAGAGAAAAGATTTGGGCAAGCACGTCGGCAACTTTTCCGGGTTCGTCAACCGAGCGGGGACGGATGAATATACTGTAAGAGGGTTTGTTTTCGACGAGTACAACGCCGTTGCGGTCCTTTATCAGGCCGCGTTCGGCTATGACGGGCAGTTCTCTCGTCCACTGGTCCACGGCCTTGGCCCTGAGTTCTTCTCCCCATATTACCTGAACGTAGAAAAATCTGGCCGCAACGAGACAAAAAAGAAAGGCTATCAGCAGGAAACCCGCAAACAACCTCTTTCGTAATTTTGTTATGGAATATTCTATTTTTATCACCGCCGATGAATTATTCGATATAATTCTATTTACGGCATGGTGAAAAAATTACCCTAATTTGGTCATGCCGAGTTCCTGTTCGGCCTTGGCGGCGATTACCTCATCGCTGGAAACGTACTCGAGAGTATCCTCGAGTTCGCGGTTCTTGGCGGTAAGCTCGACAACGGCCTGCTCGGTGTCCTCAATCTCGCGGTTTATGCGGTTGAGAGCGCTTGCGTTAAAGGCGATGAGCGCGATTATGCCCACCACTATCAGGGTGTAGAGAGTGATGAATATCTTCTGCCGAGTGCTGAGAGTAAAGCCCTTTTTGGTGTCCTCTTCAAAGTCGTCGTAAATCTCGTCGCCATATTGGGAAATGGCGTCCGATCTCACGTTTTCCTTGGAATCCTTAAGGTCCATCGTCGTGGAAGAAGGCATGGAATCCGTGGTTTCAACGCGGCGTGGGGCAGTCTCCTCGGGCATTTCGGTTACGTCGTCGTACCGCGTGTCCGAAAAATATGCGTCGCTTATCTCGTCGGCATAACTTACGTCCCTTTCTTCGGTTTCGGTTTCACGTTCACGTGTTTGCGTCATTGTGTCGTTGTATATATCATCTTCATATCCGGTGCGCGTATTTATCATGACCCTTCTCCTTAAAATATTATAATTAAAATTTATTAAATTTTGCGTGCTATGCGCAACTTTGCGCTCTTTGCCCGCGGGTTGCGGGCAAGTTCCTCATCGCTTGCCGTAACGGGCTTTCTGGTTATGAGTTCGACGACTTTTTTCTTGCCGCACACGCATACGGGCAAGCGTTTGTCGCAGATGCAGTCCGTTTCAAGGTCCTTGAAGCACTGCTTGACTATTCTGTCCTCGAGCGAATGGAAGGTTATAACCGCTATTCTTCCGCCGCTTTTCAAAAGACCGACCATCTCTTTAAGACATTCTCCCAGACCGTCGAGTTCGCCGTTGACTTCTATGCGTATGGCCTGAAAGGTTCTCTTTGCGGGGTGCCCGTCCTGTTTGTACTTGGCGGGAATGCACTTTTCGATTATCTCCACCAACTCGCCTGCCGTTTCCACGGGCTTATTGGCTCTGGCGGCAACTATTGCCGAAGCGATTCTTGCGGCAAACCTCTCTTCTCCGTAAGCGGAGAGGATGTACTCGAGCCGCTCTTTCTCGTATTGGTTGACGACCGTCGCGGCCGTGAGCGTCTGACGTGCGTCCATGCGCATATCGAGCGGTTTGTCCGGCGCGAGATAGGAAAAGCCCCTGTCTCTGTTGTCGAGTTGGTAGCTTGAGATTCCGAGATCGAGCAGAATACCGTCAAACGCCGTTATGCCGAGATCCTTTGCTATACGGATGATGTTCTTGTAGTTATCGTTGAGTAAAGTGTAGTTTTTTCCAAGCGGTTTCAGCTTTTTGTCGGCCGCGGCAATCGCCTCGCCGTCAAGGTCGGTGGCAATCAGCCTGCCCTCCGCCCCGAGAGCGGAAAGTATTCCGTAAGAATGGCCTCCCCCGCCCAGCGTTCCGTCAAAATATACTCCGCCGCGTTTGAGGTCAAGCCCCGACATGCACTCGTCGAACATGACGGGAGTGTGCCTGAATTCCATCTCACAACTCCGTACGGGCGTTTGCCTTTTCGGCTTCGAACCTGCGTTTGAAGATGTCCTCGTAAGAGATTTTCTTCATCATCTCGTTGAAGTGTTCTTCTGCCCAGATTTCTATAAAGCCGTCCTTGCCGACCGTAACGAGGTTTTTGCTGATACCCGCGTAGGAACGCATGGATTCCGAAAGGAGATATCTCCCCTGTTCGTCTCCCGTAACCTTTTCACACATCGAAGAAAATACGGTGTAGTCCATCTGGCCTTCGGAATCGAACGAGCTTATGGACGAGAAGGAACCGAGAAATTCCGCTCCCTTTTCGCTCTTGTACACCCTTATGCACCCGTTGACCGCTTTGCACAGGAAAATTTCCTTGCCGAAGCGATCTTTGAAGGGTGAGGGTATCCTCATTCTGTTTTTGGCGTCGAGCTGATGGCTGACGCTGCCGAAAATTGCCATTTTAATCCGAGACTGTTCCGATTTTTTCTTTGTGCTTTTATTTTACCACCTTGCCTCTATATTGTCAACCACATTTACCCACTTTACAAAAAATTTTATGAAAATTCTCGGTTTCAGTCCCGCGTTGCAGGGACGGCGTACTTCCTGTAGATTTCCTCGTTGACTTTTGCGTACTCTCCTATGAATTTAATTCTATGTCCGTCAGCGTTTATATCTGAACATAAAATCGCGTTTTTTATCAATTTTTCGCAAATAATTTCCACTCCGTCCAAAAAAACGGTTAAAGGGAGACGCTTTTTGAGTTCCCTTTCGAGATAGAGATAATGGGTGCAGCCGAGGAATAGGTAAGCGGGTGGGTCATCGGTGGTTATTCGTCCCAACATTTCGCCGACCAGCCGCCCCTTTTCCCTGCCGAACGTGCCTAAGAGAAGCGCCTTTTCCACGCGCTCTGCCAAAGTCGGCAAAGCGACGGACAGAGCGGACGCGGGCAGCAGCCCTTCCTCGGCGGCTCTTTCCGCCGTTGCCGCGGTTGCGAAAAAAACGCCCCTCTTTCCCGCCAACGCCTCCGGAATATGCGGACGGAGGCGGCAGAGTTTCATTCCGTCAACTTCCTCCGTTCCCTCAAGCGCGAGCGACGCAGTGTTGCAAGCCACCGCCGTAACGCCCACTCCTTCCGCGGCAAGACGTTTTAATGCCGAGAGCGAGAGTTCCCTTATCCTGTCCGCGCACAGATTGCCGTAGGGCATGTTGCCGTTGTCGCCGAGATAGCAAAAGCAAGCCGCTGGAAACGTCCTTGCGAGTTTTGCCATTACCGTGAGACCGCCGACGCCGCTGTCAAAAACACCTATCCTTTCTCCGTTCATACACCCCTCCTGTCCTTTCTGAAATGCGGTTGTAATAATAAATATACTGCCAAAGCGGTAAAAAATTGTTCAAACGGGAAAATATTACCCGTAAATACTTGCTTTACCGATAATTTTGTGATAAAATATTAAGGCAACGAAAGCAAACATCAAGGAGAAATAAAGTGCCTAACATTAAATCCGCTAAAAAGCGCGTATTGGTAATCGAAAAGAAGAATTCCCTTAACAGAAGCGTAAAAGCCGAAGTTAAAACCGCTATAAAAAAGCTTAACGCCGCAATCGACGCGGGCAATGCCGAAGAGGCCAACGCTCTGCTCCCCTCCGTCATGTCCGTTATAGATTCCGCTTGCTCCAAGGGCATAATCCACAAGAATAACGCGGCAAACAAAAAATCCGGCCTTGCCAAGAGAGTTTACGCCCTCGGTAAAGCCGAAAAGTAATCTTTACCCGAATAGTTTAAGCGGTTTAGCCGAGAGTTAAACCGCTTGTTTTTGTACTTAAAAAGCGTATCGGCAGAAGGTTGAAACGCTTATTTTTTGTATTTATATAGCGAATCGCCAGAGGGTTGAAACGCTTATTTTTTGTACTTAAAAAGCGTGTCGGCAGAAGGTTGAAACGCTTATTTTTTGTATTTGAAAAGCGGCTTTCCATACGAAAACCGCTTTTTATTTTCATCTTTCTGCCACAGGTAAGCACGACAAGGAAATCGAGCGTTGGGACGGGGAGTTTACTTGGGTAAACGCCCCGAGGCAAGCGAAGTCCGGCACCTCATTTCTCCATTATATATGCGGCAGAATTTTCCTTTTCGCAGCCGATTTGACGCTTTGTAATCAGATATTTGACGCCTTACAATCAATTGTAGACGTTTTCGGCAAGGCCATCCTTTATGGTCTTTTCCGCAGCGATTATTACGACGAGCGTCATGAGCACCTTGAGAATGTAAGTGAACAGCGTGAGCATGGAGATGAAGGGCATTATCCACAGCGACAGGAATCCCCAGAACACGACCGCTATGGTTATGAGTATGAACCACGGCGTTTTTTCTTTGCCGTGCATGAGGCATTTTGTGAAATTGCCCGAAAAGACAGCCCCTATCAGCACGTATATGAGAGCCTGCACGCATATTTCGGGCCACGTTTTGTTGAGCAGGTTGTTGAAACTGTCCACGAGAGTTTCGTTGAACAGCAGCACCTTTTCGCCCGACAGATACTGCGTGGAGACGAATACGTTTCTGAAACAGATGTTGATGTTGCTCATGATAGCAAAGCCCGCGCCGACGGCCGCGCCGATGAGCATGCCCGTCATCATGTCGCGGACCTTGAGCCTGTAAACGAACCCCATGCAGAGCAGGAACATCAACGCGCTTTCCATAAGCCCTATCGCCATAGCGCCGAAAGCCGAAAGACCGTTTTCGCCGTATACGAACCTGTAAGAGATCATCTCCACGGCTTCGGCAAAGACGATTACAGCCAGAAAATAGATCAATATAGTGAACACGGAAACGCTTCTGCTCGTGTCCATTTCGTAAAAGAACATTAAAATGACAAACGGCACTGCAAGCGCCCACATGGCGACGAGCAGGGGATAAAGTTCGTATCCGTCAAAGAAGTAAAACGCGCTCCACGACACGATGAACACGACGACGAGAAAGAGCAGCATTCTGAGGTAGAGATAAGGAGACGGCAGGGTTTTCCCCTTGGTTTCCGTCCTCTCTTCCTTGAGCCGCAAACCGGCATTCTTGCGTGAAAACGCGTCGGTGAGCATGTTGCGGAAAACGAGGTTTGTCTCTCTGCGTCCTCCCCTGCCCTCGGTCCGCTCGGTGATTCTCACCGTTTTTCCCGTTCTGTCGTCAAGATTTTTGACCCTTAAGGAATCATTCATTTTCATCACCGGCACAAGGAGTGAATTCCACAAAGAAATTACTGCCTTCGTCCTTCTTGCTGATTATTCCGTACCTGAAGCCGTGCGCGTCGAGTATGGCCTTGACTATGGAAAGCCCGAGACCCGTGCCCTTGACGGGACGTTTGTGCGTTTCCGACGCACGGTAATATTTCTGCCAGATGGTCTCTATCTTCTCCTCGTCTATTCCCTTGCCGCTGTCGATGACTTCAAGCAATATCTTTCCGTCCTGCAGGCTGAGCAGAACGTTGACGGTCTTGTCGTCTCCCGTGTAATTTATGGCGTTGCCGACAAGGTTGTATATCACCTGTTCTATCTTTTGGGGGTCGCATTCGGTAAATAGGTCGGGCGTTATTTCGGAATGGATGGTGTAGCCGTTCTTTTCCGAAAAACTCGAGAAATGGTCGAGAACCTTGGCGGTAAGCAGGGAAAGATTGACCGTTTCGGTTGCGGGGAGATCTACGTTTGCCTGAACCTTGGAGAGATTGAGTATGTCGTTGACGAGCACGGTCAGCCTGTCCGCCTCGTCGATTATGACCTGTGCGTGTTTGTCCCTCTTTTCCTTGTTGTCGCCCGAAATGTCCTTTATCATCTCGGCGTAAGCCTTTACCATGGTCAGCGGCGTTTTGAGGTCGTGCGTAACGTTGGCAAGCAGTTCCCGCTGCAGCGTGTTTGTCTTTTGCAAATCTTCCTTCATCCTGTTGAGCGTGTCCGAAAGTTCGCGTATTTCGTAATATCCGCTCGCGGTGAATTCCACGGTAAAATCTCCCCTTGCAAGCCGTTTGGCCGCGTCGGTCATGACGACGAGAGGATTGGAAAGGGACGAGGCGATGAGCATGGAGATGAAGAAGGCGATTACGATTATGACGAGCGTGATTATGCCAAGTTGCTTCTGCGTTGCGTCAAGCATGCTGTTTATGTTTTCAAGCGAAGATATAAGCACTACATAAACAGGCTCGGCTTGGCCGTCGGGTTCGGCTTGGCCGTCGGGCGCAGACGAAGCCGCGGAATCCGCGGGTGCGCTTGCGCTTTCATCGGAAGAATCCGTTCCGCCTGCGGATTCGTCTGTATTTTGGTAAATTACAGCCGAATAAACGTACACTTCTCCCGTGTCGTTCTCCTCGCTCGTGTCGAGCCCGCAATAATACTCCTCTTCATCCGAAAGGAGCATTTCGCAGTGGGAAATGGCCTTGTTGATTATGTTGCCGTATTCGCCGTAATACTGCAGCATGGCCTCCTCCGCGGGATAGCAGTGCTCGGGCAGTGGCTTTGCGCTTTCGCCGTTATAGTCCTTGGTAGTTACCACTACTATTATGTTGTCTATTTCTTTGGCACGGACGGCACGGTCCCTGAAGGCCGAAAACATCTCCTCGCTGTCGCCCTCGCCGCTCCTGTAATTGTCGTAGGACGCGGCAAGTTCCTTTCCCGTACTCACGAGATTCGCCCGCGTGTTTTCGAGAAAGTAACGCTCGGTAAATATCATCTGCATGAACCAGACGATACACATTATGCCGAGGGTGAACAGGATGAAATACATCCATATATTGTACCGAAGCTTGTGAAAGTTAAGCTTCATGCTTCAAATTTATACCCCATGCCGCGGAGAGTAAGGACGAATTTTCTGTACTGCTTGAGGTTGCTGCGCAGCATTTTTATGTGCGTGTCCACGGTGCGGTCGTCGCCGAAGAAGTCGAACCCCCACACGTCCGAAAGAAGTTTTTCCCTCGAAAGAGCCACGCCCCTGTTCTTGACAAGGTAGAAGAGAAGTTCGTATTCCTTGGGCGTAAGTTCGGCTTTTTCGCCGTCAACGTACACGTTTCTGCCCGTGATGTCCACTTCAAGCCCTTCAAACTTGTAAACGTCGCTCTTGTTTTCGGATTTGGAGTGGCGTTTGAGAACGGCGTTTACCCTTGCCATGACTTCCTTGGGCGAAAAGGGCTTTACGACGTAATCGTCGACTCCTATTTCAAAGCCGAACAGTTTATCGTATTCTTCGCCTCTCGCCGAGAGCATGATGACGGGAATGTCCTTCATCTTCTTGATTTCCTTGACTGCGGAAAACCCGTCGAGTTTGGGCATCATGACGTCCATGAGAATGATGTCGAAATCGTTATCCTTGCACATCTGTACGGCTTCTCTGCCGTTTTCCGCCTCGAAGGCCTCGTGTCCTTCGTATTCGGCGTACTCGTGCAGAACGTTCCTTATCATCTCTTCATCGTCAACGATAAGAATTTTTTTCATGTATTTTCTCCTTTTTTTAAGTCAATTCGGTCATGCCTGTGTAAAGGCTGTAATACTTGCCCTTCTCTTCGAGGAGCGAGGCATGGTCGCCCCTTTCGATTATCTTGCCGTTTTCGAGAACCATTATTGCGTTTGCGTTGCGGACGGTGGAAAGCCTGTGCGCAATTACGAACACCGTTCTACCCGCCATGAGTCCGTCCATACCCTTTTCTATGAGTTTTTCGGTACGCGTATCTATGGAACTCGTCGCCTCGTCGAGGATGAGCACGGGCGGGTCCGAAACCGCCGCCCTTGCAATCGACAAGAGTTGCCGCTGCCCCTGCGAAAGGTTTGCCCCGTCCGCGGTGAGCATGGTGTTGTACCCGTCGGGCAGGTGAGATATGAAGTAATGGGCGTTTGCGGTCTTTGCGGCTTCTATACACTCCTCATCAGTGGCGGAAAGGTTGCCGTAACGTATATTTTCCATGACCGTGCCCGAGAAGAGGTGGGTGTCCTGAAGGACTATTCCGAGAGAACGCCTGAGGTCGGCCTTCTTTATCCTCCTCACGTCTATGCCGTCGTAGGTGATCGACCCTTCGTCTATGTCGTAAAACCTGTTTATCAGGTTTGTAATGGTGGTTTTGCCCGCACCCGTAGAGCCGACAAAGGCTATCTTCTGCCCCTCTTTTGCGTACAGCGATATGTGCTCGAGCACGCGCTTTTCGGGCACGTAAGAAAAACTGACGTCGTGAAACCTGACGTCTCCGAGAAGTTTTGTCAGGTGAACCTGCCCCTCCTTTTCTTCCTTCCATGCCCAGACGCCCGTGCGCACGCCGCTCTCTTTAAGCGCGCCGTCCTCTTCTGTTGCCGAAACGAGGGTTATGTCCCCCTCGTCTTTCTCCACGGGCACGTCGAGGAGGTCGAACACCCTTTCCGCAGCCGCCAGCGCGAGCAGGATGAAGTTGAATTCCTGAGATATCTGGGAGATTCTGTCCGCAAACTGCCGAATGTATTGCAGGAAGGTGATGAGTATGGCACCGTTCATGGACGCGAGCACGCCTATCATAGTCGTTATCGCGTAGAATATGTGCGAGAGGTTGTTCATTATGGGGCCGACGATGTTGGCGTAAGTGTTGGCGCGCGTCGCCACGGTGCAGAGTTCGCCGTTGAGTTCCTCGAACCTCTCACACACTTGCTTTTCGTGATTGAAGGCCTTGACTATCTTCTGCCCCGCCATCATCTCTTCTATGTATCCGTTGACGTCGGCCACGACCTTCTGCTGCTTGACGAAGTTCTTGCTGCTTCTCGAACCTATCGCCTTGATGACGACGGATACTATTATGCCGAGCACGATTACTATGAGAAATAGCCGCAGACTGAGCACGAGCATGAATATTATGATGCCCGCAAGCGAGACTATGGACACGATTAGTTGCGTCAGGCTGTGGTGCAAAAGTTCTCTTATGGCGTCGGTATCGTTGGTGTAATAACTCATCAGTTCGCCGTGCGTTCTGCTGTCGAAATAAGCGACGGGCAGGTTCTGCATGTGGTTGAACATCTCTATGCGGATGCGGCAGAGTACGCGCACCGTGCATTCGAGCATGAGCCTGTTGAGCACGTAATTGGTGATCACCGCCGTAACGTACAGAAACGCCATGCCCATGGCAAGCACCGTGTAACGCGCATACTTATCCTCAAGCGCCGCATTTTCTTTGAGTATGGCAACGAGCGGTTTGAGCAGGAAAGACGCGCTTATGACAGAAACCGAGTAGATTACAATGAACGTAACCGCCACGATAAAGGCGACCTTGCATTCTTTGTAATAGGAGAAAAGCCTGCCGAACGTCCTTATCGGATTGCGGGGCTTTGCGTCCCCTAATTTTGACGTTATATTATCTCTTTTAGGCATCAGTTCTCCTTTGCCTGCGATTCGTAGACTTCTCTGTAAATGGTGGAACGTGCGAGCAGTTGTTCGTGCGTGCCGACGTCGGATATCTCGCCCTTGTCCATGACCACTATCTTGTCGCAATCGTAAACGGAAGATATCCTCTGGGCTATAATTATCTTTGTCGTACCGGGTATATATTCTCTGAGGGCGCGGCGGATCTTTTCGTCGGTTGCCGTGTCCACGGCGCTCGTGCTGTCGTCGAGAATGAGAATCTTGGGTTTTTTAAGCAGGGCGCGGGCTATGCACAGCCTCTGCTTCTGCCCGCCGGACACGTTCACTCCCCCCTGCCCGAGATCTGTGTTGTATCCGTTTGGGAAAGAAGTTATGAAATCGTGCGCGCAACTCATGCGGCAGGCTTGCTCTACTTCTTCATCCGTCGCGTCGGGATTGCCCCACCTGAGGTTATCGGCAATAGTCCCAGAAAACAGTACGTTTTTCTGCAAGACCATGGAAACGCTTTCCCTAAGTTCGTAAAGCGAATATTCCTTTACGTCGTGTCCGCCCACGAGAACCCTGCCCGACACGCAGTCGTAAAACCTTGGTATGAGCTGAACGAGACTGGATTTTCCTTCTCCCGTGCCCGCGATTATGCCCACGGTCTCGCCCGATTCTATCCTGAGGTTTATGTTTTTGAGCACGCAGTTGTCCTTGCTGCCCGAATAGGAGAAATCGACGTTTTCAAACACGATCTGCCCGTTTGCAACCTTGAGGCCGTCGTTCTCCCCGCCTACGATGCCTATCTCTTCGTCGAGGACTTCGTTTATCCTGTTCATGGAAGCCCTGCTCAAAGACATGGTGACGAATATGAACGAAACCATGGCAAGCGAGTTGACTATCTGCGTGGAATAAGTCATGAGGCTTATAAGTTCGGCAGAACCGAGCCGCCCTTCAAACACGACGGCCTTGCCGCCCAAAAGCAGGAGGATTATTGTGCACGTCCACATGACCGCCATCTGCACGGGACCTGAGAACACAAACACTTTTTCTGCACGCCGCTGGGCGTTTTTGAGGTCGGTGGCAGAAGCGTCAAACTTTTCCTTTTCGTAATCCTCGCGGACAAAGGACTTGACTTCTCTTGCCGCAACGAGGTTTTCCTGAACGGCTGCGTTGAGCGCGTCGTACTTTTTGAGCATGGCGCGGAAACGCGGGTGCCCCACGGATACCATGGCGAGGAGTGCGCACGCGAGGACGGGAATGGCGAGGATGAATATCAGCGACAACTCGGCGTCGATGGAAATTGCCATGATAGCGGCGCAGATTATCATAATCGGCGCACGGACGAACATCCTTATCACCTGGTGATAGGTGTTTTGCATGTTCGTTACGTCGGTGGTGAGTCTGGTTACCAGCGAAGGCGTGGAATATCTGTCGGTGTTGTTAAAGGAAAATTCCTGTACTTTGTAGAAAAGTCTCTGCCTGAGGTTGCGGGCGAAGCCCATGGAAGCGACCGCCGCGGTTCTGCCCGCAAGTATGCCGAAAGCAAGCGAACACAGGGCGGCGATTATCATCATTACGCCGACCACGACGATGAATCTCGTATTGTCGTTGATGTTGTCTATGGGTATGTAGGCTTTGAGCGGAAAATTCTGCTCCTTGTAAAGCCCGCCGTCAACTATGGTGGCCATCAGAAGGGGTATGAACACCTCGAGCAGCACTTCCATTATTATGAACAGCGGGGTCAGCACGGTCATCAGCACGTTGCCCTTTACGCAAGGAAGGATGTTTCTGCCAAACCTCTTTTTGTCTTTCTTGTTCTTTGTCAATTCAGGTCTCCGATGCAAAGCAGGTTATTTCTTTTTCCTCTGTCAGTTTCCCCTTATCTTCAACGTAAAACGCCCTTCCTCCCGAAGAGAGCACGCGAACGGGCCGTTCGTTTTCAAAGACCACCGCACAGTTGTCCTCAACTGCAAGCGCTTTTACGCCCGTGCCCTTTACGGCGGACAGGAAATCCCCCCTCCTCAGGTTGTAATGGGGGCACGCCGTACCTTTGAGCCAGCCCATACCGCGGCAGAGGGAGTATCCCTCTCTCCCCGCCATGCGGGAATCGGTGTAAATCTCTTCAAACCAGCATATCGCCCCGGCGGACAGACCTGCGATAATCACGCCGCGTTCGTAGGCGTCTTTCACGAGCGGCAGGATGCCCGACTCTTTCCAACTCTCCAGCATGAACAGCGTGTCTCCGCCGCCCACGTACACGAGGTCGGCAAGGGCAAATTTTTCTTCAAGACGGGCGTATTCGGTCTTTTTGAACACCGTCATCGCCACGTCCGCCTTCATGCCGAGTTCGGAAGTGTATGTCTTTCTGAAACTGTTGAAGTACGGCATGTAATCGTGGCTGGCGGTGCCCACGAACAGCGCGTTGGGGCGGCGCCCCTCGGCCGAAGCGTAAACCATTGCGGCAATTTCTCTGTCGATGGGCAACGTCGATTTATCTTTGATTTCCCCGCCTCCTATGGCAACGATCACTCTTTTCATATTGGCGTAAAAAAACAAAATAACACTGTAAATATTATTTTGTTATATATATATTATAACATACCCGAACGGTTTCGGCAACTTATTTGAGTTAAAAAAGCGGCCAAATAAAAAAGAACGCCCGCAAAAGGGCGCCCCAAACCGCAAAAGTTTCAAGAGGTTTTTGTCGTATTCCGTTCCGACATTTGCGCAGGTGAACACGAAACTGTTTTACTGCAACTAAAACCGAAGCCTGCAAACGAACACGCCGCGCGGACAGACACGAACAACTTTGAAATCGCCGTTCTCCCCCAAGCCGCCGCTATTCGTTTTCAAACTCCTTTCTCATTCGTTCGTGCTCAACCGCAAAATAGGCAAAAGAACTTTGTTTTGCAAAGGGTATCAGGCCGAAGCAGGCGGGCAATGCGATATCCAACCCGCTCATGTTTTCAACGGGAATGACGCCCCAATCGAGCAAGACGGAGAAAACGAGCAGAGCGGCGCACACGAGCGCGTCGGCCGCCAGATGCCAAACCGCGCTCTTTTGCGAAGCGTACTTTATGGAATAAACTTTGTAAAAACTGACGATGTTGTAGATAAAAACAAGCGCGAGCAACACAGTATAAACCCATTCGTAGCGCACCGCAAATTTCCCGACCGCGATGACGACGGCAATGGGGACAATGCCGTTCCACCTGTAAAACTTTCTGCTCTTTAACAGAAAATCCATGCCGCGGGAATCAAGTTTTATTAGGTTTGCGGCAACGGCGCGCCGCACTTCTTCCTCGCTCATCTTCCCCGCGCTGCGCATGAGACAAAAATAAAAAGCCAGCGCCGCTATCTCCAAGATAAAGAGAAAGACGACGGCCAAAACGGGACTGTTTGCAAAATGAGATATGGCGATTGCCCCCGTAAATCCCACAAAATAAGCCCATGGCACGAGGATTATGCTTCTTTTGCAGACATATAGATAAGGCTGGGAATATTTGTCAAAACAAGCCGCGACGGTAAGCAGCACGAGCAGCGTTAAAAACCAGCAGAATCCGCCCGCAAAATCCTCTCCCGAAAAATCGGGGCGGGTCAAGATGAGCGTTGCCAAAACGGAATAGATTACGCTGAGGACAACGAGCAGTATTTTATGGTGTTTGAGTTTGTCAAGGCAGGATTCTGTCATATCGTCAAAGGGCATATTTTAAGATACCGCGGATCACTTCTTTTTCCTAACCCGATTGCAATATCTGACAATGGCGGCCTTTTCGGTCGCGTAATAGTCAATTACCATGTAAACGACGTGGGATATGACGATGATGAGCGTAACAAAAAGATATTCGTGCCGATAGAACGCGCCTTCCCTCGTTATGGATAGCCGCACGTTGAGGGCGGACTGCACCGCTGCCGCCGCGATGAATATGGCGTGAACGGCAATTTCCGCCCAAAAATACGGGGTTATTTTCAAATTCGGCTCGGCTTTGTACGCCTTGTACCTGTTTTTGCAGGACAGGCAGAACAAGTACAGGAACACTGCCTCGAAGATGTAATTTACAAACAGCAGATCGGGAGTGAAACCAATGAGCAGGATTGCGCCCGTCAAGGTCCCCGCGGCCATGTACGGTCCGCCTATCCAAGGAAGCAGATTTTTGGGATTTGAGATTTCAATTTCCTTTTTCATGTCGGAACACGGTCAACGACGGTTGCCCGAAAGATATTTTTTAAGTTTAAGATACCATACAAGGTCAAAGAAACACATCGTTACAGGCAACGTAACCAATGCGGAGACAACGATTGCCAAAAGGCTTTTACTTTGCAGAACGTCTGCATGAAAGACAAACTGCAACATGCATCCGACGATTACGCCCACCGCAACCGCGGCGAGCAAGGACGCGGCCATCCTGATTGTTTTCAGTTTTTTATCTCGGATTCCCGCCGCAAAGTCCAAGGCCGAAATCTTTTTTGAAATCAAGCCGTCAACGGCGGCAAACGGCAAGAACAGCAGCGCCGCGCCAAGGTAAAAGAAAATCGTGCTCAATGCACCGTCTATCCAGACGTCGAGCAATGTTGACATATTGCACCCCTTTCAACTTGTATATTGTTGTCCTTTGTCCTTACAACAAATCCCCGTAACGCCTGCCGCGTTATCCTTTCCTCTCTTTATAAATCAGTTTTGTCCTGCCTGCCCTCTTCGCCCTGCGGCCTTTTGGCGCGGGGTCTGTAAAAGAGCAAGTTTATGATGTTTATAACAAGACTTATCGGTATGAGAATGGCCGACACGCGGGTGAGAGTTACGTTATTTTTAACAAGGCCGGCAACACCGATTGAAACGGCCGCGATGAGCATGACCACGACGCACACGCACAGAACGATATATACGGTCTTTTGGGTCTTTGTGCGCGTTCTGCGCGGCCGCGTTCCTTCCTGCGCGTCGGCGTCCGCGGTCGGCTCTTCCTCCTCCGCGTCCTCGGCTTCGGGCGGGCGTTCCAAGGAAACCGCAACGATTTTGGAAACAACAGTTGCGTAGAACGCTACGACCAGAACGATTCCCATCACCAATGCAAACACGCCCGAGATGCCGCCAAACAGCGCAAGTGCGTAAGCGAGGATACAAACCGCCGTGCCGACAAGGGTGATGCACGCGGCAACGGTATGTTTTCTGTTGATTTTTTCGTCCGTTATGCTGTCTTTATACAACATTTTGCAGACGAGAACATCCGCTTGGCTGAGCAGGAACGAAACGAAGAACAACAGGAACTCGACTTTCAGTAAAACGAGTTCCGTATGTCCAAGTATGTGTAGTATGATTTCGGCAATGGGAAGGGCAACCAATACCGCGCTCAGTTCGCCTTGCAGAATCTTGTAAACGATGTCGTGAGTCTTGCTTCTACAGGTCGGTTTCATCTTTGTCGTTTTATCTCCTTTCTTGTCCGTTACGGTCCGAATTTTCGGTTTTAGCCCCTCGGGTAAGTGAATATCCGACGGCGAGGGCGGCCGAAGTTGCGAGTATTGCCAAAATGGTAATTACGATGAGCGACAGGCGGATTGCGCCCGAGAATCTGCAAAATTTAAGCAGAGCAAAGAAAACCGCGCAGAGCGCCGAAGAGACGAGCGCGACGAAAACGGCAACGGTGTGTTTTTTGTCCTGTTTGTCGGCGTTGCCGCTTGTGTACAGTTTTTTACGGATGAGAATATCCGCTTGCCAGAGCGACACCACGGCGAACATCAAGACGATTTCCACATTTGCCAGAACGGGCTTTTCTTGCCCGATTATAAGAAATACAATGTAGGCGACGGCGATTGCGGCAATCGCGCAGTAAAGCAGCGCTTGCAACGCTTTGAAGATTGTCTCGTAAGTCTTGTTACCTGCTTGTTGTTTCATATTTGTCCCCTCTTCTTCTTTGTTCATCTTCTTTTGGCGGATTCGCCCCTCTGTGCCGCTTCCTTCGTGCGGTGATTCTCAGTGGTCTGAGGCGTTTGTCTTTAAGGTTTTTGCTATCCGCCGTGCTTTGTGATTTGGAGGCCGCCGCGTTGCGGCAACCTGCATTTACCATTATATAACCGCCACGGAAAAATTGCAAATATTTTCCGCTTGACATTTACTTGACAATTTGTTGACAACGGGGTTTTTCTGCGAAAAAGGCGGCTTTTTGCCGCCACGAGGTTTAAGATTTAACTTGTTTTACCCTTACCCTCAACACGATGAGAACGGCGCACGCAACCATGGTAATAAGCGTTATCGTAAACACGACGTAAAAGGTCGATTGCGGAATGCTGTAGGAGTTGTCCACCATGTCGCCCGTGTTGGAAGTGAACGTGATGAAGCCCAAGAGCACCGTGATGACGGCCATGATTGCCGCAGCGGCCGAAGCGAGCGCCGCCGTTACGGTAAGGACCTTTTCTCTTGTGCGGCTCTGCCCGTCGGTCGGGCATTCGCCTACGCCATCGCAAGCGTCCGTCCAGTCCGCAAACTCTTCCCGCTTAAGGCCGAGGACGCGGCACAGCGCGTCTATATTTTCGCTACCGGGCTGAAATTTGTTGTTCTCCCACTGCGAAACGGTCTGGCGGGAAACGCCCACCGAATCCGCAAGCTCTTCCTGAGAAAGTCCCTTAACCTTGCGCGCCCTGTAAATTTTATCGCCCAAACTTTCCATCGTCCCTCTCCGTCCTAAACCGACAAGCGTGCGGCTTTATTCGCCGCAGCGCAGTTCGGAGCACACGGCTTTATTCGCCGCCGCAAAACTTTGTAAGCGGACGGACGGCCTTCTTCTCGTAAACCAGCCACACGGCAAAGAAAGACACGAAAAAGGTTACCGAACCGCCAACGAGCACATCGGAGAAATAATGCGCGCCCATGAGCACCCTGCCGAAGGCCACCATGCCCGTGTAAAGAACGGAGGCGAGGAGGCAGATGATCTTTCCGCTCTTGTCCGAAAACGTTTTGAAAACGTAAGGAACGGCAAGCAGCGTGTAGGTTATGCCCGCCGCCGTGGTGTGCCCCGAGGGGAAAGAACGTAACGCGTCTCTTCGATAGTCCGCGGGGAGTCCTGCGGCAAAATTATCAAATTCCTCGGGTCTGCCGTTAAAGATGTACCAAGGGGTGAAGTGCGAAAAATCGCTGTCTCCCCCGCAGACCATGGCGCGGAATCTCACCCTGTGGTTGACCGTCTTTATCCCCTGCGTTATAAGTTGTGAACACAGGGCGACGAATATTATGACAACGGCAAAGGAAAGCTGCTTTCTCACCGAGCTTTTATCCATGAATCTCACGCCGACGAGCGCGACTGCCAGAATGCAGACTGCCACGGCTACGCGGAAAATTATGTAAATGTTGCCCTGATTGCCGCCCTTTATGTCGAGAAAATATTCGTGAATCTTGTGCGGGATGTACAGCGACGCTACCGCGAGCGCGATGGCAGACACTATGCAGACGGGAATTTTAACCGCGTTGCGGCCGAAGTAGTACGCATTCCAGAACACTACCGAAAAGGCGTAGCACAAGAACAGATAGAGCGGGATTTCACCGAACATCTCTATCGCTATCGCAAAGTTGTTTGCAGAATAATATCTGCCCGGTTCGATGTGAACGAGGTATTTGCTTACATCGAGATCGTAAAGCCCCGCGAGCAGCAGCAGAACGGCGAACACGATGACCGCTATGGATGAATAGATAAGTGTTTTATGTTTCTTCATGTTTATCTGACGTTGAACGCGCCTATTATTTCGCTTACGGGCGCGACGTACGCAAATGTGTTGGGATATTTTTTGAGTATATCCTTAAATTCCTGAATCTGGCGTTTTTTGACGACGCAGATCAGCAAGCCCTTGTTCTTCTTTTCAAACATGCCCGTGGCCTGCACGAGGGTAACGCCGTGTCTCAACTCGGTCATGAGTTCCTCGGCAACTTCCTCGGGATAGTCCGTTATCACTTCAAATTTAAACGCCGTCTTTGCGCCCTGCATCACGAAGTCGCAGACCTTGGCGTTGACGAACTGGAAGATGAGCGCGAGCATTATGGGCTGAAAAGTTTCGGCTCCGAAGGCAAACGAGTTGTCCTTTGGATTATACGAATACACGATTGCCGATATGCCGATGATGGTGCTGTTTACCGCAAAGATGCCCCATTGAACGGTGAACGCGGGGTTCTTTTTGGTAATTATGGCGCCTATGACGTCCGCCCCGCCCGAACTGCCCCTTATGCTCAGGATAGCCGCGAGCGAAAGCCCCGCGAACACGCCGCCGAACAGCGAGGCGAGAACGCCCCTGCCGACGTCCTTGTAAGGCTCAATCCCCTCTGCGATTTCGACAAAGACGGAATACTGCGGGGTGTCAAGCAGCGGGAACAGCGCGAGAAAGGCCGAGACTATGGCAATGTGGATGGTGGTCTTTACTGCAAACTCCCTCGACAGCATGACGAACGATATGATTATAAGGGGAATATTTATCGCAAAGTTGATTAAACCCGCATATTTGTCGTGGCCTATCAGATAGTCGATCATGGCGACGATACCCGACACTCCGCCGTTTGTAAATTCGTTTGCGAACACAAAGTAGTACAGCCCGAACGAATACAGAAAGGCGGAAACAATAAGCAGAAGCGATTCTTTTATGTAAGTGAGTACCTTGTGCTTCATCTTTGACTCTTCCTTCCAAGTACTAATATTCTATCACAAAAAAAAGAAATTGTCATCTCTTTTCTCAAAAGAGCGGCAATTTCTTTAATTTTTTTCGTTGTGATTACTTTGCGTACTCTACGCTGCGGAATTCCCTTATGACATTGACTTTTATCTGCCCGGGATATTCCAGCTCGTCCTCGATTTTTTTGGCTATATCCTTGGCGAGGAAGAGCGTCTGGCTGTCGTCTATGCGGTCGGGCTTGACGATGACCCTTACCTCTCTGCCCGCCTGAATGGCGTAGCACTTGTCCACACCGTTGAAGCCGCCGGCAATCTCCTCGAGTTTTTCAAGACGTTTGACGTAGTTGGTGGTGGTCTCCCTTCTCGCACCCGGACGGGCACCCGAAATTGCGTCCGCCGCCTGAACGAGCACGGCCTCTATGGTGGTGGGTTCCACGTCGCCGTGGTGGGCCTGTATGCAGTTGACTACCTTGTTGCTCTCCTTGTACTTTCTGGCAAGGTCGGTACCTATCTGGATGTGCGTGCCTTCCACTTCGTGGTCGACCGCCTTGCCTATATCGTGGAGAAGTCCTCCCCTCTTGGCAAGCGTTACGTCGCAACCGAGTTCGGCGGCCATAAGCCCCGCAAGGTGGGACACCTCGAGCGAGTGTTTGAGAACGTTCTGCCCGTAACTCGTGCGGTATTTGAGCCTGCCGAGGAGTTTTACGAGTTCGGGATGGATGCCCATTCCGTAAAGCCCCGCGTCGAAAACCGCGCTTTCGCCCGCTTCTTTAATCTGGCCGTCAAGTTCCTTGCGGACCTTTTCGACGGTTTCTTCTATCCTTGCGGGATGTATCCTGCCGTCCTGTATGAGCCGCTCGAGCGAAAGGCGGGCGACCTCTCTCCTGACGGGATCGAAGCCTGAAAGTATGACTACTTCGGGCGTATCGTCGATTATAAGTTCTATGCCCGTCGCGTTTTCTATAGCCCTTATGTTACGGCCTTCTCTGCCTATGATACGGGCTTTCATGTCGTCGCTGGGGAGTGGGACGACCGAAACCGTGGTTTCGGACGCATGGTCGGTACAGCAGCGCTGAATGGCAAGGCTTATTATGTTTTTGGCTTTCTTTTCCGCCTCTTCCTTGGCGGCCGCTTCCTGGTTTCTCACGAACACAACCGCTTCTCTGCGGGCGTCGTCTTTGATGAGTTCGACGAGTTGCTGCCTTGCCTCTTCCTGCGAAAGTTGGGAAACTTTTTCAAGTTCCGCAAGCATGATTTCGTGCTGTTTTTCCACGATTTCTTTCTGCTTGTCTACTTCGGCAGACTTGGCGTCAAGGGCTTTTTTCAGTTCGTCAACGTCCCTCTTGGCGTGTTCGATCTCCTCGTTGCGTTTGATGAGGCTGACTTCCTTTTTGTTGAGTATGTCATCCTTCTGGTCGAGCCGCGCTTCCATACGCTGCATTTCAGCACGTTTTTCCTTGGTCTCGCGTTCGAACTCGTTTCTCAGTTTCAGGTCCTGTTCCTTGGCTTCGAGAATAGCTTCTTTCTTTAATTGTTTGCTTTCGTTTTGCGCATCCTCCATCATCTTGGAAATGACGGCGTTGGTTTCACCGATTTTTTTCGCCCTGATCCTTGCGACCAGGAAAAACCCGATCAAAAAGCCGATTGCCAGAGTGGCCAACGGCACCGCGATGTATAAGACGATACTCAAAGTTTCGGAAAGCAGGACATTGGATAAATGAATCATAAAAATGCCTCCTGCTTTTTTTAATTATCCCCTTTGACGGGAGTAATTATATTTGACTACCATATATTGTATACCATGTTGAATATAAAAGTCAATTTATGCAAAGGCTTTTTTTGCTATTTTTTTCTCGATTTGAAGAAATTTTCTATTTTGTCGCTGTGCTTATACACCACTTTGACGAGAAACAGACAGCCTACAATCAACACCGCCCATATCAATATTCCCCACCACGTGTCGTAAGGGATGAGGCTTCCGTTTACCGAATAAGCCGTTGTGAACACCGATATCAGCCGCGTTATGGTTATCATTATGAGGAAAAATTTCCAACTCATGGACGACAGGCCCGAAACGAAACAGAGCACGTCGTCTGGGAAAAAGGGAAAGAGAAACATGAAAGTGAGAATTATCTTGTCCTTGCCCTTTACGAGGGCCATTCCCTTTTCGAGATTCTCCTTTCCCACCAGCCAGCACGCCGCCCGAAAACCGAGGCAGCGGCCGACGGCAAACGCGATGACCGAACCCATCATTATTCCGATAAAACTGAGCACCGCGCCCCATAACGCGCCGTACAGCAGAACGCCCGCCCCAACCGAAACGAACCCCGGAATGGGCAGGGCTATCACTTGCAATATCTGCATGATGAGAAAGATTACCACTGACAGCGCGCCGTATGGTTTTATGAAATTTCTCAGGTCCTCAACGCTGTCTATCTTGTCGAGAAAGCCCGTTTCGTAAAGTGTGTAAAAGAGCGCGGCCATGAGAAAGACGAATATTATGACCGTCAGGAATATCCTGTAAAGCAGGTCCTTGCCGATGGAGGCAAACACCACGGTCAGAACGGCCAGCACGGCGAGCAAAGCCGCGGCGGCAACCGAAAGCGCGGTTCCGTAAACGTAAAAGAAACCGCCCTCTTCTCCCTTGAGATAAAAAACGGCCATGACAGCCGTTGCGGCGCACATCAGCACCGCGGCGGCAGAACCCGCAATTTTCTTTATCTTTTCCCGATTACCCCCGTTTTTCATGCGTTATCGGACTTCTCCTCACTTTTCCACGCCGCTTTTTCGGCGGGACGAATCTCCTTTCCGTTACGGTTTTCGCCTTGTTATAAGGCGTGGAATTTTCCTTCCTTTACTATTTATCAGACGAAATAAAACGCCCTTCTGTTACTTTTATCTGTTTGTTTTTGAAAGGGAACGACCCGCCCGTCTTATCACGAAAGAGCACGCCCCTTTTCATACCGATCGCAAGGGATAAGCCATTCCCCGTTATGGGAGACGCAGACCCCGCTTTGTATCATTTACAAAGGGAAAGCCCCCCCGTTATGGGAGACGCAGCCCCCGCTTTGTATCATTATTATTATATTTCAGTAACGGCATTTCTAAACCTTCGGCAAGAAATCGGCGGGCATTCACTGCGGGGGAACGTCGCCCTGCTTGTCGGGCGGATTCTGCTTTAGGAGTTTTTCGACTTCGGCCCGCGCGAGTTTGTCGCAGCGGTTGTTGTACTCGTCGTCGGCGTGTCCCTTGACCTTTACGAAAGAAACGAGGTGCAGACCGCAGAGGGTGATAAGTTCCTGCCAGAGTTCGAGATTCTTGACGGGCTTGTTGTCCGCCGTGCGCCACGCGTTTTTCATCCACGAGTTGAGCCAGCCGAGTTCAAAACCGTTGATGACGTAGGACGAATCGCTGTAAACGGTTACCGAACACCTTTCTTTAAGGAGTTTAAGGCCGTTTATCACGGCAAGAAGTTCCATCCTGTTGTTGGTGGTGTCCGGCTCCCCTCCGCTAATCACCCGCTCCTTGTCGCGGTATCTGAGTATGGCGGCGTATCCGCCCGCACCGGGATTGTCCGAACACGCCCCGTCCGTATATAATATAACTTCTTTCATATTACCTCTTTGGATTATTTTCTCGTTGATTATTGTGTCTTTTAATTGCTTTATTTTGACTATTGCGTCTTTGTATTACTATTGATTGTTGCCTTGCCTCGCTGCTGCCTCCGCGGGCCGTTGCTCCTGAAGCCTTTGTCAACGTTTTCGCCCGTCGCATAAGGCTTTCGGCCATTGCCCGTTCATTGCAAATTGCCTTTTGCAATTATAGCATACGCACAATAAACAACTTTTTAGCCATTATATCACATCCGTAAACAAAAATCAAGCCGACGCACCCCGCAAACCGCCGCACGTTGTCCGCCATCCCGTGGCTGCTTATCATTATATATAACGGCGGAAAGGTTTGCCCACAGATTTTACATTAACGCACATTCGCGCCCAAGAAAACACAAAGCGTGAAAACGCCCCCGTAAAACGAAGGTGTTGATTTCGGCCAGTAACGTCGGGAGACAATGCGTGAGGGTTTGTCTCTTGCGGTTTTTAAGAACCGACGACGGGTATTTCTCCCGAAGGAGACTGCGGCTTGTCGGACGATGTTTCGGCTTGCTTCCACTCGATTTCAAGCCTGAGCATATTGTGTGTACCCGATGAGACTTCATCGGTAAGTTCGATGTAAAAAGCCCCTTTTTCACGCAAAAACGGGTATTTGTACCTCTTGACCTCCACCTCGTTTCCGTTGATGAAAGCCGTTATGCGGCCGACGGCGGCGCTGTCGCAGAAGGCGAGTTCAAACACTTCGTCAAAGCCGTATTTGGGAGCGAGCGTGGGCATTTCTATAAACGGAACGTCAAAATACGCTTCGTACACACGCGCCCGACGGACGGGACATTTTTGCAAGCGCAGCGACGGGGCCTGCGTGGAAATATTCACACTCCGACGTCCAGTCTTTACAACCAGATTCATCCGCTGGTTTTCCTTGTAGAAATTGTGTATATACCCGCCGCAGAAATCCGAACATTGTTCGTCAAGGCGGCAGTCAATGCCGTCCGCATTCCACCTGTCGATCTCACGCTTGAATCTGTCGCGCGGAGAGACGACGGTAAAACGGGCAATATTATCTTTTATATTGATATTTTCAACCTTTGACGGGAAGGTGTACTTCGGCACCATTCCAACTGTGGAAACGGAAATTTCGCTTATGTTTTGCGGGGCGACGACCGCACATTCGGTTTTTGTTCCGCATTCCGCGCTTATCTGTACGGTACCAGTATGGCCGTCAAAATCCAATTTGCCCTCTATTCCGTACAGCGCGGGCGGTTCGGTAAACGGTTCGACGGCGATGAAACGGACAGAATAAGCGGGGACGGAAAGCGTGATTTCATCTCCCGCCAAGGCACCCGGTAAGCGTTGCTCTGCGAGCGGGAACTTCCCCGGATATATTTCGCCGAGGAGAAATCTCTCGCCTGCGGCGGCCTTCAACCCGATTGAGGGGCCAAGTTCAAACGTGAACGTATTCTCGTGTACATTTTGGTTTACAAGGCAGATAAACCCCCTATTTCCCGCAAAATGGCCGTATGCTTCGTTTGCGCCGACGCCCGGAGCGTCGCCGAGAATATACACATTTTTCCAGCAATCTATGTTGTCCTTGATGAACGACAGCCACTTTTTTATAAACGCCTTTATCTCGGGTACGCGGGCGGAAGGCGAACTTTCCAAAAAAGTGCGCAGTTCGCCGAAACAGATATTTGGCGTAACCGCCAGACCCTGAAGGAAACTGTATTCAAAAAATTCCGCGTCGTCCACGCGAGAATGGCGGAAGGCGTAATATTCGCAGTTGGTAAACGCGGTGAACGGCACAAAATAATTATCATGCACGGTTACCATCTGCTCCCGCCTGACGTCGCCGTAATATTTAAGACAGTTGAGCGTGGATTCGTATTCTCTCGAATGAGGATCCGTAAGATACACGTTCTGGTTGTACCAGAGCAGTTTGGGCATGAATTCAATCCAATTGCCCGCGTTGCTCCACGTCATGAAATACGGGGAAGTGGCGTTGAGTTCGGATATGAACTCGACAAGACCCCGTATATGATTGTAATAATAACCCGCTTTATGCCCGTGCGAAACGTCAAAGCAAGGCAACGCGCAGTTGCCGTCGAGACAGATCATCTCCTCTCCGTTACGCCTGACGGATTCGACGATCGTTTTGCGGAGCATTTCGCGCGTTTTGGGCGAAGCGTAGCAGAGGCCGAAACGGTTGCCGCCCTCACCGAGGCACATCATCTCCTCGTCGGTAACCCGCCTGTCATGGTAATTATAATGCCAGCAATGCAATTCGAGAGCGGTCATGTAATCCCCCACTCTCACTCCGAGCGATCTGCCGAGTTCGACTATTTCGCGGAGCGCCTTTTCGGACGAACCGTCCTCCTCCCAGTCAAAATAGCCCTCGAACAGCTGGTAATACTCCACGCCGAGTTCCGCCATGAGACGGACTTCTTCTTTCAGGGTCTCGGGGTCGAGGGTGAGCGTCGGATTGTCGTACATGGAATAAAACACCCGTCCCTCACGGACGTCGCTCATCCTGTTGGTAATACACGCCGCCGTGAAAACAGGCTTTGAACCATTGAAATTTTGGGGCATTTTGCTTTGGATATATTCGCAAAACGCCTCTATTTCCGCCCTGTCGCAGCCGTGAGACCTTCGCCCCGTAAGGCGGGCGGCGCCGACGGTGAGCGTGTGAGGCAAATACGGCTTATCTTCTGCTGCCGTATCCATGGGCGAGCAGCCGATTGAGGTGTGCTTTTTTTTAACGAGAATGTCGCTGTAGGGAAAGTCGAGAGAAAGGAAGAAGGACGCACCGCCCTTCCTCACGAACACGCATATACCCGAAAGCCGCGTGCACTTTTCGACAACTTCATCCGCGTCCCACTCCCCGTCAAAATAGCAGTAACTTTCAATTTCTCCGCCGCTCATTATTTCGGTAGAAAGGGTGAGAAGCGGCCCGTTATTTGTCAAAACGGGCTTTACGCTCCTCTTTTCCCCTCCCGAGACGTACGAGAACAAATCTCCGCTGAATCTTACTTTTTCACCGCAGAGAGAAAACTCCATGCCGCCGTCGACGGGCGTAGCGTCAAACGCTCTTAAAAACTTTTCAGAATAATCTGTTTGCATATAGCGAGTCAGCCTTTAAGTCCTCCGATATTGACATTTTCCACAACCGTTTTCTGTGCCGCCGCATAGAGAATGACCGCGGGCACCACCGAGAAGAGCATTACCGAAAACAGTTCGGGATAAGAAACTTTGCCGTATTTGTTCTGTTCGACAAGGCCGTAGAGGCCGAGCGCCAGCGTTACTTTGGAAGGAGCGTACATGTAGAACGTGAAATACTCGTTCCAGATGCCGAGTATGTTCATTATCATTATGGCGACGAGCGACGGCATGGCCATGGGCATCATGACCTTGAGAAACACGGTGTAGTGGCCCGCTCCGTCAAGTTGCGCCGCTTCGGCAAAACTCCACGGCAGGTTGCGGAAGAATGAGTACAGATAGATGAATCCCGTGCCGAAACCGCTGCACGAACCTATGAGTATGCCTATATAAGTATCGTAAATGTGCAGTTCGTTGTACAGTTTATAGTTTGCCGCCATGGACCCGACCGCGGGAATGAACATGAGCATGAACGCGAAGATGTAAAGGAAATTCCTCCCCGGGAACTTGTACTTGCTTATGGCGTAGGCCGTGCACGATGAAAAATAAGTGCTGATAAAAGTACAGGCGAAGGCGAAGAAGAGGCTGTTGCCTATCATGCCGAGCACGTTGACGTCGTTGTAAGTCAGGTTAAAGCAGGTTGACCAGTTGTACAGGACGAAATTCTGAGGCAAACCCCAGATGTTTACGATAAACTCCCTCCTGTCTTTGAAGGTGTTTATAAACGCCCAGGCAAACGGCATGATCATCGTTATCGAGTAAACCGCAAAAACGATGAACGCGACGGTGATCCAGATTCTTTCCGCCCTTCCTCTTTTTATTTTTGTTTTGCGGGGCTTTGCGCGCAAAGCCCCGCCGTTGTTAAGAATAGCCACTTTTCACTCCGTCAGTGTCTGCGTTTTGCAAGCGCCGCCGCAAAGAGTGCGACGAGGCCGAACGCACTTGCTCCCGCCGCTCCGCTGCAACCGCCGCCTTGTCCTTCGCTGCCGCTGTTACCGCTGCTGCCGCTGTCGGACGTGTCCGTGCCGGTTTGGGTTACGGTAACGGTGAGCGTGTTGCTCTCGGGAGAATCGCCGTTTATGAAGGCAGAATGGCCGACCGCGCGGACAGTTACGGTGTAGGTACCCGCTTCGGTCAAGGTGTATTCGGTGGCCGTCTGTTCGCTCTGCTCCACGCCGTTTACGGTTACGACATAACCTTCGGCGTCCTTTACGGCTTCCCACGAAACGACGTTGCCGTCCGCTTCGATAACGGGTGCGGCAAGATCGACGTGGTCGTCTGCTATGGGTCTGCGGTCGACGAACTCTTCTATGTTCTTTCTTACCTGTTCGGGATTGGGATCGTCGATGGGAGTAATGCGGATGTTGTCAAAACTCTGCACCGTACCTTCGTCGCCCGCAAAGCACACGTAACCGTAAGTGTTGCCCACTTCCCACGTGCCCATCAGGTGGTAGTTTTCTGCGTCAAACTCGGTTTCGGTTATATCCTGAACGTACACCGACACTTTTTCCTCTGCAACGACGAATTTCATGGCCGTTACAACGTCTTTGTCCGCGTTGTAGAAGTTCCATTTACCGCTTGTCGAACTGCCTTCGTAAACTCCCGAGGTGGCGTACGTACACTGTACGTAGCCGTATCCGTCATAATAGAAAGGCGAAAACATATTGGAGTTGTTGTAACCGGACGACGCGTTGGAGGCGATACAAACCGCAAACGTGCCGAGGAAACCGCCGTTGGCATAAGTCGTGGGCAGATCGTGAGGCTGGATGTAATCGAACTCGAGAATGTATTCGGAATACCTCTTGGTGGTGGCAAAATAGGTCATGATGCCCACGCCGTCAAAGTTGAGCCTGCCGTTTTCAAAGGTTATACCCCTCGCTCTTTCGGGTTCGTTGAAGTAATTTGCCTTGAGGCTCTGCATGGTCCAGTTTTCTTTGTCGTAATAACCCGTGTTGAAGTTTACGGCAAGTTCTCCGCCTTCTGACTTGTTGTAAGAGTAGTTGGTAACCTTAAACGCCTGCCCGACGATTACAGTAGCGTCTCCTTCGCCTTTGGAAAGGATTGCGAAATAACCGTCGAAATTGACGTTTTCAAACGCATAATCGGCCTCTCCGACCTTTACGTTGAGTTTGCCGTCCGCAAGGGCGTTGAGCACAACGGGCGTTTCGCCTTCTCCTACGAGGTCCTTGCCAAGGTCATAATCGGTGCCGCCGAGCACGAGGTGGGTCGTGCCGCCTTCGTTTGCAAAGTACAGGAAACCGCTGTCGTCAACCGCGGTGTTTGCGGCGGGCATACCGATGGCAAAACCGAATTTATCCTCGAGCGAACCGAAAGCGAGAGAACCTTCCGCATCGAACACCTTGTCGCAGGATTCGTCTACGGAAATGCGCTGTCTCAAAACCAGCCTTTGGTTTTCATCGGTGTTTACCGAAGCATAACCGCCAGCAATTATGTGCTTTGCATTTTCACTGTAGCATATACCGCCCGATTCTTTATCGGCGTTCCAGCCTCTTTCAAAGCCCGTTTCGGCCAGCTTATCGTAATCGGAAGGAGCGGGATCGGGAACTTCCTGTGCGTCGTTGTCAACGTCCTCGGTCAGGTTTGCAAAAATTTCATTGCCCTCCTTCGTTGCCCATTCGCCGCTGAAATCGTTTGCCATGAGCTGCTCGCCGCCCTGTTTGAGAACGACGTTGTCAAAGTTGACCGTGTTCCAGAAGCCTATACCTACGCGCACTTCTCCCGAACAGAGGTCTGCGGGGAAAGCGTTTTTGATGTAATAGGTAAGTCCGTTGTGGGTTACGCCGATAACTCCGTCCGCCGTGAACGTAAATTCAAGCGCGGCATTTTCGGCAAGCGGATAGACGATGAAGTCGGCGGAATGGGAAACGGCGGTCTCGCACGCTCTGTCCTGATAGAACACGTTGCCCGCACCGAGGATGTTGTACGCATTGGTGCCGGCAATGGCGCCGTCGTGCAGATAGCAGTAGAAATCCGTTCCCGACGCGGCCGTTTTGCCAATGGCGCCCGCGCCGTTGGTGGCAGAGGTGTTTTCGGCTTTTTCGATTATAGCGTAAAGATGCGGGGCTGCCATGCCGGAAATATCAACCGAGAAGGTAACGTCGCCGTTGCTTAAATCAACCGTGTGCTGAGGTTCAATATATCCTATGGGGCTGCCGACGGAAACGCTCTTTACGTAAGCGTCGGTTACGGCGGCGGGAGATACGGCAGCGGCTTCGGCCCCTACGGCCTGTTCGAGTACGAGATTATCTACCTGTAAATAACCCCAATCCATGAATCCGAAACGCATTTCACCCGTAACGTAACTTGCGGGAAAGGCGTTTTTGATGTAGACTGTCCGGTCGTTGAGCGAAACGCCTATCGTTCTGTCTTTGGTGTAAGTTATGGTCATTTTACCGGGAGCCATGGTGAACGCGGTGTAGTCCGCCGTGTAAGAAATGGGCGTTTTGCACCCCGCGTCGGAGTAGAATATACCGTCCGTGCCATCGTTATAAGAATATCCCGCAACCAGCAAACCGCCGTTGATATACATATAGTAACTGTTCGGGTCGCCGACTTTGGTTGCGGCGGAACCGTCGGCAGGTTCTATAATTGCGTACAGGTGCGTGCCGTAATCTTCGCCTGCGGGCGCATCGTCCGCCGCCTTAAGAACGTCAAAGGTCAGACGGACGTCTCCCTTTGAAAGGTCGGCGGAGGCGTAAGGCTCCACTATCATGGACGCGCCGCCGATAGGATTGGCGACGTAAGGGTCGATTTCCATGGTCTGCCAGGAACCTTTCCCCTCTTTTTCAAGTTGGTACCATTCCGCAAGGTTGACGTTGCCGCTGTCGGTAACAACCTTTTCGGATAAAATGTTCTTTCCGTAAGCGGCAGAAGCCGTCATCACAGTAGACGACGCCATGCACACGGCAAGAAGCAGCGCTACAAAAACTTTTTTCATAAATTCCTCCTGTTTTCGTGATATTTCACGTTTTCAAAATTCGTATGTCGGGAATACTCTGTCAAAGAGTCTCCTGAAACCTATTATGAGCGGAGTGCCGATGAGCGTTATTATCATGCCGAGCGTTGCGCTCTTGGTAAGATCGCTCCCGCCTCCTTTGATGAAGCGCACCGAATAGAGCGCAAGCGTCTGCGTGGCCCCGTCCGGTCCGCCGTTGGTGAGCAGTTGCACGGGCAGGAAATAACTGAAAAACACCTGCACGCTGAGCAGCAACATAACAGACAAGGTGCCCCCGATTAGAGGGATGTGAATGTTGAAGAGTTCACGCCAAAAACCAATGCCGTCTATCTTTGCGGATTCAACAAGTTCCGCCGGCACGCGCGCCATGGCGCCCGAAAGTAGCAGGACGTTGCCGCCGAAGCCCACCCATATACAGTAGGTTATCATCAATATCCACGCGGTGGTTTCGGTCCCCAGCCAGCCGTCATGCGGAACGATGTCTCCGAGACCTATTGCCCTGAGTATGGGGTTGACGATACCGATGGTGGAATCGAACATGAACCTGTACATCATTACCAGCACGACGACGGATATTATCGAAGGCAACTGGAACACTACCCTGAAGAACAGGCCGCCCGGCATCTTCTTGTGCAGAAAATAGGTGAATATCAGCGACATGGGCAAAAGCACCGCGTCGTTGAGGATGACGAACACAAGAGAGTTTCTGCAAGCGAGCGCAAGGCCGCTGCCTTCCGCCACGAACAGTTTGAACATTTCCTTGTAGTTGAGGAATATATCCGTGTTCCACACATAGGCGTTGGTATTGGCCTTGTAGGTCTTGAAGGACAGCAATATGGCGTCGAGATTTACGTAGAGGTTGAAAACCGCAAAATGCAGCAGCGGAACAGACAGCAAGAACGCCACGAACAGCAATTCTCCCCTGCGTTTACGGTTTTTGCGTAAATTTACCATTAAGCCTTGGACCTCTCTATTTCGGCAAGCCATGTGCTCCAGTTATCGAGAGCGTAAGTGTATTCTCCGAAACAGAACGCTTCGGGCGTGGTGCCGTTGGACGATTTAGGCCCGTAGATGAGCGACGGGAAGGGGTTGGTCGTATTGAGGAAGGTCTGGGTATACCCGTGGGTGTACATGTCGGCACGGGTGGTTTCAAGCCAATACCTGGCGCCGTCGTTAATTTCTATACAACTCTTGGTAAACTCGGTAAGTTCGTCCCAGATGGGCGTTATATCGTATTCAAATGGACGGAGAGTACCCGCGTATTTGGTGAACAGACGGAGCATGTCGTCTCTCGAGATGAAGGTGAGGAACTTTTTGGCCGCCGCCTTCTGGGGTGCTTTGGAAGGAATTATGGCGTAATCGGGAGAGCACGCCATGGCGTACTTTTCGTAACTGCCGTCGGGGTTCTTTCTCGCCGTTTCGAGATAAGGCGCTTCCATGAGTCTCAACTCGAAATCGTCGGGCATGTCGTTTTTCATCTCGGCTTCAAGCCAACTGGCGTTGGGAATCATTGCCGCTTCTCCGCGAAGGAAAGCGATCTGCGCCTCGATGTGGTTTTTGGACATACTGCCTTCGAGGGAGTAGTCCACGTCGGGTCCGAACAGCGAAACGAAAGCCTGAAGCGCCTCCAGTTTGCCCTTTTCGGGCTGCTTGTCGGGATTGAATACCTCGGGCGTTTCAAATTGAAAATATTCCTCCACTGCGTCGTATCCCGCGCTCTGCAGCCACCAGGTGTAAACCATGTAGAAATAGCCGCCCGTCTGCCCCGGATATACGAAAGGTGCAATCTTGTTGTTGGTGTCTTTCTTTATCTGCTCGCAAAGCTGAACGAGTTCGGGCACGGTCTTGGGGATTTCCCAGCCGTATTTGTCAAACATGGTCTTGTTGTAGGCAATGCCCGTTATCGACTGCGCCCACGGATAAACGTACTGGTGCAGTTCGTTGAGATAAGGTTCCCAGCTGTGGTACTGCCACTTTTCGGGCATCTTGTCGTACACGGTCTTTCCGTTTTCGCCGTCCGGCTTGCTGTTGTAAACGTCCGCGAGGTCCTCAAGCCAACCGCTGCGCGAATAGTTGAGTGAGTTGGACGCAAGCAGGAAGTAGACGTCGGAAAGGTTAAGCCCGGTATCGAGTTTTGTGGAAACGGAATCGGTGAGCCCCGGGTCGCCGTCGAGATAAACCCAATATTCGGGATTCTCGTTTACGAAATTGGCGGAAAGCACCTGCAGCCACGCCGAACCGTAACCCGTGTTGGCGTAGGAAATCTTGAGGCGGGTCTTGCCGTCCTTGGTGCCGGCGTACACCTCTTTTCCGTTTTCGGAAATGGTTACACCTTGGGGAATGTCCCCCGCGTCAACGACATCGTCGTTGGCGGGCGGTGTGCACGCCGCGCTTGCAAGCATTACGATTGCAAGGGACAGCGTCAACAGAATCGACACTAATTTCTTCATTTTTCTTCTCCTTGTATTTTTTAGCGTTTAACGCTTTTGTAACCGAGAACGCGGCCGCTTAAGCCAGAGGAACGATGAAGTATCCGTCGCCCGAGGTCTGGGTGAAATTGAACTTGCCGTCGGGTGCGGTATACACTTTCTGTTCGCCGTTTTCCCAAACGGCTACCTTGGTGCAGCCTGCAAATTGTATGCTGACTTTGTTTTTAAGCCCTGAGGACGGTTCTACGAACGGAACGACCATGTAGCCGTCTTGGCCCTCTTTGTCCTTGAAAACGCCGATTACGGTGTCCTGCTGCGTCTTTACGCCGAGGATGCCCGGGGTTGAAATTTCGCCCGCGGCGGACATGATGAAATCTTCGTTTTCGCCGCCGTCGTTGTTATCCGTGCCGATAACGGTCCTGATGCCCTGCCATTCAAAGTTGAAGAATACGTCCTGAAGTTTTTTGACCTCGTTGATGCCTTCTTTCAGATAATAGTAGGTCGGGGTGGGCTGATTGGTCTGGCGGTCGTAAGCGGCAGCGCCGAAGTTGGTGGCTCCGTCGTTGGGAACGGGCGGCCAGAAGCAGAACCAGCCGAAACCTTCGTATCCGCAGGCTATTGCGCCGTACATCTGGAAGGTTACGTCGTCCGCACACTCGAGTTCTCTGTTGAGGCCGCCGTATTTGATACTCTGCAGCACGGTGTACATCTTGCGGCCGCCGCCGTTGAGACGTGCGGTTATCAGATTGTACAGGAAGTCCTTGCCGAGGTAGTTTCCGTCGCGTCCCTTAAAGAGAACGTAATGGTCGTAGCAGACGTAGTCCACGTCAACCTCGCTGACAAATTTTGCGATGTAGTCGCTGAACGTGCCGTCGCTTGACGTCCTGAACGCTATCGAGGGGAACAGGTTGATGTAGAAAATAAGTTCTCTCCCCTCTATCTCCTCTATCAAACGCCATCTTTGAAGGGCGGTTTTGAAGCCCGAAAGTTCTGCGGGAGAAGGTTCGTCGTCAACGCTTATGCCCGCGAAGGCGGGGCTTTCAAACAACTCGTGATAATTTTCGAGTATGGTGGTTACGGCCTCGCCGTTGCCGATGCCGGTGTTTTTCAAAAGCGCTACGAGATTCGCGTCGTACACCATCATCTTTATGTCGAATTCTTCGCAGAATTTGAGCTGGCGGACGTAATCCTGATAGGTCATGTAGTAACCGCCCGACGTCATCGTCATGCCTGTTTCTTTGAGCTGGCGGTAATATTCGCGCATCTGGTCGTCGGAAATCTCGATATTGTCCTGAATGAGCGCGCCGTTTGCGTCATACACGCGCAGTTTGCCTGGAACGCCGCCGTACGGATAGATGAGGAACTCCTTGTCCGAGGTGTAATTGAGTTTGTACTCGTCGCCGAGAAGCTCGTTTTTCACCTCGTCCGTACCGCTGCCGTTACCGCTGCTGTTGCCGTTGCCGCCCGACGTGCAGGCCGAGAGGCAAACGACCATTGTCAACGCTACCAAAAATGGGATGATTCTTTTCATTTTACCCTCCGTTTTTTATATTTCTTCGATCAGAACGGCTTCGCCCTCTGAAATCGTAAGAACAAGTTTGTCTGCGGTGAGAGTTTCGGTTCTGTCTCCGTCGGTTATTTTGAAACCGAGCGTACGCGAAAAGTGTATTTCCGCCACCCTGCGCTCGAACACCGAAGTGTTTACGACAAGATATAAATTTCTGCCGTCTTTTACATAACATCCTATAAGCACCCCTTCGCTTCCTATGGCCTTTATGTTGCCGAAAACGAGAAGGTTGTATTCGTCCGGGAAATAGCACAGCGTGTCGCCGAAAGCCACCGTTCCGACAAAATCGGCCTTCATCACGGCGGGCATGATCTTGTCGAGCCGTCTGTTGGCCTCTTTCACGAAATAGTACGAGGAAGTTTTTCTTCCGTCGGGCGTAACCATGCCGCTGGCAAAATCTTCCACGGTGGATTTCGGCGTCCAATAACAAAAGTACTGTATGCCCGTTACGCCGCACGCCACCGAGGTGTTGTTGAGCCACGCGATTTCAGAATAAGTCATGGTTCTTACGGTGTCCTTGAACCACGACGTTACCTGCGTGAAGTTCCACAGCGGTTTTCCGTACCTGACGGCCACGTCGCGGGCTATGCAAAGCTGAAGAAAATATTTCTGGTGGCACACGCCTTTTTCGTGGCGGAAAGGATAGAAGTCGTAAGAGACGGCGTCCACGTCCGCATGGGAATAGAACATATCGAGAAATTCACGGTACCGCGGCGCGGGAACCTCGGGAAGTATCCCCTTGCATTCGCCGCCGAACAGCTGGCATTCGGCTGCATACATGGACATGTGATTGACGTATATTCTGAGATTTCCGATTAAGGGGCGGATTTTTGCAATGTTCTTTTCAAACACGGGAAACTTGTCCACGCCCGGTTCGTCGCTGAGATTTATGCCGAACACCGAAGGATGCGTTTTATAAACTTCAAGCCTTTTGCAAAATGCCTGCATATCCGCATCTTCTGTGCCGAATTCTTCTTCCGGGACTATCGCATATATATTGTATTTATCGCATAAATTCAAAAATTTTTCGAGATCGGCAAAGTTGTCCGACGGCCTGATTACGGGAAACAGAAGGTTGACCCCGCTGGCTTGAACATCTTCAAAATATTCGTCTTTAAGCCCGTCAAAACCGTTATAATCGACGTTGGGCACGCCTACCCAGCCGCCCTTGACAAATCTTCCGTCGGGCAATTCGATAGGCTTTTTGTGGGTAATTGGTTCTTTCTTCATCAAACGGCTCCTTGTCTTAGCATAAATAAATATAGCATATCGACGGTGGCATTTCAATACTTTATTTTAATTAAAAGATATAAAATTTGAACTCGTGTCCCCGCCGTCCTTGCAATAATAAAAGGTATGTGCTAAAATGATTCTGAACTTTTGACATTACCTCTCGGCGTAAAGATTTCAAGGAGGAAAATATGGATTATAGTATATATAAATTTCTCGAAAAGAATAATTTTGTAAGGTACTATACGCTGGACAACGATGCTCTCTGCCCCATGGTGTGCGCGTACGAATATTCGGAACCGACAAAAAGAACCGTGGGACCGTGGAAATTACAGCATTACGTCGTGCATTTTATCATTTCGGGAGAGGGATTTGTATATTACGACAACAAGAAAGCCGTTGCCAAAAAGGGCGATATCTTTGCCATAATGCCAAACCGTACCCTGTCTTACATGCAAAACCCCGAAAACCCGTGGAAATCTATATGGGTGGAATTTACGGGGAGCGAATGCCACCACCTGTTTGAAAGCGTGGGAATAGATGAAAACAACCTCATCCTTCCCGTTAGGGACTTTGAAAAATTTGAAAGACTGTTCCTCGACCTTCTGCAGAGCGCGTCAGACAACGACGACCCCGAAGGATATCTGACAATCGGCAAGATTTACAGTATATTCGGAATGCTGAAAGAGGAACTTCCGCAAAAGATAGATCTGCCGTACAACGACGACATAATACGCTCTGCAATCGATTATATAAACACAAATTACTGCTACAAGATAAGCCCCGGGGAAATTGCAAAGAGCCTGTTCGTCTCCCCTCAGTACCTCGCGAGGCTGTTCAAGAAAAACCTCGGCGTTTCGCCGTCGGAATACATCACGTCGGTCCGCCTCAAACACGCCGCGCAAATGCTGACCAATACGAACCTGCGCATAAACGCGATATCCGAGGCCGTCGGCTTTGCAAGCCCCTACTACTTTTCGGTAACGTTCAAAAAAGGCTACATGTTCTGCCCGAAAATTTATCGTGAAGCACACAGAAAAAATAACGGATAAAAACCCGACGGCAGGTTCAACCGATAACCCGACTTAACGCAAAATTGCTTTTGCCGGAATCATAAAACCACAAACGAAAAATACCTTTATTAACGCCGCCAACCCCGCACCGCTGTCCTTTCTCAGGGACGTTTTATTGATCTTGTTTGCGTTTACCGTCCCGCTGGGGCTGGGCGTCATGGGCGTTGCGTGGGCGGCTCCCATCGCAGACGCGGTGGCGATACTCATCACCCTCCCCGTCATGATTTGGATATGGAGAAAACTCGGTGAGAAGGAGCGGGCCGAACGGTAAAAGTCCCCTGAATCTCACATTATCACGACTTTCAGATAAGCACAAAGCCCGTGCGGACCGATGTCCGCACGGGCTTTGTGTAGTGAGATGTGATTATTATGGGCTTAATAGTTATAATGTATTTGCAACTTGGTTGCAATGGGGTGCGAGATGTTTGCGGAATTGCATAGTACACGAAATTGAACGGGGTATTGCGGGCACCTCTATTACATTGCAAAAGTTTGCAGACAATTACGGGACGGTGTAATATACGGGTTTGGACGGGGCGCTGCGGGTGTCGTCCGCGGCTACGGCAACAACCGTTATTGTAAGTTGCATTCCGCTTGGGAAAGTATAGGCATAAAACAATACATCAATATTATAAGGACTATTTGCATTGCCAATCGAATGCGGTTCCTCTCCGCCTTCTATATAAATGATATAATTCACAGCATTTTCGACGGGGTCCCAGGTTATCGTTGAGCCGTTTAGCGAAATTACGGGCGCGGCAGGAGCCGTGGACGGCGCTATGTGGACAATTTCACTGAAGTCGCCGTTGCAGCGTCCGTCGCCGAAAGTGGCGCGCACGCGGTAGTCCCCGCCTTCTGTGGCGTAAAAGGAACAGCGGCCTCCTTCCCTCATTATGTCAACAGAAACGACGATTCCGTCCTTTTGAACCTCGTAACCTTCCGCTCCGTCCACCTCGGCCCAGAACAGCAGGTTCCCGTCGGATTCAAGCGCAACCTTGCCGAGCCTGACGACGATTTCTTCGATAAAAGCCGAGCGCGCGCTGCCGTCCGCAAGCACTGCGCGAACCTCGACCGTGTGCACGCCCACACCAAGCGTCGGCTCGTAATTGCTAACCGACCCGTCGACGTCGGCCTGTTTGTCGCCGTCAACGTATATCTCGTAGCGCTCGGCCGCAACGTCGTT
>CANQUN010000008.1 GCA_947627065.1 uncultured Clostridia bacterium
ATGACAGCAAGCGGCTATGCAAGAGTATGCCGCAACGCTCACTCGGGCCTATAGGGATGTACGGCACGGGGAAATAAAAAGAGAGCCGACCTCGGCTCTCTTTTAATATGCCCTTTGCGTTTGTTCCACTTTTTTTGGGTTTTCTTTTTATACACTTTTGCAGTTGGAAAAATCTGCCCCCTCCCGAGGAGGGGGATTCAGGGGGTGGGCAACGTGCCTCAAATAGAATTTGTGTCCCCCACGTACATTTACCCGCATTACCCACCTCAGGCGCTTCGCGCCAGCCCCTCCTTGGAGGGGCCAGGTGAGTTTTTGTGAGATTTAGGACACTTTTGGTGTTTTACACCGTATTGCGACGCAGATATGCAGCGGAGTAATTCCGCAGACGTTTTCCGGTGCAGAGATGCAAGCAAGACAAGGAAAACGAGCGTTGCCGACGGGGAGTTTACCCCACGTAAATGACCCGAGGCAAGCAGAGGTACCGTACTGCGTTATTACATTGCCCACCTCAGGCGCTTCGCGCCAGCCCCTCCTTGGGAGGGGCCACAGGGAATAAATATAAGGCGCCTCGTGAAGAGGCGCCATGAGTGGATTTTGTGAGATTTAGGGTACTTTTGGAGTTTTTACACAGTATTGCGCGGCAGATATGCGGCGGGACTATTCGGTGCGGAGGGCGACGACGGGATCCTTCCTTGCGGCGAAGGACGCGGGGATGAGACCCGCGATGAGCGTGAGGCCGACGCTTATCAGCACGAGGGCAATTGCTCCCCACCACGGGACGGCGGCTATTCCGTTAAGCCCCGCGAGCAGGGCGAGGATTATGTTGATGGGTATGTCGAGCAGCACGGCCACCAGCACGCCGAACACGCCCGCGCCGAGGCCGATGATGAAGGTTTCGGCATTGAACACGCGGGAAATGTCCTTTTTGCTTGCCCCTATGCTCCTGAGAATGCCTATCTCCTTGGTGCGCTCTATTACCGAAATGTAAGTTATTACGCCAATCATAATGGACGACACGATGAGCGAGATGGCGACAAAGCCGATGAGCACGTAACTTATGGCGTTGATTATGTCGGTTATGGAAGTCATCATTATGCCCACGTAATCGGTGTAATTGATGACTTTTTGGGGATTGCCCGAATTCTGCGCCCGCGTGTTGTAGTCGTTTATCCACGAGATAATGCGGTTTTTACCCTCGAAATCCTTGGCGTAGATGCTTATCGTCATGTAGTCGTCGGCGGTTGCGTAACCGAGGTCGTAATAGTTTTGCTCCAAAGACTCGCCGCCGCTGTCTATGTTGAGGTACTGCATGTACTCGTCGAGAACCATCTGTTCGGCCTGCTCCTGCGTTCTGCCCTCCTCCACGTACTTTTTTATCTGCCTGTCGATGAAGGTATTTATTGTGTCGGCAAGGTCGGAATTATCCGAACCCGCAAGGGCGGACAGCATTCCTTTGAGCCTGTCAATGGTTACGTCCACACGCTTGGTCTGGAACACCTCTCCCGTAAATATGTTTATACCCTTTTTGGCAAGTTGCGCCTTGATGATGGGAGATTCGCACGTCCTGCGGATTATTTCCTGCGTGAGTTTGCTGCTGTAACCCACCGTGCCCGAGATGGAAGCCGAAGCCGACGCGGGCTTGGGACGAACCACGCCCACCACCTTGAGGGTTATGCCGCCGTCTATGGCCTCTTCCTTTTCAACGGTGTTCTTTTCGTTTGCCTTGGGGAAAACGTCCGATTCGTCAAGCGTGTAGAAGTCCACGGCGGGCACGGCCTTGAATTCGAGACCCATAAGATCTTCGTAAGTGAAGCCGACGGGAGGCTTGGATTCTTCTTCAGAATCCGACGAACCCGCCGAAGGATTGGTTGCGGAAGCCAACAGGGAGTTGAGTTCCTGCGGGTCGAGCAGGCCGAGGGAATACAGGGCGTAATCCTCTATCTCCTCGTTTCTGTTGACCACGATGACCACCTCGTCGTACTCGGTGGGCCACTTGTTCCCGCACAGGAAATCGTACTGCGAGTCAAGCAGGGCTTCGTTGTCCAAAAGTTCGGAAAAGATGTCAAAGGTCAGGGTTATGCCGCCCATGCTCGGCATGAGCCTCGAGAACATGTTGCTTGGGTTGACCTGAACGGTTCTGCCGTTTTTGTTGAGCGGGGCATTTTTTTGGAGGAATATGGGAATGTCAAAATCGTAAGTGTAGCGGATGGTGTTTATGTACTGCTTGAGATTTTCGTCCGACACAAGCGCCTCGTTGAAGTCGTTGAGTTCGTTGACGACGCGGCGGTTGTTCATGGCGGCAAGCAACTTGTACATCATCCTGTTAGAATAGACCACGCCGCTTTCCTTTTCAAACTCCTCGTTGCTGCTTATGCCCGCAAGCGTGGAGACCATTGCCGACATGTCCATAGTCTCGCGGCTTATCGCAAGCGGATAACTCGACAGGGTGTCCTCCTCCACCTTGTTTATGTAAAGCTGAAAGCCGCTGGAGAGCGACAGGATGAGGGCGATGCCTATAATTCCTATGCTGCCCGCCACCGCAACGAGGGTGGTGCGCGCCTTTTTGGTGAGCAGGTTTTTGAGCGAAAGCGACAGCGCCGTCGTGAACGACATGGAGGGCCGCGCCTTGCGTTTTTTGCGGTTTTTGTGCGTTTTAGGGGGTTTTTGCTCCTGCTCGGCCGTTATGGTTGCCGAGTAGCAGTCCTCTCCCTCATACTCTCCGTCCTTGCACTTGCGGTTGCATTCGGCCTCTTCGGCAAGCACGGCGTACTCCTCGGGAGAAACGGGGTTGGAGTCGGAAATTATCTCGCCGTCCGACAGGCGGACTATTCTCGTGGAGTACTTTTCGGCAAGTTCGGGGTTGTGCGTAACCATTACGACAAGGCGGCTTTTGGATATCTCTTTGAGTATGTCCATTATCTGAACGCTGGTTGCCGTGTCAAGCGCGCCGGTCGGTTCGTCCGCAAGGATTATGTCGGGGTTGTTGACTATGGCGCGGGCTATGGCCACCCTCTGCATCTGTCCGCCGGACAGCTGGTTGGGCTTCTTTTCGGTTTCGGCTCCCAGCCCCACTCTCTCTAAGGCGCGCACGGCAAGTTCCCTGCGCTCCTTTGCGCTTACGCCCGAAAGGGTCAGCGCAAGTTCCACGTTGCCCAGCACCGTCTGGTGCATGATGAGGTTGTATGTCTGAAAGACAAAACCGATGGTGTGGTTTCTGTAAGTGTCCCAATCGCCGTCGGTGTAGTTTTTGGTGGAAACGCCGTTTATCACAAGGTCGCCTTCGGTGTAACGGTCAAGCCCGCCTATTATGTTGAGCATGGTGGTCTTGCCGCAGCCCGACGGACCGAGAATGGACACGAACTCGCTGTTGCGAAAGCCGAGCGACACGCCCTTGAGCGCGTGCACGGTTGTCGTGCCCATGGGATAATCCTTCTTTATGTTTTTCAAAGTGAGCATACCTGACTCTCCCTGTGTTTTTGCAGGAATTATAACACGTTATTGTTAATTATATATTAAATTTATACCATGTTTATGCGGGCGCTATCTACGATTGTTCGGGGTTGCGGGCGGCAGGTTGGCGGGCGCGGTGTCTTGTGTGGCCTTTGCGGCATGAACGGGCGGGCGGATGCGTTGGCGTAACATTGCGGCATGCGGTTTGCGGTTTTGGGATTGCGGGTCGGTTGAGCGTTGGTGGTTTTTGGGGTCGGCGGTTGGACGGGGCGTTTCGGTTCGGCTGCCGCAAAACCTGCGATTCGGGCGGGTTTTTAAGTAAATCGGGATAAATTTTCGCCACGGCGCGTTAAAAACTTGACAAATCCATGCGAAAAATATATACTGTTACAGGGAAAGATAATAGACATTCGTCTAAAATCTCTCGCTCGGACGGAATCTTCGAGGGGAAGAGCCGCGGGCGGAGGGGCGCAAAAATGCAAGAAGTGCCCTTTTTCTCACAAAAACCCATTTTAAGGAAGGAAGAAGAATGGAAAAAATCAGGATAATCACCGATTCCAATTCGGGGATAAGCCAAAAGGAAGGCAAGGAGCGCGGCATTACCGTCGTGCCCATGCCGTTTTTTATAAACGGCGAGGAATTTGAGGAAGAGATTACCCTTTCTCAGGAGAAATTCTACGAGATATTAAAGGACGATACGGTGGACATCCACACGTCCATGCCCTCTTGCGAGTACCTGACCGAACTGTGGGAAAGCCTGCTCGGACAGTACGACAAACTGCTGTACATTCCCATGTCGTCGGGGCTGAGTTCGACCTGCGCGGTCGCCACTGCCGCCGCCGAGAAGTACGACGGGCGCGTGCTGGTGGTTGACAACACCCGCATTTCCGTTACGCAAAAGGAGAGCGTCAACGAGGCGAGGCGCATGGTTTTGCAGGGCAAAACCGCAGAGGAAATAAAGGATTATCTCGAAGCGACGGCGGGCCGTTCGTCCATATACATCATGGTGGACACCTTAAAGTATCTCAAGAAGGGCGGGCGCGTTACCGCAGGGGCGGCCGCTCTCGGAACCATGCTTCACTTAAAGCCCGTGCTGTCCTCCCGCGGCGGCAATTTTGACAAGTTTGCCATGCCCATGTCCGTGGTGCAGGCAAAACGCAAGATCATCGACGTGTTTACAAAGGAACTCGGCGGCGAGTTCGGCAAGGAGTACGACGAGGGCAGAATGACCGTTTCCGTGGCCCACACGCAGAACTTTGAAAATGCCGAAAAGTTCAGCGCGGAACTTAAGGAGACTTTCCCCAAACTCGTGTTCCGCTACACCGACAGCCTGTCGCTGAGCGTCTCCTGCCACATCGGCCCCGGCGCGCTCGCAGCCGCCCTTGCCGTAACCGCGTTCCCCGAAGAGGGATTTTGATTCCGTATCCCAAAACCCGCGATTTTGTGCGTTTTAGGGGGTTAATTGAAAAATTTACCCGCGCCCGAGATTAGGGACGCGGGTTTTTTTGTTGGGTTTTTTCCGCCGTCGGCGGGATTGAGTTTTGCCGTTATAGCGGGTTGAAATGCTCGGCAGGCTTGGGTTGGATTGCCGCCGGTTATTGCGGACGAATTGGCCGTTGCCGCGGGTCGTTGCAAGGTGCCGAAGATTACGGCGAGCGGTTATATTATGCCGTGAAAATCAGAGTTCGGCGGCGAGGGCGGCGAGGCGGTTTTTAAGCCCCGTGTACCAGAGAGCGCTCTTGGGATATGTGGAAAAGTCCTTTGCCATTCCTGCGGACAGGAGCATTTCCTCCACCCTGCCGCGCCCCAGACGATTTTCAAGCAGGACGAGCAGGCGGTAATCCTGCATGGCGGCGCGCATGGCTTCGTGCCTTACGGTGTCGAGCGGGCGGCCGTCGGGCGCGGGATAAACGATGAAACTGTCCCCGCTCTGAAAACTTCCGCCGGCGTCGTTTACCTTGTAGGGGTCAATATAACGTTCAGACAGAGCGGTATTATAATAATTATATCCCCATTGAAGCAGGCCCTTGCAGCCGTTTAGCCAAAGTTGGAAACCGATTATGCGTATCCTTTCGGTGGGCATACACATGAAGCGGTTGGACAGCCAGCCGAAGTGCTGCCCCGTGCAGTAGTAGACCCACAGGTCCTTGACGCCGCCCCGCACGAAGTCGTCCGTGCTGTCCGTGGCAACGACGGGGACGTCCACCGCGCCGCGTTCGTAAAAGCCGTAATTGGACAGCGCGTCGAATATCCTGTAGTCGCCGAGCAGGGGCTTGACGAGCCGCCTGATGGCGAGGTAATGGTCGAGGTCGCGTTCGGACGGTTCGTCCGAAATGTGGAAAAAACACCTGTCCGCGCCGTAACCTTCCTGCCTGAGCCGCCGGGTCAAAACCGTGAGAAAACGTGTGATAAAGGCCACATATCGCTCTCCGAGCGCGTCGTCCTCCCAGCCGAAAATGCGCTTTTCCTCGCCTCCCGCGCGGGCGATTATCTTGGGTGCGTGCGCCGCGCCCCACTGGGTGTAGAGGTGGGACATTTCAAAGTAGCGCACTCCCTTGTCTTCGGCCGTCTTCATGAAGGCGACGAGCCTGTCAAGATCAAAGGAATATTCCCCGTCCTCAACCTCCACGTCCACGAGTTGGACGGTCAGCCGTTCGCCGCCGACGTAAGTGTTGAGCGGCGGGGTGAACAGCGGCACGTACAGCATGTTCATACCGTGCGACACGGCGTTTTCGACATAACGCCACATGACGGGCATGTATTCGGGAGAAAAGACCCGCAGGCCGTAATAGGCCGCGACGCTGTCGTAGTGGAACCAATTGGTGTACATCAGCCCGCCCTGCGGAAGAGCGGCGGCACAAACGGTGAGCGTGTAACAAATCTTGCCCAAAAGTCCGCCCGCGTCGTCAAACAGGGAGACGGTTATGACGTGCCTGCCCGCGGGCAGCACGCCTGCGGGGTTGGCCTTGTTGTAATCGTCGGGCGAACCTGCGCCGTTTTCATTATTTATATATTTGCCGTCGGCTGTTTCCTTATTTATAAATTGCCCGTCGGGGTCGGCGGGCTTGTTTGTTTGCAGGTCGACGGGGTTGGCGGAAACGGTGATGAACAGCGCGCCCCACTCTCTGTACCTCAGATAGAAGTCGTCGGCCTCGGTCAAAATTTCGGGCACGGCGAACGCCGATTGGGAGAGGACGTAATCGTCGCTGCCCTTGACGGCCGCGGTCGTGGCGGTTACGGCGGCGACGGGGCGGACCCGCACGAAGGGCGCAAGGTCGCCTTCCACCTTCCAGCGGCAGCGGCGGAGGATCATCTCCGTGCCCACCGTGCGGTAGGCTATCTGAAAGGAATGCACTTCGTTGCAAAAGCAGATTCCCGCGTCCTCGTACATGACGGGGCGGGTTGCGGGAAAGACTTTTTCGAGCGCGCTGAGCGGCAAAATTTCAAATTCGTTTATCATCTTGGCTCTCGGAAAATTTTTTGAGGACGTCGAACAGTTCGTCGGAGATGACGTGTTCTATACGGCAGGCGTTTTCTTCGGCAAGCGCCTTGTCCGCGCCCGCCGCTACGAGCAGCCCCGTTATCACGCGGTGGCGTTCGTATATGGCCGAAGCCTTGGCCCTGCCCGTTTCGGTAAGCGTTATCTCACCCGTGTGTGCCACGGTTATGTAACCTTTTTCCGAGAGAAGTTTCATCGCACGCGAAGTGCTCGACTTTGCGTGGCCGAGTTCGGCCGCAACGTCCACGGCGTGAACGTCGGCCGTGCGTTTGCCGATGAGAAGGATGGTTTCAAGATACATCTCTTCGGATTCTCTGTACTTCATCTTTTCCCTCCTTTGTTAAACACAAAAAAGTGCCCTTTTTCTCGCAAATTTCCGCACGTCGGTGCGAAAAGTGCCCTTTTTCTCACAAAGTCGCCGTTTTGAGGCGGCAGGTGTCCAAAAAACGCAAAAGCCGCCTATTTCTCACAAAAACGCTATACTGCAATGAGTATGTCGGCGTTGCGGAGCGCGGGGTCGGACACCCTGTCGTTTACCGAAACGGCGTGTTTGGAAAGGTCCCCGCAGGTGGCTTCCGACAGTTCGTCCGCCATGAGATAGGCGGCGACCGACGAGGATATTTCTTCCATCATGCCGTACTTTTGTTGCGCGTTGTCGTTTGGGGTGGAGATTATCTGTCCCAAATCGTCCGCCGCCTCGCCGAGGACGGGCAGTTCCTTCATCCTGCGGAAACGCCATTTATAATAAGGCGAGTAAGCCTTGTTGAGAAGGAAAATGCAGTTGCCCGCAGCGTTTGCAAAATTTATGGCGGCAAGTTGTGCGGCGTAAACTTCGCCGCGCTCCACAAGGCGCATGTAGTTGTACTGCCCCGCCTGCGACATGGCCATGAGGTTGCCCGCAAGTTTTTTGAGGCGGACGTCCTCTGGCATGACGGAAAGTTTTTTTCTTATTGCCGAAAACTCGCCGAGGTCGTCGCGGAAAATCTCCCCGTCCGTCGCTTCGAACAGATAACTCTCGGGAATGGTCAGCCACTCGGCAAGGGAGAGTTCGCCGTCCGCCCTGCCGACGAACCGCGTGAAAAATTCGCTTGTCAAAAGGACGCCGCGGCGGTTTCCGCCCGCGGGATCGAGCGCGGGACGACGGAAGCCCATGAACTCCTTGGGGAGGCGGGCGTAAGCGCGCTCCAAGGCGAAGAGCGTCCTGCTGTCAAGGTCGTCGCCGACGAACATGCAGAACCCCGGTCCGAAGTCGTGGTCTTGCGAGAGTTCGTCGTCGTAGCCGAAGCATTCCGACCCGCTGCCGCAAAGCCCCACGGCGATTCTATTCTCCAACTCGGGAAAGCCCGTTTTTATCATGTCCGCCCCGTAAGCGCGGTAATATTCGCGGGCGAGGTCAAGACCCTTCATATATCCCCCTTGCGCGAAGGCGGAGTTCTTCGGCAAACGCCGTCATGCCGTAGTAGGCGAAGGTTTCGGCGCATTTTTCACAGGTAAAGGCGTAATTCCCGTCGCGGACGGTCGCCTTGTTAAGCATGGTTTGGGCGCGGGCGAGCAGTGCCGCGATTTCCGTACGCACGGCGTTTTCGTCAACCTCTCCCTTCCAATCGGCCTCGGCTTCGGCAAGGCTTACGAGGTTGAGACAGGAGACCGCCACCTCTGCAAAGCCGCCCTTGGCTTCCATTATTTCGATGGCGCGGGAGTAGAGGCCGCGCGCCTCGTCAAACCGCTTGAGGGCGACGAGTGTAACCGCCATGTTGTTGTAAAGCCCGGCCAGCCGTTCGTCCCCTTGTGGCAGCGCGCGCTCGTACAGCGGGCGGGCCTTGGCGAACAGTTCTGCCGATTTTTCATCGTTGCCGAAGGCCTTGTTTACGGTGGCGGCGTTGAGGTAAGTGGTGCCCGCGGTAACCGTGTCGGTCATGCCGAGCCGCTCGACGAGGCCGCACCCCTTTTTTGCGTATTCAAGCGCCTCTTCCTTCTTGCCGAGTTTGCGGCAAAGCCCCATCAGTTCGTTGACGACGCTGAGCGCGCCGCGGCGGTCGCCGAGGGCCTCTGCTTCGCCCAGCCAATATTTAAGGTGCGCTTCGGCACCCGCGGCATCATTTCGTTTAAGGTAGCCGTCCAGCCTGTCGAGAATGCGGACGACGGGCACCGAGTTGGCGGCGCGTTCTTCCTCCTCCGCGCTGCACAGCGGGCAGCGGGACTCGCGGTAATCTTCAGGTGAAATGGTCATAAAAATCCCTCGTTTTTGTGTGAAAAAGGGGCTTTTTGCCTCTCAGAACAGGGGAATGAATATCTTGACGAGCGCGTACAGCATTCTGCCGACGGCGTTGCTGCGCACGTCCTCGCCGAATTCGTTCTCCTTTACGCACAGGCTCTCCACGTCCGCCCTGAGGGCTTCCACGGCCTTGGTCTTGTACATGAACACGCCGTTTTCAAAGTGGTGGAGAAAACTCCTGAAGTCGAAATTTATGGTGCCGAGAATGGCCGCTTCGCCATCCACCATTATGGACTTGGCGTGCAGGAACGCGCCCGTGCTGCGGTAGACGGAAACGCCCCTGTCGTACAGGTACTCGGCGTTGTTTTTGGTCATGAGATAAACGGTTTTCTTGTCGGGAACGTCGGGGATAACCACCTTTACGTCCACCCCGCGCAGCACGGCGAGGCACAGCGCCCTGTTAAGGCTGTAATCGAGGATGAGATAAGGCGTTGTTATAACTATCTCGCGTTCGGCCTCGTTTATCATGTTGAGGAAGGCTTCGGAGGCGACGGGCGTCTTGTAGAAGAACCGCGGCCCCGTGCCGAAGGGCACGATTATTCCGTCCTCACCCTTGTCCACGGGAGTGCGGTCTATGTAGTCGGCAAAGTCGAGGTTCTCCTTCTTCACGGTCATCTCGTTGAGTTGAAGGAAAAGTTCGGCAAATTCGCCCACGGCGTTGCCCTCTATGCGCACGCCCGTGTCTTTCCAATAGTAATTCCTGCCCGCCTCGTTGATGTACTCGTCGGCGAGGTTAAAGCCGCCCGTGTAGGCGATTTTACCGTCGATAACCACTATCTTGCGGTGGTCGCGGTTGTTGTGCAGGTTGGTAACGAACGGGGTGTAGCGGTTGAACTTTACGCAATTTAGTCCCCTTTTTCTCAGTTTTTTGTAGAATCCCGCGGGGACCTTGCGCACGCTGCCGATGTCGTCGTACATGAAGCGGACTTCTACGCCCTGCCCTATCTTCTTTTCGAGTATGTCGAGAATGGGGTTTAACATCCTGCCTTCCTCGACGATGAAAAATTCCATGAACACGTACTTCTCGGCGGCCTCGAGGTCGGAAAGTAATGACGCGAGATATTCCTTGCCCGAGGGGAAGTATTGGGTTGCGCAGCCCCTGTAAGCGGCGGTGCCCGCCACCTGCACGAGGTAGTCTATCTGTCCGCTGTACTTTTCGGGGAGGTCTGTGCAGGCGTTTACCGTGGGGGCCTGTTTGAAGAAGGAACGGCGCATGCGCTCCTTTGTCCTCCTCGTCCACATGGCGTCGCCGAGCATGAAGTAAAGGCCGATTCCCGCCACGGGAAAAGCCACGAGCAGCACGCCCCACAGCAGTTTCTGTTCGGGCATGATGTCGGTGGTGAGGATGTGAACGAGCATTATAAGACCTATCACCGACGCCGCTATCTGGACGAATATGGACGTTACCGACCCGTATATGAACAGCAGCAGGATGAACGCTATCTGTAAAATTATGACCAGCGAGACAACAAAGAACCTGTTGAAAAGCCACTTGAAAATCTTCATGCCTTGTCGTCCTTGCGCTCCTTCCTTTCTGAAAAAAGCGCTTCTCCTTTCTTGTAATAACCGTCTAGCCTGCCCCTGTAATCGGGCTTCCACGGTTTGTTTTTGCCTATGTAGTGGACTATGACGTTATTCTTGTCCACCCAATCGGTGCAAGCGTCGTCGTCGAGATTTACGCCGAGGCGGATGAGCTGCCTGTCCGACAGGTTGTACTTCATGGTGTCGCACACGATTACCCTGTCCCCGAAAAAGCGGCACATTACGTCCTGATCGAACAGGATGAGACGGCGTTTGTTGTCCACGGTGTACTCGCGTATCTCGTCAACGTCAAGCGCGGCGCGCAGGGCCTTTACGTTCATCAAAAGGACGCCCGTGTTCATGTACACCTTGTCCCGCCCCACGCCGAGGCGGACGCGGTTGAACATGCGGACGAACGCCTGCCTTTCGGTGTGCGAGCAGGCGGCAAACAGCGCGTCTCCGAATTCCATGCGGTAGAATCCGTCTATGTTGTTGTGAATGACAAGGTCGCAGTCGAGGTAGAGTATCCGATCCACTTCCTTTGGAAGGACGAGCGGCGCGAATATTCTGTAATACACCGTATACGGATAACGCTTTGCAGCGGGAAATCCTTCGCAAAGCGTTTTATCCATGGAAATAAAGGTGAATTCCACCTCGGGAAAGAGCCGTCTCTCCTCCGCTTCGTCCTCTTTGGTGAGGTCGTCGTGCAGGACGTACAGGTGCACGCTGTCCGCGGTGCACGGTATGAGCGTTGACAGCATCACCCCGAAATGCCCGAGGTATCCCCTGTTCAATGTAACGAGTACGTTCAAGACGGTATTATTTGTCTCCCTTGTCGGAAATCATCTTGTTGTAGTTGGATTTTTTCTGGAATTTTCCGTCCTTCTTCTGCACGGAGAGGGAAAGTTCCTGGTTGGAAGCGAACTGGTTGGCAAGTTCCACCGCCTCGGCCTTGGTGCGGACCCTGCGGATGACGCGCTGCGCCCCGTCCTTTTTGATGAGCCACTCCTTGTTCTCCTTGTCGTAACTCACGCGGTACACGGCCTTGTTGGCCTTGTCCTCGACGGTTGCGGGAGAAGTGTCCTCCTTCTTGGCTTCGGGCTTGGCGGTCTCAACCTTTGCGGTCTCCGCCTTTTCGGTCGCCTTGGCGGGCGCTTTGGCGGGTTTGGCCGCGGGCGCTTTTGCGGGTTCCTTGGCGGGAACTTTTGCCGCGGGCGAAGCGGCGGGCGTCTTCTTCACGTCCTTGGCCTCGGTCTTCTTGGTTTCCTTTTCGGCGGGCTTTGCCCCTTTCTTTTCTGCCATGTTTATTTCCTCCTCGTTTGAATCATCTTGATTGTATTCTTGATTATCCTCGCCGTAAGGCGGGGTCTCTTCGCTTGAAATGTCGGTATTTTGTGCGTTTTCGGGCACTTTGGCCGTTTCTGGGTCGGAGTCGGAGGCGGGTTCTTCCCCGTCCCTTACGGGCGGAACGGCTGCCGCCGTGCCGCTTTCGGGCTTGCTCTCTGTGCCATCTTTGGCGGCTGCAGATTTGGTTTGTGCGGGGTTGGCGTTTGCGTCTTTTTTGGCGTCGGCGGGTTTGTCGTCTGCGGTCGGTTCGTCGTCGTCAAACACGTCCCCCTCGCTGTGAACGGGAAGGGTGCGGGCGCGCAGTTCTTCGTCCTTCTGCCTCTTGCGTTCTTCCATGTCCCGTCTGCCGGCGGCGACGCGGTAATTTTCCCCGGCCTGCCTCACGCCCGAAGCCACCGTTGCCACGATCACCCCGATGAGAAGCAGGGCGATGGCCGTAACGGGCAGGGCAACGTACCAATATTCGGCGACGACGGCCCAGAAGTCCGCCGCAAGCAACTTTTCCATAATTTAACCTTTGTTCGTATTATTTTACCACATTTTGCCGCCGTCCGCAAGGCTTTGGGCGAATGTTTCGCATTTTTCGCATTTTTTCTGCGTTTTTGGCGGGTGGCGTCTCACGCGTCGTCCCGCCACTCGGCCATCTCTTTGAGATCCGGCAGCGTGATGTCGGGCACGGTGTCGCTCATCCTTATCAGCCGTTCGTCCGTAAGCCCCGTGAGCACGGCCATGGTGTAGAAACCGCAGTTCACGCCGAAGGCGACGTCCGAGGTCAGGCTGTCGCCAACGATGAGTATCTCGTCGGGGTTGCAGCCGAGTTTTTCAAGCAGCTTGTCCCCCGCGTAAACGTCTGGCTTTCCCGGTACGGCGGCGGGCTTTACGCCCGTAACTCGCTCTGCCATCTCCGCCCACGCGCCGCAGGCGGGCATGGCTCCGTCGCCCGTCATCACGCACGCGTCGGGAGATGCGGAAATGAGCGTTGCTCCGCGATTCAGGGCACTTATCGCCTTTTTCAGTTTGGCGTAGGTCAGTTCGGGGTCGTCGCCCAGAACCACGACGTCGGGGTTTTCGGCGTCGGTCTGCACACCGCGGGAGGTAAGGTCCTCCGCAAGGCCCGAGGTGCCCGCCACAAGGCACTTTGCCCCCGGGTAGTTCTCCTTTATGTACTCGGCGGTTATGCCGCCCGCAGTCATGAACACGTCGTCCTCTTCGCCAACGCCCATGTCTGTGAGCGTTTGGGCAAGCGACCTTTCCCCGAGGGAAGTATCGTTGGTGAAAAACACCGCCTTCTTGCCCGCGGCGCGCACGGCGGCGAGGGCCTCTTTGGCAAACTCAAGGGGTTTGCCGTCCATCGTGGTCGTGCCATCGGTGTCGAACACGACGTATTTTATCTTTTTCAAAACTTTATCGAGTTGCATGGATTACCCGCCTTTTTCTCATAAAATCGGCTATTTTTTACTTACTCCCAACTTGGCTATTTCGGCGTAAAGCCCCAGCCGCAGCCCGAGGTCGGGATTCTTGGCGACGGACTTTTGCGAATTAAGCCCGTCGTCCCGGTTTATCTCGGCGCACCGTTCGTGCCCCGCAACCGCCCACATGTTTACGGTCAGCGGCCCCTGCGTTTTCTCGGCGGGGGCAAAACGGCGGCGGGGCGAACTTACGTCGCAGTGGGGCAGCACGAACATTCCGTTTGCCGCCGCTTCCCGCGCGATGTATTCGGCGCGTTGGGGCGGAACGTCGTCGGGGAAATACTCCACGGCGTCAAAGCCCAACTCGCCGAGGTAGGCGATGAACTCGGACAGATACCCGTCCTCGAGGGTTATCACCTTTTCCTCTCCCTCCGCATAATGGCGGTGCGCACTGCCGACGTAGGTGTAAGCGATGAGCGCGCCGTGCCGCTTTGCCATGGCAACAACGTCCTTTACGTCGGGAATCTCGTCCGCCCTAACGTAGAAGAACCGCGCCTCGTTTCTGAGGCACGACACGAGATCGTGCGCGTAATAGGGGCTTTCTATGTCCGAAACGGCGTTGAGATACTCCTCCTCGATGTTTATGCCAAGGTCGTTTGTTATAAACTTCTTTATCCTGTCGGCGTCGCCGAATTTGTCAACCAGCTTTTGGGCAAAGGCGTAGAGAATGTGCCGTTCGGTCAGGGTGCCGCCCTCGGAAGCGAGGCTGAGCGGCTTGACGTCCTTGTCGAAATTCAAAGATATTCCGTAATCTTTGAGACGGCGGTTGAACCGTTCCACCATCCTGCGGCCGCGGGCAAGGCGGGCGTTTCTCACCTTGGCAAGTTCCTTGTCAAGCGGGGCAATCTCGCTTTTGGGAATGCCGTGCAGGGTTACAAATCCCGCGTCTTTCTCATATAAAACGCTCAGTTGCCGCCCCTCTCCGTTGTAGAATCTCGCCCTCATCTGCACGCCGACGGAAGCGTCTATCCCGAGGATAGCGGCCGCTTTCAAAAACTCCTGCGCACCCGCAAGCGTCTCGTGGTCGGATATTCCGCAAAGCGCCAGCCCGCTCTTGTAAGCGAGGTACGCCGCCATTGACGGCGTGAAAGGCGAAAACGAATAGCACGTGTGTGCGGAAAACAATCCGCTGCCCGCAGCGGTTTCGGGTGCGAGGGCGGGGTCGGCCGCCTCGTACTTTTTAAGTTTCTTTATGGCTTTCAGCCTTTTACGCGGCCGCTTGGAAGCGAGCGCGCGCACGATCAGCTGTCTGTGCATACGTTCTCCGTAATTCAGCCCTCCCCGTTCTGCCTTGCCTCGGTGTTTGCGCTCGGTGTTTGCGCTCGGCGCGTTGTGCTTGGCTTTTGCGCTCGGCGCTTCGGGACGCGGCAACGCCCTTGGCGTTTTGCGCTTTGGGACTGCCGTGCGCCGTTCGGCGGGGAGGCTTTTCATTATATTATATATATTGTAACGCCTTTCTTCGTCTTTGTCAAGCGGTTGAGTATCGGCGGCAACTTGCGGCGGCTCGGGCGGGGCAGATTCGGCGGGCGGCCGTCGAAAAATGGCGTTAAACCCCGCATTGTTGTCCGTTTTCGCGCGTCAAAATGCCCGTAAGAGGCAAAACGGGCGGCTATGGCGCAAAAGACGGGCACCTTTTCGACCGCCGATAAGTCGGTTTATTGATATTCTTTTTCCGAAAAATTGCCCGATTTCGGGCGTGCCGCGCTCAAAAACCGCCCGTCAGAGAAAAATTTTGTCAAAAAAATTTGCGATTTCCGCATTTTTGGCCTCAAATCGCTTGCAATGCCTGAAAAAAGTGTTATAATAATACACAAGGGAGAATTTCCCTGTAAATAATTTCTTTGGAGGTTTACAATGAACAAGAGTGAATTTGTTCGCGCTTACGCCGACAAACTTGGCGTTACGATCAAGGTAGCAGATGCCAGCCTTACGGCATTCAAAGAAGCACTCACCGACGTTTTGGCGAGCGGCGACTATGTCCACATCTCGGGCTTTGCCACCTTCGAATTGAAGGAAAAGGAAGCCAGAGCCGGCATCAACCCCAAGACGGGTGAAAAAGTGGATATCCCCGCTTGCAAGACTCCTGTGGTAAAATTCAGCAAAAACTATAAGGATACCTTCAACAAGTAATTTTCCTTCAAAAGAAGAGACTTCATTGTCCTCTACCCCGAATGTCTTTGTTTGTCGGGGCTATCCTTTTTGCGGAATTTTTGATAGGAGCCGCGGTTCTCCGCTACCGTTTGGAAAACAAGGGGGAATATATGGAATTAAGGGTTAAACGATAGGGCGGCTGTCCTATCGTTTTTCTCTCCTTGGGGGCTTTGTGCCTTGGGTGCATTACGTCTTTGGGGCTTTGTGCCTTGCGGACTGATTGTCTTGGGGATTTGCAGTTTTGCACCGCGGGAGAATGGCCGCGGGGCTTTACGCCTTTGGTGCTTTACGCCTCGTGGAACACCTTTGGGCGCTTTACGCCTTTGGGGACAGGCGGTTGCGGAGCAAAGCGGGACATTTGCCGCATTATCGATAAACAAGTTCGCCGCATAACCCGCCTAAAACACGACAAAACCGCCGCGGATTGCGGCAAAGGAGCAAGATGAGCGCAATTCTCTTTTTGGGTGCCGAACGGGCTTTGAGCAAGACCGACTTCGCGGCTGCGGAGATTTTTTCGGACGTGAAGTATCCCGATTCGATATTCTTCCTCGACGGGCTTGCCCTTGACGGCGACATCGCCAAAGCGGCGAATTTGTCGGGCGGTTCCGCACCCTGTGCACGTGGTACGAGGTGAAGTCCGCCGCCGCGCTGCTGGCCTTTGAGAGCAAGCACCGCGACGCCGTTCCCGACCTGTACGAAGCATCCGTCCAACTCGGCCGTTGGTTCATCGGCTTCCTGTCTGCCGAACTCGGCGGCGGCAACCGCCTGTACCTGCTGCAGCGGTGGCTGGGCGACCCGCCGGACAAAAAGATAACGCGCGGGGTTTTGCGGGTAAGCGATCTTACTCCCACCGATTGCGACATTCCTTACGACGTCCTGCTCGAACTCCGCCCGTAATCCCTTCCGAGTATCCATTAAAATGCGCCCGTACTCCCCTCCGATACCCCGATAATGTGCGATTCAGACCACTTTTGGGGAGAGTACCGAGAAATTTTTGCCTCGTTTTGAGATGAGTAAAGGCATCGCCCTTTACCCTTGTGCGGGCGAAAAGAGCAAAAACCGACAAAAACCCTGCGAGTACTTTCACAGGGTTTTATTTGTGTCATGGAGTTTAGCGGTTAAAGATGAATATTTGGGTCAAAACGAGCAGCGCAGACGGGTAGTAAAGAGGTAACGAGAAGATTTACGCGCGGTGCAGACGGTAAAGATTGCCCACAGGTGCAACAGGGCAAAAACCGCGTTTTTGTGAGATTTAGGGCACTTATCCGAATTGACGACCTTATTCTGTATTACGGGTTTACTAAAGTTTACCTATACCTTTCCTGCATCATGGGTTACCCGAGTTTACCCATACCTTATTCTTATGTCGCGGTCAGGGCGTTACCCGAGTTTGCCCATGCGCTGCTCCTGAATAAGGCGGTCGGCGACGAGGGCGATGAATTCGCCGTTGGTGGGCTTGTCCCCCGCCTTGTAGAAGTTTACGCCGAAGATGGAGTTGAGGTTGTCTATCCTTCCTCTGTTCCACGCCACCTCGATGGCGTGGCGGATGGCGCGTTCTACCTTGCTGGGGCTGGTTCCGTACTCGCGGGCGATGGTCGGGTAAAGTTGCTTGGTTATGTTGCCGAGAATGGCGGGGTCCCTCATGGCGAGTTTTACGCCCGAACGCAAAAAGCCGTAACCCTTGATGTGCGGCGGTATGCCCGCGGAAAGGAAGACGTTGCTTATCCTGAGATCCGCCGCGCCGTCCTCCCGCGCTTTGGCTTCGGGAACGCCTTTCTCGGTAAGCGCCTTTATGCGTTCGACAACAATCTCCGCACGTAATGGCCGCACGAGGTAGAGGTCGGCGCCGAGGCGGGTGGCCGAACGGATGGTTTCGTCCCCCGCGCAGGCGGAATACACCGCCCGCTTGCCTTCGTAACCGTTCTCTTTGAGTCGGGTGAGCAGTGTCAGCCCGTCCATGCCTTTGAGCACGAGGTCGAGAATCACGACGTCGGGTTTTGCCGCTAAAACTTCGGCAAGTCCCCTGTCCCCGTCCGAGGTTTCGGCCACGACCGCAAAGTCTCCGTCCTTTTCAAGTTCGCTCCGCAACTCTCCGCCGCCGTCCATCAGTAATGCCACAGAATATTTCATATTATACCGTCCATAGATTTTACAATTTTAACTTCTATACGACAATTATACCTCAAAATTGTAAAAAAGGCAAGCGTTCAGCCTGCACTTTCTGTAAATATTACCACTTTATTCGTCGAATTTTGTAAAATTGCCCGCCGCTCGTCCGAGGCTTTTGTCGAGAAACTTCGCCGCAAGCCCCTTTGCGGGCATAAAAAGCCGTGAGGCAAAAGTCCTCGCGGCGCAAACCGAAAATTACATGGAATAGAATAAACGCCCAAACGTTTTACCCGAGTAAAATCATTACAGAAAACGCCAAGCCTTTTACCCAAACAAAATCATTGCAGGGTAAAAGCCAAACCTTTTGCCAAAATCACACGACGCGGACGCCGCGCTTGCGGAATTCGGCCTTGCGGTTTTCGGGGAAATTGTCGTCGGTTACGATGTAATCGACGTTTTCTATCCGGGCGAAGGTGTAGGAGAGCGTTTTGTCGAGTTTGCTCGAGTCGAGCAGCATGACGCGCTTCCTCGCACGGGTGAGGATGTAGGACTTGAGTTCGGCCTCCTCCCGCTCGGAACAGGAGAACCCGTCGTTGTAAGAATACGCGGGCGTTGCCATGAACGCAACGTCTATCATTTCCGAAGCAAGAAAGGCTTCCGCACGCCTGCCGAAGGTGGATTCGTTCTTTTTGGAAAACTCCCCGCCGATGATGAGCACCTTGGGGCGGAGTTTGGAAGTGAGTTCGGCAGCCACGTTTATGCCGTTGGTAACAACGCGGTAGTCGCGGTCGGGCAGTTCGCGGGCGAACAGCGTGGTTGTGGAACCGCCGTCGATAAACAGCGTGGCGTTTTCCTCGGCGAGAGAAACCGCTTTTTCGGCTATGCTGAGTTTTTCAAAGATGTTGAGGTTGGCACGGTCGAGAATGCCGCCTTCGGTATACTTTGTGGTCTGCGCAAGCGAAACGGCGCCGCCCGTAACGCGGACCACGCAGCCCATCTTTTCCAGTTCGGAAACGTAACGCCGTATCGTCATTTCGGAAACGTTCGGAAATTTTTCGTTAAGCTCCGAATAGGTCATCCTGCCGTTTATCTCAAGGCAGAGCTGTATCTGTTTTATTCTTTCGTCCTTAACGTATCCCATATCTTAATTATACCAAAGCGGGCGGGATATATCAAGCGTATTTTACAATTTTTCTCTTTTGCCGTTTTTGAGCTTTGGCGTTTTAGGTTTTGGCCGCCGCCTTGCGGTTTGCTCTTGCCGCCGCCCGCGGTTTGTTCTTGCCGCCGCCCGCGGGGAAATTTGAAAACCCGCGAGTGAACGATTGATTTTATCCGTAAAATATTATATACTATTATATAATGAGACCGAACGGCCGCGTCGGTTGAAAGCCGGGCAGCCGAACGGACAAGCGCAGATTGAGAGCCGAACGGCGGCACGAACGCACGGCGGTTCAGGACAGAACGGCGGCATGAGTGCGCGGCGGCGCGGGGCGGCAAAAAATCCCCGCAAAGAGCAAAAGTGCCCTAAAACGCACAAAAACGATGGTGTGCGGCTTACCCGCCGGCACGGCGAAAAAACAAAAACAACGGCCGAGACGGGACATCAACCCGCCCGCAGAAACATTAAAAGCAACCGTCGGAGCAACTTCACGGTTTACCGACATAAAGATAAAAACATGTACGTGGCGGGGCATATCCCGCACGACATAAAGACAAAAACATTACCGTAGCGGTTCTATTTACTGCACGGTGCAAAGATAAAAACAAGGCCGCGGCTTACCGTCCGCGGCAAGGAGAATTTTATGCTCGATATAAAAGCAATCATCGAAAATCCCGAAAAGATATCCGCCGCCCTTGCGAAAAAGGGCTGCATTGTAGATTTCGGCGAGCTTATCGGCTGGGACGCCGAACGCAGGAAGGTCATAGCGTGGGTGGAAAACCTCAAGGCCGAAAAGAACAAGGTTTCTGCCGAAATTCCCGTGCTTAAAAAGCAGGGCAAGCCCGTGGACGGCATATTTGCCGAGATGAAGGAGATTGGCAACAAGATTGCCGAGGGGGACAAGCAGCAGGCCGAACTTGAGGAAAAGATTTTCAACTTCCTCTGCCGCCTGCCCAACATTCCCGACGACGACCTTCTGCCCGGGGAAAAGGAGAACAACGCCGTCGTTTCGGTTTTCGGCGAGAAGCCCGCGTTTTCGTTTGAACCCAAAAATCACGTGGACCTGTGCACGTCTTTGGGTCTCATCGACTACGAGAGAGGCGTTAAACTTTCGGGCAACGGTTATTGGATATACCGCGGCATGGGCGCAAGGCTGGAATGGGCGCTTCTCAATTTCTTCGTTTCCGAACACCTTGCCGACGGTTACGAGATGATACTCCCCCCTCACCAACTCGGCTACAACTGCGGGTTCGGCGCGGGGCAATTCCCCAAGTTCAGCGACGAGGTTTATTGGGTGGACGGCGAAGAGGACAAGACGAAATGCCGCTTTATGCTGCCCACGGCGGAGACCGCCCTCGTAAACATGTACGCGGGCGAAATAGTTGACGAATCCGCCCTGCCCATGAAATTTTTCGCCTACACTCCCTGTTACCGCAAGGAAGCGGGCAGCGCACGGCAGGAAGAGCGCGGCATGATCCGCGGCCACCAGTTCAACAAGGTGGAGATGGTTCAGTACACCACGCCCGAAGGGTCGGACGCCGCTTTTGAAGAACTCGTGGGCAAGGCCTGCAGACTTATGAGCAAACTCGGGCTGCACTTCCGCCTTTCCAAACTCGCCGCGGGCGACTGCTCGGCAAGCATGGCGAGGACGTACGACATAGAAGTGTGGATTCCTTCCATGGGAATTTACAAGGAAGTAAGTTCGGTGTCCAACGCGCGCGACTACCAGGCAAGGCGCAACAACACGAGGTACAGAGATTCCAAGACGGGCAAGCCGCGTTATCTGCACACGCTCAACGGTTCCGGGCTGGCAACGAGCAGGGTGCTGCCCGCGATTGTAGAACAGTTTCAGAATGCCGACGGCTCGGTTACGGTGCCCGAAGTTCTGCGCCCCTACCTTGGCGGCACAGCGGTGATAAAATAAACGATTCGGCCGATTCCTTCGCGAAATCGGCCGTTTTTTATAAATTGACAGAGGTGTAAATGGCACACATATTCACTCTTCTCGCAGGGCTTGGCGTGTTCTTGTTCGGTGTAAAGGAACTTTCGGACAACATGGAAAAACTTGCCAACCGCAGGCTGAAAACGCTTTTCCGCAAGTCCTCCAAAAACCCGCTCGTCGGCGTGGGAATTGGCGCTCTTACAACGGCGATAGTGCAAAGTTCGGGCCTTACCACCGTGATGGTGATAGGCTTTGTCAACGCGGGGCTTATGACCCTTTATCAGGCAACGGCCTTCATCATGGGCGCGAACATAGGCACGACGATAACCGCGCAGATCGCCGCCCTCGATTCTTTCAGCATAACCGATTACGCCATAGCCCTCGTCCTTTTCGGCATGATAATAAGCATGGCGGCCAGAAAGGAAAAGATTAAATCCCTCGGCTATGCGGTGGCGGGTCTCGGCATGATCTTCGTGGGGCTTTCGCTGATGACGGGGTCCATGGAATCGTTGAAAAACGATTACGAACCGACGGTGAACAGGCTGTTCTCCTCTGTTTCCAACCCCTTCCTCCTGCTTCTTCTCGGTGCGGCGGCGACCGCGCTGATGCAGAGCAGCGCAGCGGTAACGAGTATACTCATCGCCATTGCGGGCAGCGGCGTCATCATAGGCAACGGCGGGAACTCCGTGCTGTTCATCGTGCTCGGTTCCAACATAGGCTCGTGCGTAACGTCCATCATTTCGTCTTTCGGCGCGAATACCGAGGCCAAGCGCGCGGGTCTCATACACCTGATGTTCAACGTGTTCGGCTGCGTCATCTTCTTCGTGCTGCTCGTGTGCTGGAAGGACTTTATGGCGGTAACGTTCGAGCGGTGGTTTGCCAACCCCGAACAGCAGATTGCAATGTTCCACACCTTTTTCAACATCGTGTGCACGGCGCTGTTCCTGCCGCTCACAAAGGTGTTTGTGGCGCTGGCGGGCGCGCTTGTGCGAGACGGCAAGAAGAGCGACGGCAGTTTTATAGACGACCGCTTCCTCTCCGCCCCCACCGTGGCCATCGACCAGGCCAACAAGGAGACCGTGCGCATTGCGGATATAGCCTACAACGCCATGAAAGAAGGGTTTGAGGGCTTTGTTTCCAAGCGCACCGACGACTTTGAGGAGATTACCAAAAAGTGCAGCGAGGTCAACGAACTGTCCAAATCCCTCACCGAATATCTCATCCGCGTGTCCTCGCACGACCTCACGGTAAACGACCAAAAGCGCATTTCTATTCTGCACAGCAACAATTCGGACGTGGTGAGGCTTGCCGAAATTGCCGACAACTTTATAAAGTACACCTCGCGCGCCGTCAGGGAAGAACTGTCCTTCTCCCCGGGCGTTCTCGAATCGCTGCAGGAGATGTTCGCCTCCTTCTCCCGCCTGTACGACCTGACGCGCAGGGCGAGAACGGAGAAGGACATGAAGATTCTGCCCGAAGTGGACGCCGAAGAGGACAGGCTTGACGAGTACCGCCGCATTCTCGTTGCGGGACACATAGACCGCCTCAACCGAGGCGAATGCACGGCGGCGAGCAGCGGGGTGTTCATAAACCTCGTTTCCAACATCGAACGCGCGGGCGACCACCTCTCCTTCATCGCCCACACCATAGAAGAAGTCGCCATGGCATAACGCGCGTTTAATAAAGGCTCCTTTGAGAAAACCCGCGAGCCGCATTGGAGAAAACCTGCGCGCCGCGTTTCAGACAATCCGCTGTGGACGGATAATCAGCAAAAACCCCGTAAATCTCACATTTACGGGGTTTTTAGGTTTTTATTGGGTCTTTTATTCGGCGGGTTTTACGGCCGACGGGTTGGTAATTTTACGGACTGCCGTTGCGGGTTTTACGGCCGACGTACGGCGGGCCCGAAGGTGCAGAGCGTAAATATCCCGAGACCATCGGGTGAGTTTTATGTTTGTGTCAGGGTTTTATTCTGCCTCTTTTTTGGAAGCTGGGGCGGGGTTCTTCCCGTCGTCGCCGCAGGGTTCGGTGAGGACGTAAGGGTTGAGCACCTCGTCGAGTTTGGCGGCGTCCATGAGGCCGAGACGGAGGACGATGGACTTTATCGGCTCGCCCGTTTTAAGCGATTCCTTCGCGATTTCGGCGGCTTTTTTGTAACCGATGTATGGGTTGAGCGCGGTTACTATGCCCACGCTGCGGTTGACCCATTCGCTGCAGCGTTCCTCGTTTGCTGTTATGCCCTCTATGCAGTTGTCCGTGAGCGTGCGGACGGCTGCCGTAAGCGAGCGCAGCGATTCGAACAGTTGGTAGAAGATTATCGGTTCAAAGGCGTTGAGTTCGAGCTGCCCCGCCTCCGCCGCCATGGTTATGGTAACGTCGTGCCCGATTACGAGAAAGACGACCTGGTTGACAACCTCGGGTATGACGGGGTTTATCTTGCCCGGCATGATGGAAGAACCGTTCTGTCTGGCGGGCAGGGTTATCTCGCCGAGACCCGTGCGCGGGCCGCTGGACATGAGCCTCAAGTCGTTGCACATCTTGCCGAGATTTATGGCAAGCGTCTTTAACGCACCCGAGACCGAGGCGAAACTGTCAACGTTCTGCGTGCCGTCAAACAGGTCGTGCGGGCGGGTGAGTTTCTCGCCCTTGAGGGCGGACAGTTCTTCGGTAATATGTGTGAAATAGACGGCTTTTGCGTTTATGGCGGTGCCGATGGCCGTCGCGCCGATGTTGACCGAACGCATCTCCCCAAGCGAATTTTCAAGCCGTGCGGCCGACCTTTCCACCGAGGTGGCAAACGCCCCGAATGCCTGACCTAAACGCATGGGAACGGCGTCCTGCAACTGCGTTCTGCCCATCTTGAGTATTCCGTCAAACTCCTCCGCCTTTTTCCTGAGGGTTTTGGCAAGACGGTCGAGTTCCGCAAGAAGCCCCGCCGCAAGGTCGAGCACGGTAAGTTTGCCCGCCGTGGGTATCACGTCGTTGGTGGACTGTTCCATGTTGACGTGGTCGTTGGGGCTTATCAGCGAATAGTCCCCCTTCTTTCCTCCGAGGATCTCGATGGCGATGTTGGCGAGCACCTCGTTTATGTTCATGTTTGCGGAAGTGCCAGCGCCCCCCTGCACGGCGTCTACCACGATGTCCTTTCTGTGTTTGCCGTGCAGCAGAATGTCGCAAGCCGCGATTATCGCGTCCGCCTTTTCCTTTGCCAAAAGGCCGTAGTCGGCGTTTACCTTGGCGGCGGCTTTTTTTATGAGAACTATGTTCTTGATGAAGGGCAGGCTGAGTTTTGTGCCCGTTATGTCAAAATTTACCTTTGCACGAAGGGACTGGATGCCGTAATACGCATCTTCGTCTATGGGCAGTTGCCCGACGCTGTCGCTCTCCGTCCTGAATTCTTTTTTCATTTTTTTTGGGATTCTCCTTAAAACCTTATTGATTATAGAACAATTCTGTGTTATAATCAAATATATATTACAGTATGAATATCATAAAATATATTTATGGAGGAAAACCATGTATTCGGCAATGGATTACGTGTACCGCGTTTACAAGGAAAAGAGTTTTACCAAGGCCGCAAAGGCGCTGTTCGTGTCGCAGCCCGCGCTGTCGGCTTCGGTCAAGAAAACCGAGGAGGAACTCGGGGCCGAACTGTTTGACCGACGCTCGTCGCCCGTGTCTCTGACAGAGGCGGGCAAGGCCTACATAGAGGCGGCCGAGCAGATCTACGCGGTCATGGCAAACCTGAAGGAGCGGATTGACGACATAAACAGCCTTAAGACGGGCGCGATTACGGTGGGCGGAACCAACTTTGTCTCCTCGTGCGTCATTCCCGAAATCGTCAAGAATTATACGGCGAAGTTTCCCGGTATCAAACTCGACCTCGTGGAGTCCACTTCGGAAAACCTCAAGAACCTCGCGCTCGCGGGTGAGGCGGACGCCGTGATAGACTACGACTTTGACGGCGAACTGTTTGAAATAACGCCCATGCGTGAAGAACGCATTTACCTGTCCGCAGCCAAGGATTCGCCCGTGGCCGCCGCGCTTGCCGCCCACGCGCTGACCGCCGCGGACATACGCAAAGGCAGGGCTGAAAGCGTGCCCGCGCTCGACCTTTCGGCCGTCGAGGACGCTTCCTTCCTCCTACTCAAAAAGGGCAACGACATGCACGACCGCGCCGTGCGCATCTTCCGCGAGGCCGCCGTCCGCCCGCACGTCGTACTCATGCTCGACCAGCTGATGACCTCTTACAACCTCTCTTGCAAGGGGCTGGGAATGGCGTTTGTGCCCGACACCCTAATCGAGGCCGCGCCCCAGCGGAACGCCGTGTACTTCCGCATCTGTTCTCCCCACGCCAAGCGCACCCTCGCCGTGGCGAGGAAGAAAGGCCGTTACCGCAGCAAGGCCCTCGGCGCGTTCATCGCCGCCGCAGTCGAGACATTTGGCGGCAAGAACATGGGCTGAAACGGGCGTTTTTGTGAGATTCGGGGGTTTTTATAAATGCGTAAAGTCGTCTCCCGTGAGTTTTTGTAAGTGTGTAAGGGTTATTCGAGAGATTTTGTAAATGTAAATGCGCCCCGCGGAACGCGGGGCGCATGGTTTTTTGGGTAAGAATGCCGTTTTTTGTGAGATTCAGGGCGCTTTTTTATCACTCGTTCTGTTTGGAAAAGCGGGGTCGGCCGTCAGTTGTTGAGCATTACTTCAAGAAGCATGTCGGCGGTCAGCCTGTTCATGGAGCGGGACGGGTGGTTGGCCCTGTTGGCGAGCAGTTCGGTGGTGTCCACGCCGTAGCCGTTCATCTTTTTCCAGCGGGCGTAGAGGTCGCACACGGGCACGTTCAGGTCCGCGGCAACTTTGCGCGCCGCCGCCGCGTAACGGTCCAGAACCCCGTCGCCGACGAGCCGCACGACGTCTTTGGTACAGTTTTTGACGAAGGGCGCGGCCTCGTTGGCAACGCGGACGGACAAGTGGTCGGCAGCGGTGTTGGGAGTCATGAGTATAACCTCGCCGCCCGCATTTTTAAGGGCGGAGATTATCTTTTTGAGGTCGGCGGCGTAAGCATCCAGCGCGGCGTCGCCACCGCCGCAGTCGTTAAGACCGAAGCACACGATCGTGAGGTCGGGCGAAAAACTCAGCACGTCGCGCTCGAGACGGGCAAGCCCTCCCTTTGCCGTGTCGCCCGAAATACCCGCGTTCACGCACACAATGCTCGAGCGCGGAAACAGTTCGTACAGCCTTTCCTTGAGATACTCGCCGTAGGAGTATTTCTCCTCGTAAACCGTCTCGAGACTGCTGTCCGACACGGCGTAAATTTCAAAGCAGCCCTGCGTCATGCTGTCGCCGAGAAAGGCGATGCAGGCGGGGCGTGTAGAACGGGAATCGAGGTTCCGTTTTGCAATCTTCTCTATTATCTTCATATACTCTCCAAGGGCAAAAGTGCCCTTTTTCGCACATTTTCGCGTATTTTTGCGGGCGGTGTGTCTCGCGGGGTCTTGCCCGCCGTTTGCGGCGTTTCCCGCCCGTTATTTATAATTTCTTATGATGAGGTGAACGGCGGCGCGGTCGTTTCTGCCGCGGACACAGCAGGTGTACCTGTTGTCAAAGGCCTCCACCTCGTAGCCGCCGCAGCTGTACAACTCGTCGATGAGCGGGGTGTTTTTTATGACGAGCAGGAACCTGGCCTTGGTTGAAGCGAGCCGTTCGGCAAGCCGCCTGTGCTCCTTTTCGCCAAAGGCGTATTCTTCATAATCTGAAAAGTCGGAGTCGTACGGCGGGTCGAGAAAGACAAAGTCGTCATCGTTCAGCCCGTCGAACACGGCGCCGAAATCGCCGCACATGATCTCTGCGCGGGACAGGACGGACGCCGCGCTTTCCGCCGCGTGAATCTTGGCGGCAAAGTTCTTGCCGTTGTACGAGATGCCGCCGTACGGGACGTTGAACTCCCCCTTCCTGTTGTATCTGAAAAGCGAGCCGTAACAAAATTCCCTGACGAAGAAGTAAACGGCGGTGATGTACTCGCGGGAAAGGAAGAGGCCCGCGCCCGTCGCGTCGGCGTTGAGCAGACCGCGCAGGTAGTTGTAAAAGCCTGCGGTAAAGCCCGTTACCGTGTTGGAAAAGATGTCCTCTTCCGAAATAAACCCCCTTTTTCGCGCATTATCCGCGGTGTGGATAAGTTTTGCAAGGACGGATTTTTCCACCTCGCTTTCAAATTCGCCGCCGCCCGGCAAGACGTGCGATTCCCGTGAAACACTGTCCGCAACCTCTTGGGCAACGGGTCGGACGGCGGCCGCAAGAGCCGCCGCGTCATTGTCCGCCATGTATCCGTCGAACGCCGCACGCAACTTTGGCACGGCCTCGGCCGCGGCGCGTTTGAGTTTGCACCAGTCGCCGTCTATGGCTTTGAGGCAGGCAAAAAACCTGCCGTTACGCCCTGCAACGTAACGGTAAAAGCCCATGAGATTTTGGGAAATATCGTTGATAACCGCTGATTCGGGGCACTTTTTGAAAAACAGCGCGCCTCCTCCGAAGAAGGGTTCGACGTACCGTGCGTAATTTTCGGGCAGGTATCTTTCGATAACGCCAAGTTCGGCGCTCTTGCCGCCCGGCCACTTGATGATGGGCTGCATCAGCCGAGGACCACCTTTATCCTTATTTTCTTGCCCTTGTGCAGCACAAATTCACCCGCCTGCACGACAGAATCGGGCAGCGGCGCGAATATCTCGGTTACCTTTACGCCGTCCACCGAAACGCCTCCGCCTTCTATCAGCCTGCGCGCTTCCCCGCGGGAAGAGGCAAGCCCCGTTGCAACCAACACGTCGAGAACGGTGGCCGTGTCCTTGGGAACGGTGCGTTCGGGCATATCCCCGCCGCCCCCGAAGGCCGCGCGTGCCTGCCGGAGCGCCTTGTCGGCATTTTCCTTGCCGTGAACCAGCCGCGTTACCTCGTAGGCAAGCCGCTCCTTGGCGGCGTTTATCCTCTCGTCGGTGTGGGCGGTAAGTTCGGCTATTTCCTCAAGGTCCATGAAGGTCAAAAGTTTCATGCACTCGGCAACCTTGACGTCCTCCACGTTGCGGAAGTATTGGAAGAAATCGTAAGGAGAGGTCTTGTTTTCGTCAAGCCACAGCGCGCCCTTGGCGGTCTTGCCCATCTTCTTGCCCTCGCTCGTGAGCAGCAGCGTGAAGGTCATGGCAAAGGCGTCCTTGCCTTCCTTGCGCCTTATGAGGTCGGCGCCCGCCAGCATGTTGGACCACTGGTCGTCGCCGCCCAGTTCGAGCAGGCAGCCGTACTTTTTATACAGATGCAGAAAATCGTACCCCTGCATCAGCATGTAGTTGAATTCGAGAAAGGACAGCCCTTTTTCCATCCTCGTCTTGAAGCACTCGGCCGTAAGCATCCTGTTCACCGAGAAATAGACGCCTATATCACGCAAAAAGTCCACATAGTTGAGGTTGAGCAGCCAGTCGGCATTGTTTTCGACAACGGCGGGATTGTCGCCCTCAAAGGTGATGAAACGCCCCATCTGGCGTTTGAAGCATTCGACGTTGTGCGCAATGGTTTCCTTTGTCATCATGGCGCGCATGTCCGTTCTGCCCGAAGGGTCGCCCACCATGGCGGTGCCGCCGCCGATGAGCACGATGGGCTTGTGCCCCGCACGCTGCATGTGCGCCATGGCCATTATGGGAATGTAATGGCCAATGTGCAGGCTGTCCGCCGTCGGGTCGAAACCGACGTAAAAGGGAACCTTTTCGCTATCCAGCGTCTTGTAAAGTTCGTCTTCGTAAACGGTCTGTTTGATAAATCCTCTCGAACGGAGTGTGTCGATTACGTTCATTTTGTCTCCTCTGCGGCATAGCCCGCCGGACGGCAATGGTAAATTTTGCCGTTGCATTCTCTTGTACATCGGCCGCGGCTTGCGCCGTGCGGCGCGGTTCGCCCGCTTTATGCCGTGCGGAATTTCCCGCCCCGTCATGACGCGGGATTTTCCTCTGACAGGCGTGCGGTAAATTTTCCGCCGACCGAAATATACACATATATTTTAATATTACAAAGAATTTCTGTCAAGCAAATCCCCGTTCTTTTGGCAAGAAGGGAGGCGCAAGAGGAAAAGTGCATTAAAACGATTGAAAAATTTTTTGGGATATGGTATACTGTTCATAACCATAACGGAGGAACACATTATGCAATATTCGCGTGAAGTTGAAGAGATGGTATGCGTGGCAAAAGGACCCAAGCACGGCCCCGCCCCCATACCCGAAGAAGGCAAGTGGGTAATGGCCAAAGAGATATCCGACATTTCGGGTATGACCCACGGAATAGGCTGGTGCGCACCCCAGCAGGGCGCGTGCAAACTGTCGCTCAACGTCAAGAACGGCGTCATAGAAGAAGCGCTGGTTGAAACGATAGGCTGTTCGGGCATGACCCATTCGGCGGCCATGGCAAGCGAGATTCTCCCCGGCAAGACCATTCTCGAAGCGCTGAACACCGACCTTGTGTGCGACGCGATAAACACCGCCATGAGAGAACTGTTTTTGCAGATAGTTTACGGCAGAACGCAGTCGGCTTTCTCTGAAGGCGGCCTGCCCGTAGGCGCGGGACTCGAAGATTTGGGCAAGGGCCTGCGCTCGCAGGTTGGCACCATGTACGGCACGCGGCTGAAAGGCGCAAGGTACCTTGAGATGGCGGAAGGTTACGTTACCCGCCTCGCCCTCGACGAGGACATGCAGATAACGGGTTACGAATTTGTATCCCTCGGCAAGATGACCGATTTTATAAAGAAAGGCCTTTCGCCCAACGAGGCTTATGAAAAGGCCCTCGGCCGCTACGGCAGGTTTGACGGAGCGTACAAGTACATCGACCCCCGCAAGGAATAAGGAGATAATACCATGGCACTGTTTGAAAGTTATGAAAGACGTATTGACAAGATAAATTCCGTTCTCAAAGAATACGGCATCGGTTCGGTTGAAGAATGCAAGGACATCTGCCTCTCCCGCGGAATCGACTGCGACAAGATAGTGAGAGAAACCCAGCCCATCTGCTTTGAAAACGCCGTTTGGGCTTACACCGTGGGCGCCGCCATAGCCATCAAAACGGGCTGCAAAAAGGCCGCGGACGCCGCCGCCGCGATAGGCGTGGGGCTTCAGTCCTTCTGCATACCCGGTTCGGTTGCAGAAAACAGAAAGGTGGGCCTCGGCCACGGCAACCTCGGCAAAATGCTCCTCAGCGAAGAGACCGAATGCTTCTGCTTCCTCGCGGGGCACGAATCCTTTGCCGCTGCGGAAGGGGCCATTAAGATCGCCCTCAACGCCAACAAGGTGAGGACCAAACCCCTCCGCGTAATCCTCAACGGCCTCGGCAAGGACGCCGCGATGATCATTTCCAGAATAAACGGGTTCACTTATGTCGAAACGGAATTCGACCCGTTTACCGAGACTGTCAAGGTCATGTATGAAAGGCCTTATTCGGACGGGCCGCGCGCAGCCGTCAAGTGCTACGGCGCGGACAACGTGCCCGAGGGCGTTGCCATAATGAAACTCGAAAAGGTGGGCGTTTCCATAACGGGCAACTCCACCAACCCGACGAGGTTCCAGCACCCCGTCGCCGGCACCTACAAGAAATGGTGTGTGGAAAACGGGTTTAAGTACTTCTCCGTGGCTTCTGGCGGCGGAACGGGCAGAACCCTCCACCCCGACAACATGGCGGCAGGCCCCTCTTCTTACGGCATGACGGACACCATGGGTAGAATGCACTCGGACGCGCAGTTCGCAGGCTCCTCCTCCGTCCCCGCTCACGTGGAAATGATGGGTCTCATCGGCATGGGCAACAACCCCATGGTCGGCGCAACGGTTGCCGTTGCCGTAGCCGTGGAAGAATCCTTCAAGAAGTAATCGTGGTTGCGGATTGAGTTTGCAAACCGACCCGGCTTTTGATGATTGACCGAAAGGCCGTTGGGGCTTTTGGGGTTACGGGTTGAGTTTGAAACCGTCGGCCGCACCGATGTTGATTTGGAGTTTTGTTCCTCTTTCGAGGCAAAAGTCCCCTGAATCGCACAAAAACGCACAAAACTTAACGAGGCTCCGACTTCTGTCGGAGCCTCGTTTGTTGTGTTTTGGTGTTCGGGTTTATCCCGCCGAGGGGCGGTTTGAATGTCTTTAATTTTGTCCCGCAGTGGACACATGATTGGGTTTAACGTTTATCCATTAGCGGGCGGGTTGGTTTGAGCGACGGGTTGAAAAAGGGCAAGACCGTTTAATCGCTTAAAACGGCTTGCCCGTGGAAAATCGGCTTATCTGCAAAGTTTTCGGTTATTCGCGGGATTTGGCGAGCAGTTTTTTAAGACCCATCACCGCAAACGGGAGAAGGACGGTTTGCAGGAACATTCCGGGCATGCCCGCGGCGACCTGGCTCCACGCGGCGGCGGGAGTAATTGCCGACACCGACGAGAACACGAGCGCGAGCAGCAAGAACGCGGCCCTGCCTGCCGCCTGTGCGAGCACAACTGCGGGGAACGCCATCCAGCCGTTTTCGGCAATCTTTTTAGAAAAAGCCCCCGATATCACGGCAAAAACGGCAAGTTCGGCGGTCATGAAAGGCAGCCTTGCCAGCGCGGGCATGGGGTTTCCGAAGGCGTAAGTCAGCGCAAAACTCACGATGGGCGAGAGTATTCCCACGCCTAATCCCCACACCGTTCCCAAAAGGCAGCCGCCGAGCAGAACGGGCAGGTACATGGGCATGAGAAGGACGCCGCCTTGCGCGCCGAATGCGGCGTGCACGAGTTGCGGCAGCACCACGGCAAGCAGCACAAGCCCCGCCGAAACAAGGCTCTTTACCGCAATTTTAACGCGTGCGGAACAGTTTCTCTTTACAAGAACGTTTTCCAACATAGTTTTATTCACTCCTTTGATATTTTTCGGTTTATATTTCACCGCCGCAAGGCGCAAAAAACGGCCATTACGGGCGGCGCTTTACGTCAGTTTTCCAACAGGGCCGCGGCGTCTTTGAGGTGCTTGCGTATGGGCAGGTGCTGCGGGCAGGCCTTTTCGCACTTGCCGCACGCTATGCACGCGGAAGCCTTCCCCTTGCCCTCCGTGGCTATCGTATACTCGCGTTTTGTGCGAAACATGGGGTTTCCGTGTTGGTGGTTGACCACGTGAAACACTTCGGGAATGGGGATTCTCATCGGGCAGCCCTCCACGCAATAGTGGCATTCGGTGCAGGGGATGGATCTGTCCACGGCGAGGGCGGCCTGCGCTTTGGCGATTACGACCTGCTCTTTCTCCCCAAGCGGGACGAAGTTTTTCATGTACGAAATATTGTCCTGCATCTGCTCCACGGACGACATGCCCGAAAGGACGGTTATGACCCCGCCGAGGGAAGCGGCGAAGCGGATTGCCCACGACGCGGGCGAAGCGGCGGGAGAGGCCGAGCGGAGTATCTCGCGGACCTCGGGAATGGGGTCGGCGAGGGCGCCGCCCTTGACGGGCTCCATTATCACAACGGGTTTGTTGTGCCGCGCCGCAATCTCCATGCACTCGCGCGAACGGACGCCCGGATTTTCCCAATCGGCGTAATTGACCTGAAGTTGGACAAATTCGGCCTCGGGGTGTTTGTCCAAAAGTTCATCGAGTAGCGGCGGGTCGGCGTGGAAAGAGAAACCGTAATGCTTTATAAGTCCTTTTTCTTTCTGCTCTTTGACAAAATCCCATATACCGTACTTGTCGTACACGGTGTAATTGTTGCGCTGGAAAGCGTGCAGCAGGTAGAAATCGAAATAGCCCGCGCCCGTGCGTTCGAGACTCGTGGCAAACTGCGCCTTGGCGCCCCGCTCGTCCTTTGCCATCCACGCGTTGAGTTTGGTGGCAAGCGTGTAACTCTCCCGCGGGTAACGCTCCACGAGCGCGGCACGGGCGGCCTTTTCGGACTCGCCGCCGTCGTAAACGTAAGAGGTGTCGAAATAGGTGAACCCCGCCTGCATGAACATGTCAACCATCTTTTTGGTCTGCTCAACGTCAATGGCGCCGTTTGCGAGTTTTGGCAGACGCATCAGCCCGAAACCGAGTTTGGGAATATTTTCCCCGAGAAACTTTTCCACTTTGATCTCCCTTGTATGTTTTTATTAACCGAGGCTGCCCAAGCCCCGCCGAGGTAAAATCTCTTGTTATAGCCGAGACTGCCGCGGACCCGCCGAGGCAAACCCTCTTGTCTTTTTTATATTATAAAACATTTTCACGGAAAAAGCAACCGTTGTGCGGGCGGCAGGCTTTTCTCCTTTTCCCTTGCTCGGGTCGGGGACTTTTCTCCTTTCCCATTGATTGGCTCGGCGGCTTTTCTTTTTCTCCCGTCCAAGCCGTTCGGTCTCCTCTTTTCTCCTTGTGTAAACCGCCCGCTCGACGGCGGCGAAAGAGGCGTTTTTGTGGGATTTAGGGGACTTTTGTGTTTTTGCGAAAAAAAGGCGCGAAGCGGGCAAAAATCCGACCGCCGACGGTAAAAATGGCGTTTTTGTGAGAAAAAGGGGACTAAAAAGGAACGCCGCGGCGTTCCCTTTTTATTTTTCCGCAAACAGCGGAGAATGTGATTTTTCCGATGCCGTCCGAACGGCGCACGTTCCCGACGTACAAAGCACAGAGCCGAGACGGCGCACGTTCACGGCAGAAAGTACCGAGCGGCGGGCTACGCGGTTATTATGACGTAGCGGCCCGAACCCACGGAGAGTTTCTTGGCGGGTTTGTCCTGCCGTTTGCCGCCGACGGAGAGTATCCTTGCGGGCAGGATTATCTGTGCCGAAGTGTTGGCGGGGACGGTTATTTCGTAGCGTCCGCCCTTTTTGAGGGGCGTGTAACTTACCGAAACTGTGCCGCGCAGCGTTTCTATCCGTGCAAAAATCTTGCCCATGCGCGCCGCGGGACGCGGGGAAATGACGAGTTTGTCCGCCCCTACGGCGTCGGGCGCGACGTTTATGCCCGCAACGACGTTGAAGAGCCAGCCGTCGTAACTGCCGAACATGGGATGGTCGAAGGAGTGCATCTCACTACCCATCTCCTTTTCCCATCTCTCCCACACCGAAGTTGCGCCCTGCGCGAGCATGTAGCCCCAGCCAGGGTATTCGGGGTTGAGCAGCATTTGGGTGAGCAGGTCGTTGTAACCCGCCTCGCCGAGGGCGTAGAACAGGTGGCGGTAACCCTGGTTGCCGCACGTGCAGTGGTTGCCGTGCGCGCGTATGTCGGCGGCGACGGAAGCGGCAAGTTTCTTTCTGTCCGCGGCGGGGCAAAGCCCCAGCCAGAGGGCGATGGAATTTTCACACTGGGTGCCGCCGGCAAACCTTCCGTCTTTGTAATATTTCGCCCTGAGGGCGCGTTTGCTTTGGGCGGCAAGCGACGAATAGTGGCCTTTATCACGCGTTTTCCCCGCAATTCCGGCAATCTGCGCCATGCAGCGCAGGTGCCAGTAGAGGTAGGCGGAGGAGACAAACACGCCGTCCGTCCTCACGTCCTCAAACGCGGCGGGGGCCACCCAATCGTTGTAATAGGTGTAGTTCAAAATAAAATCTTTCTGCTTTGAAAGGAGGCTGTCCGTCCACGCTTTGAGGGCGGAATATTCGGAGCGAACCGTCCGCGTGTCGCCGTAGAGCCGCACGCACGCCAGCGCAAACAGCAGATAGCACACGCTTACGGGGTCGGCGGGCCGCAGACCCGTGTAGAAGGGTGCGGTGTCGGCAATTTCGCCCTTTTCGTTCTGCGTGTCGGTTATGTCGTGAATGATCTTGGGGAAGAACCGCTCCATGGAATAGTTGTTTACGGTCTGGAAGATACGCGAGGAAAGGTCGTTGAGCCAGCCCAGCCGTTCGTCCCGCTGGGGGCAGTCGGTCATTATGGAATGCAGGTTGTTCCCCTCGGTGTCGGCGGCCATCTCGTGCAGGGCGTTTACGCCCTTGTCGTCGCAGACGAAACTGCCCGCGCGCCTGACGTCCGAGCGCACGGCCTCGGCAACGGCGGAAAGAATCTTCACCTTCCCCTCCGTTTCTATCTCGGCGTAGCGGAAGCCGTGGTAGGTAAAGCGCGGGGCGTAAACTTCCTCTCCCGTGCCCCTGAATATGTACACGTCCTCGTTGGCGGCGCTGCGCAGATTGACGCGGTTTATCCTTCCGTCCTTAACGTCCTCGGCGTAGCGAACGGTCATCTTTGCGCCCCGTTCGCCCGTGGCCGTAATCCTCAGCCAACCCGCCATGTTCCTGCCCGCATCGACGAAAATGTGAGATTCAGGGCACTTTTTAAGTTTTTTGACGGGCGTGCGGGAGACGACGCGTATCGGCTCCTGAGTGGCGGCGCGCAGTTTCCCGCCGGGCGCGGGGGTCAGGAAAGAATACAGCCAGCCGTTGTCCCACCCGCATTCGAAACCGGGGCTTGCCCAGCCTTCGCACTCGTCGAGGATACGCGCGTCGAACACCTCGCCGCCGTATATGGAATCGCTGACTATGGGCGAGCGCCCCATCCACCAGCCGTTGCAGTTGCAGGTGTGGTCCTCGTAAGTCGTGCCGTCCTTGTACCGGACGTTTATCTGAACCAGAATCTTTCGGTCCCCAAGCCAGCCGTGGCCGACGTGCAGGCCGATTACGTTGCGCTCTCCAAGGTAGGGCGTGGGGTCGTACACGCAGTATTCCACGGTCTTTGTGTAATCGGTAACCGCAGGCGCAAGCACGCTGTCGCCCACCTTTACGCCGTTGAAGTACAGTTCATGATAACCTATCGCCGCAACGTAGCAGCGCACCCTGTCTATCTCCCCTTTGGGGAATGCGAGTTCCTTTCTCAAAAGGAGCGCGCCTCCCTGAAAGTTGACGGGCATGGAAATCCAGCTGCCCTTCCAATCCTCGGGCGAGAGCAGCGCCGTTTCAAACCGCCCCGTGCCGGACACGGTGGTCTCCCCCGCGCCGTTCTTTACGGTAACGCGGAAGTAGGCGATCTGCCCCGAAGAGAGCGGCTTGCCGCCGTAAGGTATGCCGAGTTGCGCGGAGGATAAAATCTCTCCGCTGTCCCACAGGTCGGCTTTTTTCGCAGATTTGGTGGCTTTTTCCGCAGGTTTGGCGGTGTTTTTGGTGGGTTTGGCAGAAGCCTCTGCCGCAAAAGCGGCAGAGGCGACCTCTATCCTGTACGAAGTCTGAACCTCTCCTTCGGCATTTTCAAACTGCCAGCCGAACAGCGGTCTTTCCGCGTCGGTGCCGACGGGGTTTTCCTCGTACTCTACGTGTACTTTTGTAAATTTAAGCATCTTTGTCGGGTTAATGGTTTGTCCTTTAAGTTAGTTATTTAACCTTTCTTTTCATGAATCCCGCCACGCCGAGCAGGGCGAATGCCGCGAGGGCTTCTATGCCTAAGGCGTTCTTGCAGCCGCCGCAGCCCACCTTTTCGATTACGGTGTAACGGATGGAGCCGCTGTAGGTCTTGCCGTCCACGGTTACGCTGATGACTATGGTGCCTTCGCCTGCGGCGGAGGTGTCAAGCCCGCTTACCCTTGCGGAGGAGAGATCCACGGCGCCGCCCTTCTTGCCGCTGCCGTATTCAAACACGGCGTGCAGGGTGGTGGGGTCAAATTCGTCGCCCACGCCGAAGGAGAGTTCGGTTTCCTCAAAGACTATGCGCTGTATGGCGTCGGTAACGGTAACGGTCACCTGCTTTTCAATCTTGCCCGCCTTGCCGCCGTCGAGGGTAACGGTGATGACCGCGCTGCCCTCTTTGAGGCCGCTGACCACTCCGAGCGGGGAAACGGAAACGGTTTCGGGCTCGGAGGAAACGTAGGTTATGGTGCCGCTCGTGGCGTTGTCGGGCACTCTCTTTGCGCCTATCGAAACGGGCGAACCGTTCACTTCAAGGTCGATGGTTTCCTTGGCAACGGAAAGGTCCTCGTATTCAAGGAAGAAGGTCCACATGGATCCGTCGTAACGGTACTGCACGGTTTCTTTGAGTTCGCATTCCTTTATGAACATGCCCGTGCCCTCGGCCATGGCGTTGTTGTCGGTCGCGGTGGCCTGTATGTCGCCCGTCCAGCGGTAACCGGCAAAGCCCGCTTCAAGGGTGATTATGTCGCCCACTTCGTACTTGCCGGGGGCGTTGATTGCGTCGAGTTTAACAACGCCGTCCTCTATGTCCTCGGGTCCGAACTGGAAGAAGAAGCACGCAACGTTACCGTTGCTGAGCACGTAGCAGCCAACCGTCTTGTCCGCGCCCTTGCCGTAAAGAACGGTGCCGTCCTTACGCTCGTAGGTTATCTTGGCGTTGACGTCGGGGAAGGTCTGGTTGGTTATGTTTGCGAGGTTGGTGGTGGAGTTGGGGTACTGAATGAACACTGCGCCGTTGAACCAGTCAACTATGGCAACTTCGCTTATGTCCATGTCCCATATCTCGTAAACCTGAACCTGATAGTCAACGGGGTACTGCTGTCCGTCATAAGTTATGGTGAGCTGAACGGTGCGCTCGCCGAGGGTGGCGGTGTCTATTTCGGGAACGGTGAGGTTTTCACCCGCGACAAGGTCGAATTCTGCGCCGTAGGTTCCGCCTTCGTAAACGGGGCGGGCCTTCAACTCGGGAAGTTCGGCCTTTTCGTTCTGCGCTACCCAATACTTGTACGCGCCGACGAGTTCCACGCCCTCGAGCACGAGTTGGGGCTGAACGTTAATTTCGTAAGTGGCGTTCACCTCGCCTATGGTGGCGGTTATAACGTCCGCGCCTTCGGTCTCGGCGGTTACAAGACCCTTGCCGTCAACCGTAACGTTGCCGTTTTGAACGGTGAATTTGGGGGTGCCGATGGCGCCGTCCGAAAGTTGCCATTCGAGTTGAAGGGTCTCGCCGACGTGCAGGTCGTGCTTGTCGTTCGTGAAGGTTATGGACGTGGCGTCCATGCTCGGGGTGTAGGCGGGGATTATCCAAACTGCCTTGTCCGCTTTATCTACGACGAACGTACGATCCTCGGGGAGAACGGCCGTGGTAATGCCTGCGACTACCTTAAAGCCTTGTTTTAACGTGATTTTCGCACCGGGGAGCAGCGTCTTTCCCAAACCGTTAGCCATACGGACGAGGAAGTTGCCGCTGTTGATATAAGTTATATTGTCAACGGTTACAGTGGTTCCGTCGTAATCGGTAATTTCTACCTTGCCTTGGTTATCGGAGTATATGTCCGCGTACTGGCCGAGGTCTCCCTTCCATTCGGTCTGGTCAAAACCGATCTGGAAATAAGTGGAAGCGTCGCCCCACGCTCCGTCGTTGCCTGCGCGAACGCTGTCAAGATCGCCTTCTTTACGGAAACGGAGTTCTATCTCGGAAGCCTCTTCGCCCTCGGGAACCCAAGGAGAGCCTTCGGTCTTGTACTCATAAGTTACCGCCGTTTTGACTACGGCGCCCGTTTCAAGGGCAAAACCTTCTTTTACGGTCAGTTTTGCGCCCACCGCGTACGAGATCTGGTTGGCAATGTTAATCACCATTTCCTGACTGCCTTTATACAAATACACATCCTTGAGCAGATCGGTGCCCTGTGCGTCCACAAGGGTTATATAATCTCTCGCTCTGCTGATTATATCGCCGTTGCCCCAAGTACCATCGGGGCCGTCGGTCGAAACGGTGTGGTCGAAATAAACGACGAGCGCATTGTCCCAATGGCCACCATGTCCTATTTCGACAGAGGTAATCTTTGCTTCTTCGGGGTCGTCGGCATAAGCCACGGTGGCTACGCCAAGTGCGGCCGTTATTACAAATGTCAGCATAAGAACAACGGTCAGAATTCTTCTCTTCATAAATTTTCCTCCAAAAAATTTTTTTATTGTTAAAAGCGTCGGCGGGTAAAACCGCGTTTGCCTTTTCACCTTGATGGGTTTTGCGTCCGCCATTGGTTTTGGCGGTTTTTTGTGAGATTTAGGGGGTTTTTGGCCTTTGCGGGCATTGTCGCCGTCTTTGGGGCGTTGCCCACCTCAGGCGCTACCGCGCCGGCCCCTCCTCGGGAGGGGCCAAGGGTGAGTTTTTGCGTGTTTTTGTGAGATTTAGGGGATTTTTGGCCTTTGGCCACTGCCCGAGTGAAACCGCCGTTACTTGCCGTAACTGAACGAAAGTCTGCCGATGGGCACGCTCTCGCCCGAGACGTAGTAGTCCATTATGTCGTCGGGGTGGGTTATGTTGTCGGTAACCTTAAATTCCACGGCGCAGTTGCCGCCCGTAAGCCCCAGCGCCGACAGCGGGATTTTTATGAGCAGAACGTTGCCGTAAACGCGGTAGTCCGCGCTGCCCGCGCTCTGCCAAGTATAGCCGCCCGCCGAGCGTTCCACAGAAGTAACGCCGCCCTCGGGCATTCTGTTCACAACGTAATCGTAACCCTCGAAGCCCGCCGTTCTGCCCGTGGAAATAAGCACGTTCATCCAGCCTTTGTCGCCCGCGGCGTGTTCGGTTACGGGGTCCTTGGTCTTGATGTAAAACCAGAGATAATCGTTGTTATGGGCGACTTTTACGTCGGTTATGTCGTTGCGGTTGCTAAAGTCGGTGTAGGTGTTTTTGCCAACCGCGTCGCGGAAGTTGCGGGGCATAACCTCTCCCGAAAAGTCCTTGTAATGCTCGTTTACGTAATCCCACTGCACGAGGGAATGTTCGCTTTCGATGTCTATGGCGGTGGAAGGCGGGGCGTACTTTCGGGTGCGTTCTTCATACTTGAAGGCGCGCACGTTTTTAACAAGTTGCATGTAGAAGTTGTCCTTGTACCTGCCTGCGGACATCTCGGCGTCTCTCGAATATTCCTCGTTATACGCGTCCACAAAGCCCGCCTTGCCGTTGTTGTTGGATTTTATTGCCATCCACTCGTTCCAGCCCGTTACAAGCACGTTTTTAACGCCCTCGGTAGAAAGTGCGGTGTCCCACTCGCTCTGGAAGTTCTGCCCCTTTTCCCAATCGGAATGGCGGACGCCCGTGCGGTGGTCGTAACCGCGGGACGAGTATTCGTGCATGTCGCTCATGTACACGGTGGTGGGCGAATGCTGGGCTATGGAAACGCTCATCGACTGCGGCCCGCCGTGCAGCCGCTGCGGGTAACTCCAATCCATCCACGGGAACGCGTCGTCGTTGTAAAGCCCCTGCGGCCACTGCGATTCCGCCACGTCGAAAAATTCTTTCATGGCGGGGGTTACAAAGTTGGTGTACTCAACGCCGCCGGGCGGATATCTCGTCTGGTCGGAAGCGCCGCGGCTGTTTTCGGTAATGCCCACGATCATGGGTTTGCCGTTTGGCGCCCACCAGATTTCGTTGTAGGTCTCCGTCCTGTAAAATTCGTTGTAGAGGCGGGTTACCGTGGTGCCCGATTCGGAATTGGTGTAAAACATAACCTTGGGTACACTGAAGCCCTGACGGTAAAAGCCGAGCAAGGTGTCGAGCAGAAGGCGGGTTGCGTTCAGGTAGAGGACGGAATTGGTGGCGTCTATGCACAGGTAGTCAAGCCCGCACGCCGTAAGCAGTTCAACGTGCCTTGCAACCACCCACGGGTCCTCCATGCTGTAATACCCGTAAAGGGGCCGGGAACTGAAATGGAACTGCCCGAGGCGGGAGGCGGGATTGTCCGACATGTCGTCGAGGGCCGCCCTCCCTTCTTCGGTGGCGAGCAGGGCCTGAACGTCGTATATATCCGTCTGCTGTGCGGTGTGGCCGCCCAGCCATACCGAGTAGAATATGCCCACCGTGCGGTCTTTGACGGGGGATTCGACGGGTTCCACCCGCCTGCCCGCGGCGTCCGTCCCCGCAATGTTCATCAGGGAATATTCAAAGGGAGAAAGCCCCCTGTTGTCGTTCACGCCGCCACCTCCTCCCGATGGGCCGCCGCAAGCCAAGGCAAAGAAGCCCGCCGCGGCAACCAGTGCGGATAAAACCTTTTTCATCTTTACCTCAATATCCGTAAGAATAACTCAGCCTGCCTATCGGCGCGCTGTCGCCCGTTACGTAATAGTCCATAATATCGCCGTAATTTGTAACGTTGTCGCTGACCTTTATCTGCACGGTGCAGGTATCCGCCGTGAGACCGAGCGCCGCAAGCGGTACGCGGTATATTATGGTGTTGCCGTAAACGCGGTAATCCGCGGTGCCCGCGGTCTGCCAAGCGTAACCGCCCGTCGAACGTTCTACCGAAGTGGTGGTTCCGTCGGGCTTGCGGTTGACGACGTACTTGTAACCCGCAAAGGAGTTTGCAAGGTCCTCGTCGGTCTTTATAAACAGGGTCATCCAGTTGAGGTCGGTTCCGTTGTAAGGGGTTATGTCGGCCGCGGCGTCCGCCCTGACGTACAGGTAATCGGCGTCGTGCGCGACGTACACGGCGGAAATGTCGTTCCTGCCCGAGTTGTCGGTGTATGTCTGAGAACCGAAGGCGTCCGAATAATCACGCACGGCGGCGTCGCCCGTAAAGTCGAGGTATTCGGTGGTGCCGAACCAGCTTTCCAGCGTGGCGTCGTCTATGTCTATGGTGCGGGGGTAGTATTTGTAATGTTTGGCCTCGGAATACTTGTACCTGCGTATGGTGTCAATTGTCTGCAGATAGTAGTTGTCGTCATATCCGCCCTTCATCATCTCTATATCGCGGGAATATTCCTCGTTGAAAGTATCCACAAAGAACACCTCGTTGCCGTCCGACATCTTTATGGCCTTCCACTCGTTAAAGCCCGTGATGAACACGTTGTTCACGGGTTGCTTGGTGCGGTCGGCGTTGTTTTCAAACACCGTTTCCCACTGGCCCGCGTAGTTGGTGCCGAGTTCGGTATTGTCGCTGTTGTTGCGCCAGACGGAATAGTCAAAGCCCCTGCCGTTGTTGCTCTTTCTACCCTCGCTCATGCGCGCGCCGGGGTGCTGGGCGAGCGACACCGACATGGTGCCGTTGAAGTTGGCCTGCGGATACTTCCAGCTCATCCACGGAAAGCCGTGTTCGAGATCGTCCGAATAATCGTTGGGCCACTGCGAATAGCGGAAGTCGAAGAGCGCAAGGTACTTTTCGAGTTCGGACTGGTTGGTTATCTCGTTGATCGCGCCTATGATGAGCGGGTGCACGCCGTCGGGCTTGTACCACAGATCTTCGTAAAGACCCTTTTCGTACCAGCTGTTGTATATCGACCTGACGGTAGCGGCCGTGCTCGAATTGCAGTAGAAGGCAATTTTGGGCACGTCCCAGCCGAGGTTGTAATATTCCTGATAAATCTCGAATATCGCCCCCGCGGTGGAAGTGTAAGGGTTGGCGTTTGTCGTGTCGTAAACGAGATAATCCACGCCCGCCATGGTCAGCAGTTCGCAGTGCTTTCTTATGATGTACGGGTCCTCCGAGCAGTAGTAGCCGTAAAGCGGTTCTCCCCAATAGTGGAACCTGCCCATCGGGCTGGCTTCCGTCCCCTCTATGTCGTACAGCGAATCGGGGTCGGTGGCGAGGAGTTTGGTTATGTCGTACACGGCGCCGTAATTGCGCGTGCCGTCGTTGCCGTGCCAGATGTGGTAGAACAGGCCGACGGACTTGCCGTTGTCCTCAACGTCGCCCGTGCGGACGGTTCTGCCCACCTTGTCGGTGGAGGCTATGTTGGCAACGGTGTAATGCTGCCCGTCGAGGGCGCGGACGTCGTCCACGCGGGAGACGGGTTTGCTCGTGCTGCCGGGCTGCTGCGGCCCGCCGCAAGCCGCGGTGAGCGCGAGCATGACCCCGAGGGCCAATGCCAAGATTTTCTTTTTCATGATTTCCCCTTTTTCGGCCGTTCGGCCGATGAATTTACCCTTGCGGGCGTTGGTTGATATTGGTTTGACTGTTGCCGCGCGCCGTTAAAGGAGGGTTTTTGTGAGATTCAGGCCACTTTTGGGTTTTTCGGCCTCCGTCCGGCTTCGAAACCCGTCGGGAGGTTTGCGACTGCTTTCCGCGCTTTGGCGGGAGGGCTTTAAGGCCGCTTTTTTCAGTCTTTGAGACCCGTGAGCACCACGCCTTCGATGAGTTGCTTTTGGAAGAAGGCGAACAGTATGGCGGGAACGACGGACATGATCACGCCGCCGCACATGCGGATGTTTGCCATGTCGGTGGCAACGTTTTCGTCCACCGCGCTTTCAAACACGACCTGCGCCAGCGTTTTGGGCGCGTTGCTGCTGCGCATGTAGATGAGCGGGCCGTAGTAATCTCCCCAATAGGAGATGAACACGTTTACCACCACGTATATGAGCACGGGCTTGCAAAGCGGAAGGATTATGCTCCAATACCTGACAAAGGCGTTGGCGCCGTCTATCTTGGCGGCGTTGTCCATGTCCCGTGGTATGCCGAGCATGAACTGCCTGATTAAAAAGATGTAAAGCGCGCCGCCGCCGAACAGGTTGGGAATGATGAAGGGCCAGAAGGTGTTGAGCCATTTGAGTTTGGCGTAGATGGCAAACAGGGACAACTGCGTGATGGCGCCGGGTAGCATCATGGTGCCGAGCATGACCGCAAAAGACACCTTTTTCCCGATAAAATCGAGTTTTGCAAACGAAAACGCGATGAAGGACGCCGACAGCGGAATGATCACGCAGTTGACGCCGACTATTATGAATGTGTGCAGAAAGCCCATGCCGTAACCGCTGTCCGAAAAGAGTTCCGCATAGTTGGAAAACAGCGGGACGGCGGGCAGCAGTTTTATGGTGGGGTCCACCACTTCTTCGTGCGACATGAGACTCTTGGATACCATGAACGCGTAAGGGAAGATGAGGATTACCGCCACCAGCGTCATGAGCGCGTAGAGCAGGATTTTTACAGCGAGGGACTGCCGTCTGGCGTCGTGATTGTCAAGCGCCTTCATCAGTTGTTGTCCTCCGCGTAAAACACCCAGCCCGACGTGCGGAAGAGCACGACGGTTATCGCGGCTATCACCACGAGCATGACCCACGCGAGGGCGCTGGCGTAACCTATCTTGCCCCGCACAAACGCTTCGTAATAGATCTTTACGCCGTACATGTACAGGGAGTTTTCGGGGCCTCTGCCCTGCCGCGTGCCGAAGGTCAGCGTTCCGTTATACTGCAAGGTGCCTATGACGGACATTATCATGTTGTAGAATATCATGGCGCTGCTCATGGGAATGGTTATGTGGATAAGTTTGTCCCACGCGTTCGCGCCGTCGAGCACCGCCGCCTCGTAATAGTGCTTGCCTATGTTCTTGAAGGCGGAAAGCCACAGTATCATTCCCCCGCCTATGCTCCACATGTTCATGAGCACGATGGAGAGAATGGCGCGCAGATCTTCGTTTTTGAAAAAGTCGTAAGGCCCCAGCCCGAAAAAGCCGAGCAGTTTGTTGAACACGCCGAAGGTGTTGTCAAACATGTCCGCCCACAGCAGCCCGCTTGCAACGGCGGGTATCATGCACGGCAGGTAGTAGATGACGCGGTAGCACGAAACTCCCTTGAGAGCCGTGTTGACGAGCAGCGCGAGAAAGTAGGACGCGATGAGATTTACCGGAATGCTGAGCGCGGTGTAGACGAGCGTGTTGACCACGATCTTCTTCATCTCCTTGTCCCCGCTGACGTGTAAACTCTCGCTTCCACCGAAGATACGTATGAAATTGTTAAGCCCCGCCCACGTGCGTTCGTTAAGTCCGTCGTAACTGAAAAAGGAGTCGTACAGCGATATTATCACGGGCACGAAGGTAAACAAAAGTATGCCGACGGTGAGCGGCAGGTTGAACAGCCACCCCGTGCGGCTCTTTCGCACGAGCTTTTTGATTTTAGCCGAAGGGTTCTTCACGTTATCTCCTTAAGGGCGGGCGTTTCCGCCCGCCCGCAGCCGTCACTAAACGTCGAGCGCGTCGTTCATGTCCTCAAGACATCTGTCAATCGCGTCGTCTATGCTCTTGGATTGGTTGCAAGCCGAGGCGAACATGTCTATTATGGCCTGTTCAAAGTCGGTCTTTGCGCTGGTGGTTATCCTCGAGAGGAAGTCGGTGGAAGTCTTGTATTCGGAGCCGAACAGGTAAGCCTGCATGTTGACGTTGGGGTAATTCTTCTTCCAATTGGCGTCGTCGGCGGTGGCAAGGTCCTTTCTTATCGGGGCGAGGTTGAGGCCGTTGTCCGCCATCGCCTGCTGCCCTTCGCGGGTGAGCATGTAGTTGAGGAAAGCCCAGCACACGTCGGCGTACTTGGTGTTCTTGTTTATGCAGTAGCCCGCTATTCCGCAGCCTATCTTGGGGTTGTTCCTCGTCTTGATGAGCGGGAAGGGTATGAGGTCAACCTTGTTTTCAAGGGCCTTTCTGTCGGCGTAGTGCGAAACCGAGGAACTCTGGAAGAGCATGGCGCTGGTGCCCGTTTCGAAGGACGAACCCGAAGCCACCTGCGAGTCCACTATGTACCTCTGTTCGACCATGTACCTGACGAGTTCGAGGCATTCTTTGACCTTTGCCTTGTCAAAACTTATGTTGCCGTTTGCGTCCACCACATCAACGCCGTAGGAGAGCAGCATGGGGTAGTTGACGGACAGCCAGCCCACGAGGTTGGCGTCCAGAACGTAAGCGCTGCCCTGTCCGTGTTCGTCAAAGTACTTTCTTATTCTGGCGCAGACGTCGAGCAGTTGGTTCCAGTCCCAGCCGTTCTGCTGGTAACCCGCTATCTCCTCTTGGGTTATGCCCGCTTTGGAGAATATGTCGGTGTTTATAAAGGTAACGACGCTGTCCGCGCTTCTCGGCACGCAGAACAGCATGTCGTTGAAGCGTCCCATGTCAAAGTATTCCGAATAGAAATCTTCTTTAAGGTTGAACACGCCCGCCGCCTCGCTGGCTTCTACGTACGGGTTGAGGTTGTAAACGAGGTTGTTGGCCGTGAGGAAGTAGAAATCGGGCGAGTTGGACCAGATGATGTCGTCGAGCATGTCGCTGCGGGACAGGTTCCTTATCGTCGACTCGTAACTCGTTATGGTAACGTAGTTGATCTCGATGTTGACGCGCGGGTAGAGCAGGGCAAAATCGTCGATGAGCGCCCGTATCATCGTCTCCTCGTTGCTGTTGCCGCCGGGAATGAGAATGGAGATGTCGGCCTCCACATTCCTGTCGAGGTTGATGTTGACGTGGCCGGGCGTAACGTCGGCCGAACCGTTGTTGCTTGTGCCGCCGCCTCCGCCGCAAGCGGTGAGCGAGAGCGCCATTATCAGCGCGAACGCCATACAGATTAACTTTTTCATTATTTCCTCCTGAAATTTATTTTTTGTTTTATTTTTGTGAGATTTAGGGGGTTTTTGGGCTTTGCGGGCGTTTCCACCCTCATTTGAGCCTTGTCCTCTTTTTAGGGTTTTTTGGGGTTGCGGGCGTTTTTGCCCGCCGTTCTTTGCCGCCGCCCTTATGGTTTTTGGCTTTTGCGGGCGTTTCTTTGTCGTCCTTTGGGCGTTGCCCGCCTCGGGCGCGTCCGTTGGCCCTCTCCTTTGGAGCGGCAAAAGGGCGGGATTTTGTGCGTTTTAGGGGACTTTCGGGTTTTACCGTCCGTCCGCCCTCTCGGGCTAAAACCTCGGGTTACGGCTCTCGGGCTTACCCGCCGCCCTTGCTCTTTATTGCAATCGGGCTTTTACTTTATTTGACAAGCGACGCCACTATGGACATGGCGTACAGTCTGGACGTAAAGTCGTTGAGGTGGTTGATTCCGTTGCCCGTAACGTCCATGTAATCCTTTACTTCAAGCATGGCCGCGCTCATGGAGTACATGTCGAGGCAGTATGTGTTGGAAAGGGCCCCGCAGGACTTGTCCACCCTTGCCCAATACTTTTCAAGCTGAATGGAATCGTACACGGCGGGGTTGGGCGTAAAGGCCTTGATTATAACAAATTCGCAGTCGGGCAGCGCTTCCTGCACGCCGAGGATCAGGGCGTTTATGTTGTCTATGTACACGCTGGGACCCGAACCCTGACCGAGGTCGTTTATGCCGAAATGGATGTACACGACGTCGGGTGCCGAGGCTATGATTCCCTTGACCTGCGCTTCGGCGGCGCCCCAGTCGGAGGTCATTCCGCCCTTTGCGCGGTTGTCGAGTTCGATGTTCGCCGAGGGATACGCCCTGCCGAGTTCGGCCACCGCAAGTTGCATGAAGTTGGGCATGTACGGCGGGCGGTTGAAGTGCGAGGATGACGAGCAGCCTTCGGCAACGCTGTCGCCCGTTATCACTATCTTCACGTTTTCGCCGTCGGCGAGTTTCTGTTTTAATTTGGGCGTGCCAGACGTTGAATATTCGGGATACAGCCCCCTGTCAAGGTCCTTTACGTCGTAAACGTAACTCACCGCAACCTGATGGCCGTAGATGAGCGTGCCTTCGGTGTAAATGGCGCTGCCCATCATGGTAAAGTCGCGTTCGGTATTGGACATTTCGGAGGGAGACGCCACCTTGCGGTAAGGCTCGGGCACGTTGTTGCCGCGCAGGTTTTCACGCGTGAGGTAGGGCATTGCGGAGCCTTCCGTCCGCGTTATAAGGTTGCCTTTAACCGTGTAATCGGTGCCTTGGGCAAATTCGGTGTCGTACTTGTAGTCGCGCACCGAAAGTATCCTCACGGGCTTGTACTGCAGCGCGGCACGGGCCACGCCGTCCCCTTCGTCAACGAGCATGACCGTCTCGTTGTAGATTACGTTGCCCTGCCAATAGGGCGTAACCGTTTCGGCGTCGCCAAAGGCGTAAACGGCCGCGTCGGGGTCTTTCCAGTTGGGAAACTTGCTAAGGTCGGTCTTGCCGCCGGCCGAACCGCCTCCGTCGCAGGCGGCAAAGGCGAGAATGGCGGCCGAGGCAAGCGTGCCCGCAAACAGTCTCTTCATCGAAATCAAAGAATTTTCCTCCTTTTTTCAACACGCGCCGCATAGCGTAGTCCGCGGCAGGTGTTCTATTTTAAGAATAACAACCTTTTAGACTGATTTCAATATATTATTTACTGAAAAAACTATACTTTTCACATATTTGCCCCGAAATGGTTGACAAACGCGGCGTGCGGGTATATGATTGAATTGCAATATTCGGGAGGGCCTTGCCGTGGGACAGGAGAAAAAAGACGCAAACTACACCAACCGAACCGCGCCGCCAAGCCGCGATATGGATTCCTTTCTCTCCAACAACGCTTACAGGTTTGTGGAGGCGGGTTATGCCGAAGTGGACACCACGTGGCACAAGTTCGTCGCTTACTTCCCCTACTACCGTATGTACTTCATATCCGGGGGCGAAGCGCTGCTGCGGCTCAAGGACCGCGACCTCGTGCTCAAGGAGGGCAACATGTACCTCGTTCCGCCCTTTCAGGTGGTAACCAGTGAATGTCCCGACATTCTCAAGCACTTCTACCTGCACTTTTCGCCAAACGGCAAGGTGCACAACTATCTCGAACTTTACAAGCCCGTTTACGAAGTTCCCGCCGACGGGGTATGCCCCGCCCTCTTTCGCGAACTTTTAGACGTGTTTGCCAAAACCGACCTCTCATCGTTTATGAAGAGGAACGGGATCTTCCAGTACCTGCTTTCCAAATTTTACAGCGACGCCGAACGCGTGGACAACGAGATGATGCGCTTTGTGCCCGTGCTCAAGTATATCGACGACAACATCTCCCGCCACCTCACCGCTGCCGAACTCGCTTCGGTTACCAACCTCAGCGAGGTGTACTTCAGCAACCTCTTTGCCAAAACCTTCGGCATTTCGCCCATAAAGTACATAAACAACAAAAAACTCAACTCGGCCGCCCTGATGCTTGCCGAAAACAAGATGAGCGTCAAAGAAATTGCCTACCACCTCGGGTTTGAAAACGAGGTTTACTTCTTCCGCCTGTTCAAAAAGACCTTTGGCCTCACGCCCAAAGAATACCGCAAACGCTCGGGCGAATCGATGAAATAACCGCCGTGCCCGCAACAAACCTGTGGGGGTGTTGTTGTGTGTGGAATCGACAGAGTTGTTGTTTGCTTTGTGTGCGGAATCGACGCCCGCTCACGGGGATTTGCTGTATACTCATGCCGACAAATAACGCAAAAGGGCTACTGCAAGAACCATCTTGCAGTAGCCCTTTTTCTTTGTGTGCCATTTATGGCAAAAAGTCGTTTTATCTATCGGCTCGGCCGATGTTTCTTGGCAAAAATGCGTCGGAGCGAGCGCTATTACGCTCGCAAATAAAAAAGGGCTCCCGCGAAGAAATCTTTGATTTATTCGCGGGAAACAACCCCAAAAAACCGACGCAGAAAATTGTGTAACAATTTAATGCGTCAAAAAACAGGGTTCCCAAAAAATATTACAGAGGAATATTTTTTGGGATAAGGAGCGGCAGGCATTAAGGCAAAGAGGTTGCGCGTAGCAACCTCTTGCGAAATTCGCCTTGCCGCGACGCGGAGCCGCAGCGTTTAGAGCGAGCGGCGACGTTTGAATATGCAATATGAAACCGTCGCCGCAAGCGATGTTACGCTTGCGGCGACGGTGTGGTGGAGTTGCTCCATCCAAATCCGAACTCAATTCTTCTTCCAATTCTTTTAAGGTCAGCTCTCGTGTGCCGTC
>CANQUN010000009.1 GCA_947627065.1 uncultured Clostridia bacterium
GTACGTCCTCCCTTCTTCCGAGGGCGGGGACTTCGGTCTCTATCCTCTCCTGCGAAACGTCTGCGGGAAGGCGCACGGTGAGCGACTTTATGCCGAGTTCCGCACAGGCCTTTTCCTTGTTGCGGACGTAGATTGCCGACGACGGATCGTCGCCCGCGAGCACGACGGCAAGACCGGGGACGACTTTTGAGCAAGCGATTTCCTTTGCAAGTTCCCCCCTCATCTTTGAAGCGAGGGCTTTGCCGTCCATAACGACCGCGCTCATCTGTTCTCCTTTGCAAATTCGCCGAGGATGCCGTTGACGAAAGACAGGCTGTTTTCGGTAGAATATTTCTTGACGAGGCGGACGGCTTCGTCTATGGAAACGGGTACGTCTATGTCGTCAAAATACTTTATTTCGGTCATGGCTATGACGAGGGCAGACTTATCGAGGTAGTTTATGCGCTCGATGTTGTAGCCCACGGCAAGCCGTGATATGTAACCGCAAATTTCGTCAAAGTGTTCGAAAACTGCGGAAATAAGGGTGTCGGCAAAAGCGACATCCTTATCCTTGATTTTATGTTCGCGGTATAAATCCTTTTTCAGCTCGTCATCCTTTTCGCCCGTAACAAGGAAGGAGTAAAGGAATCTGTAAGCCGCTTCTCTTGCGTCTCTTCTCATTTCAGATAAGGTCTTCGTCGGTGAAGATAACACTTTCAACGTGGACGTTTACTGCGGAAATCTTGTATTCCGACATAGACTCCACGCTGTGCTTTATGTTCTGCTGGATGTTGAGGGCAATATCCGGCACGTTGTAACCTGTGAGGACGTTTACGTTGACGTCCACGCATATTCCGCCCGCGCCGAACTTGAGCTTTATGGAGTCCGAAAATCGCGCCGACTTCTTTCCCCCGCCCGATATGGATACGCCCTCGACTTCGGATACGGCAAGCGAAACTATACCCTTGACGATGCTTGCGTTGTAATAGGTCTTACCCTTGACGGTAGATACCTTTCTTGCGTCTGCCATCTATAGTTCCTCCGAATGATTATCATCTGTAAATATTATAACAGTTTTTTGTATTTATACAAACTGTTTTCAACGGGTTTTGAGTATTTTTTTTCAGGAAATAGACTGAACGCTGGCAGTTTCCGGGGTTGCACCCGCTTCTTCGGCGAGAATGGTGTAGATGATGACGGCGTCGTCCTGCGTGAAGTCGGCGTCCTTGACGGTTACGTTGATCTTGCCGCTGGTCAGCCCGATCGTAACGACCGCGTCCTCGTATCCCCTCGATTTGATGAGATTTTCAAGTCTGAACTCCTGCTCCATGATGCCCGTGAGCTTGAGTTTGAGGTTGAGCGCTTCGCTCAGCGCTTCCTCGTCGGCGTCCGCGCTTGCGATTATGGCGTCGAGCTGAAGGAACTGTTCGTTTCTGAGAGAACTCCTCTCCGTTCTGCACTGCGTGAAGTAATTGGCGGCCGCCACGGTCTCTTCTTTTTTGCCCGTCAGGACAAAGTTGAACACAGCGGTTACGGCGAGCAGGAGTATCATGCAGGACAAGATGATGATTTTTTTCTTTTTGGACATATATTTACCTCCGTGGGCTTTTGCCCGTTTTTATTTTTTGCGAAAAATGAGCCTTTTTTGGCATCGATACGCAAATGCCGTTGCCCGTAAATAATCGTTTTTACGGTACAAGCAAATGCTATTTGCCCGTTAAAATCTGAATTTTTGAGGCCTCGACGTTAAGGAGCGTTGCCGCGGCTTCGGTTATGGACATCCTGACGGACAGATTGTCCGCGCCCGTCGCAACGATGAGAACGCCCGTGATTTCGGGGTACATTTCGGCGAGGACAACGACCTTGCCGCCGACGAGAACGGGCGTTTCGGTGGTTTCTACCGTCGTGCCGTTTTTGACCGTCTTTACGTCGGTAGCGATTACCGTCCTGTTACCGCCCGATACGGTTATCACGACGCTGACCTTGCCCGCACCTTTGACTTTTGAAAGGGCGTTTTCCACCCTGTCCTCAAGGCCGGAAACGTACCCGCCGTCGCCCTCCGCGCTCTCCTTTTTCGAAAAGATGTTGTCGCCTAACAGTATCGCCACGATAAGCAGGGCGATGATGCCGACGATGATGTATTCAAGCCCTTTGATTCTCTTGATTTTATCGAATAAACCGAACTTTTTATTCTCCATACACAAACACCTTTTCCTTTGGTAAATCGAGGGCGGAAGCGAGCATTTCGGTGATTTTTACAGTATCTATTATATGCTCGTCCTCTCCCGATATGACGGTATTTTTGATTTTGACGCAAACTTTTTGCGTGATGAATTTTCCCCTGTCGAAAACACCCTCTATCTCGCACTCCGGGCAGACGTATCCTTCCTTTTCAAGAAGATTCTTCACCTCTTTTTCGGACAGGTTGCAGTAATACTCCGCCGTCGTGTCAACGTAAATCTCGTCGGCAGCGGGAAAGGCGTTTTTGAAATCAAATTCAAATCCCGCGATATCGGCAAGCGGGCTTATCATGACGGCGACGGTCAGAAGGGCCATGACCGTGCGGCAGGCGTTTTTGGTTTTGCCCGACGGCAGGAGTATTTCGGCAATTGCCGTTACCATGACGATTCCCGCCGTTTTTATTAGCCATCCGTTCATATAAGCGCGCCTCCCGTACATATCAGAAGAACTATTGTTATCACGTACATGAAACCAACCGTTAAGGACGCTGCGAGCACGTAGTTGAGGTCCTTGGCAAGAGATGACATGCAATCGGAGATTCTGCTGTCGGTAAACGGTTCGACGACGCCGGCGGCGAGCCTTAAAAAGAGAGAAAAGGCCACGAGGCGGGCGAGCGGCGCCAATATCGCGCCGATCACGGCAATAAGGCCGAATATCCCGAGAGCGTTTTTTATGAGTATGCCCGAGGCTATGAAAAGTTCGGCCCCGTCCTTGAGAAAGCCGCCCACCAGCGGCACGGAATTGCCGACGACGTATTTTGTTATCCTGAAGGTTATGCCGTCGTAGGAGGCCGCCGTCATTCCCTGCACGGACAGGAACATGGTAAAAACCGTTGCCGATATGCCGAGAATCCACTTTATCACAGACGCGACGAAGGCGGCGAGTTTGTTGGTTTTTAAGGTTTCCGACAGACCCGAAACGCATGTGAACACAATGAGGAAGGTTACCAGCGGAATGACGGCCACCGTGACGGCGTTGGTTATGCCCGCGCCGAGAAAGGCCACGGCGGGTCGGTAGACGGACGCGGAAACGGTTGCGCCCGTAGCCGTCATGACCGTGATTATCAACGGAAAGACGATTTCCATAACCGAGGCAAAGCGTTTTATTCCGTCAAAGCAACCCTTTACCACGTCGAAGGTCTTGTAGGCGAGAAGCCCCAAAATGACGGCGTAGCAGACGAAATACACGGCCCTGCCCGTCCCTTCCGAGAGAAATTCGGGGTTGAGGGTTTTGACGAATGAGTACAGCAGGGCAACGGCGCAAACCGCCATGAGCACGGGCACGAGCGAGCGTACGCCCGAAAACAGCATGTTTCCGAGAGCCGAAAACACGTTTGAATAGTCGAGGGCGAAGTCGCCGTTTATCACGGACATTATCTTTTCCTCGAAGGAGAGGTCGCCCTTTCCGAACTTCTCCCATATCTCCTCCATCTTGCCGTCGAGTTCTTCGCCGTCGAGGGCGTTTATGAGAGAGGAGAGAACGTCGTCAAAGGTCTTTGCCTCTTCGGCGTGCGCGGTAACGACGGGGACGGACAGATATACGGCCGCGAGCGCGAGCATGAGAAGGATGATTTTTTTCATATCAACCGTTTATTATTTTTACCACGAGGGAAAACAGCGAACTTATTACGGGAAAGGACATGGACAGAATGGCGATTTTACCCGCGAGGATTATCTTGGCGGAAAGCCCTTCTTCTCCCAAATCCTTTACCGCACCTGCCGCAAATTCGATTATGTACGCGATGGCGGTTATCTTGAAAACTATCCCGACGGCTTGTCCGTCAAGTTCCGTCTTGCCGAAAAAATCCCTTATATAATCTGCGATTCCAAGGGCGTAATCGGCAATGAGGAAAATTATCATCAAGCCGCCCGCTATGGACGCGAGAACGGCCGTTTCGGGCGTGTATTTTTTAAGATACAGCGTTACGAGCGCCGTTATCACGGCTATTAGGATTATCTTTACTATCGCCATATCTATCCGTACAGGTTGAAGATGCTCTTTAGGTTTTCAAAAAGTTCCCCCACCATGTTAACGACGAGAGAAAGCACGATTATAAGCCCCGCGAGGGCGACGAGCGTGGCTATGTCGTCCCTGTCGGACTTTTTGAGAACCTGACATATCACGGTTATCAGTATTCCGATTGCCGCAATTTTGAAAATGATGCTTATATCCATGTTTCCTCAAAGCAAGATGATAAAGACGGCGAGGCCGAAAAAGAAACCGAGTTTTACCGAAAGGGCGGCAACGCGCTTGTAACGCCCCGATTCTTCTTCCTTTTTCCGCTTTATTTCTTCTACGAAAGCAGAAGTCAACTCTATTTCGTTGGTTCGGTCGCTCTTTCCGAGTTTCTCGAAAAAACGCCCGATGATTCCCCTCTCGTCCTCGGTTATGTATTCGGGGAAAACGGCCTCTCCCTCCGTTACGGAATTAAGGAGCGGGGCGAGTTCTTCGTTGTCCGTGCGGAAAGACCCGACAACGGTTTTAAGCGGAGAAGCGGAAAAGGAAATTTCCCGCTTGAGGTACACGGCAAAATTTTCAAGAGACACGAAATAATCCCGTTTCTTCTTGAATTTTGACGCGTACAGACTGCCGAGAACGGTGGACAGGAGAACGATGACAAGACCCGTTACCGTCTTCATGCGTTTTCTCCGAGTTTGCGTATTTCCTTTATCCTTCCCCTTCCGCCGCCGAGAACGACCGCAAGTTCAAAAAGCCCGATGATTCCCCTCATTTCACCCTCCCTATCCACGTCCTCCACGCCGACGCCGTGAACGGTGGCAATTACTTTTACGCCGCTGCGCTCTGCCATGGCAACGGCTTCGAGGTCGGCCCTGCCCATAAGCTCGTCCGTGATTATAACGTCGGGCGACATGGACCTGATTCCGTTTTCAAAGGCGTACTTCTTGGGGGCGTAAACTATGGCGTCCACGGTGTCGCGCGAAGTCATGAGCGGAAATATTTCGTTCCTCTCGTCGGCAATCAGCACGTTGCACAGGTTTGAGGAAAGCCTTTCGGCTATGTCGCGCACGAGCGTGGTCTTGCCCACGCCCGGCGGAGAAATGACGATTGTGTTGAGCACGCCGTGGACGAAGTGAGACATTACCTTGTCCGAGCACCCCTTTACGGCGTGGGGCAGCCTTATGTTCACGGAAGTTATGTTCTTGATGTTGGTTATCCTTTCGCCGTCGGTTACGCATTCGCCGCATAGCCCCACGCGGACGCCCTCGGGCAGAGTAACAAACCCCTTTGCTATCTTATCCGTATGGGAATAGACCGACCTGTCGCAGAGTTCAAAAACGATTTGGGCAAGTTCGTCTCCCGATACCGTAAAGGCCTTTGCCGCGCTGAGCGAAAGCCCGCACGGGGTAAGATAGGCCGTGTCTCCGCCGTAACCGACGCAGACGGGCCTGTCCTTGCGAATACGGACTTCAAAGAGTTTGTCCGGGTTGACGGCGGACAGCCCTTCCTGTATTCTCTTTGGCAGAAAGCCGAACATACCGCCCCTCCGTAACTTGTCCTGCTTTAATATATTTGCCGCACGCCCGCAATATGCAAAAGTCCCCGATAGATTCGGGGGACGGTGGAAATAAAAAATCCTGTTCGGGCAATATTGTGAAAGCCACACGGGAAAATAAAAAACCGTTAGGCGTCATGGGTAAAAGCCACAGGGAAAATAAAAAAACCGCTCGGCGTCATGGTGCGAGCCAAGACGGTACGAACGGAAATGATGATTTTATCGGGTTTTTACAGGGGTTTTGCCTTTTCCGACACCGACGGAAGCCGCGGGCGAGAAAGCAGGTTTTACAGGGGTTTTTGTCCTTTCCCCTGCGCCGCTGGGATAAACGGCGGATTTAGTAAAAAGTCAGAACAGCCAATACACGGGCGTGTCGCTGAAAGTGAAGCCGTATTTTCGGTGCATCCGATACGATTTGTCGTTGCCGTAAATGATGTGCGCAAAGGGTACTTCACCGTTGTCCAAGAGTTTGTTTACGAGAAATTTTTCGAGTTCGGAGCCTATCCCCATGCGCCTGTATTCGGGCAGAACTTCCAAAAGTCCCATAGAACGTTCGCTGTGCCTGCCGATAAAGCCGACAAGGGTGCCGTTGAGGTAGGCGCCGTACATGCCCATTCCGCCGATGATTCTGGCAATGCTGTCCCTGTTGTAAGCCAAAGTGTAATGGCTGAACACGAAATCGACGTTCTCATCGTTAAGTTCTAACTTTTTGATGTCGCAAACGCCGGAAAGGGGCATCTTTTCGCCGCTGTCCCACACGACCTGCCAGCATTTGTTTTCGCCCTCGAAGGCGTATTTTTCACGTGCGGCTTCGGCGTCGTGGTCGCTGTGGCAGACGATGAGCGGAACGTCTTGCGCCGCTTTGAGGGCGCGTTCGGCCGCGGCCTTGCCGTCCGTTGCAAGAAGATAAAGTTGCGCCGTCCTGTCAAACAGGAAAACCCCGTCGTCCCCGCCGTACAGACAATCCACGTCGTCAAAGCGCAGGCACTCGAGCATACAGATGTGCTTTACGGTGTTTTTATTGAGATAATCGAAAACTTTTTGCTTCATTGCTCTATTTCCTTGAATTGATATCTGTACAGTTCCGCGTACAGGCCGCCCTTTTCCAAAAGTTCCTCGTGCGTGCCGCTTTCGGCTATGCCCTCGGATGTAACAACGAGTATTCTGTCCGCGTTTTTAACGGTGGAAAGACGGTGTGCAACCACAATCGTGGTGCGGCCGCGGCACAACTCCTCGAGCGATTGCTGTATCTGCATTTCGGTTATGTTGTCGAGGGCGGACGTCGCTTCGTCGAGTATGAGAACGGAAGGATTTTTGAGGAATATCCTCGCGATGGAAACCCGCTGTTTCTGCCCGCCCGAAAGTTTGATTCCCCTCTCGCCGACGTAAGTGTCGTAACCGTTTTCCAAAGACATGATGAAATCGTGAACGTTGGCACGCTTGGCGGCCTCTACAATCTCCTCGTCCGTAGCGTCGAAATTTCCGTAGGCGATGTTCTCCTTTACCGTTCCGCCGAAAAGGAAAACGTCCTGCGCAACTATGCCTATGTTCTTGCGCAGATCCTCCGATGAGATGTCCCTTATGTCTATGCCGTCAACGGTGATTTTGCCCGATTCTATGTTGTAGAATCTCGGAAGAAGATGGCAGAGCGTGGTCTTACCCCCTCCCGAAGGGCCTACGAGAGCGACGGTTTCTCCCTTTCTTACCGTCATGGACAGGTTGTTGATGACAAGATCACTCTCCTTGTCCCCGTCTCTCTGCGTGTAACGGAAGCACACGTCCTTGTATTCGATGTCTCCGCCGAGCCTGCCCACGGGCACGGGATTTTCAGGCTCGTATTCGGGCTTTTCGGCAAGCACTTCGGTGAACCGCACGAAGCCCGAAGCCCCGCTCTGTATCTGCTCGAATATGGCAACGAGGGTGCGGATGGGCGCAATGAGCATGTTGATGTAGAGAAGATATGCGGTGAATCCCGCTATGTCTATGTAACCGAAGTAGAAGAACAGTCCACCCGAGGCGAGGGCGACGAGATAGAGCGCGTCGAGAAAAAAACCGAGCACGGAATTGAAAAGCCCCATGTTTTTGTAGACGGATTTACGCGCTGAAAGAAGGCGGAAATTGTTCTTTTCAAACTTTTCGGTCTCGTGTTCAAAAGCCGTGTACGACTTGGTTACCCTTATGCCCGACACCGAACTTTCTATTGCCGAATTGATGTTTGCCGTCTCCTCCCTCATCTTGCGGAAGGCGGCCATCATGCGTTTTCTCATCTTAAAGGCGAAATAGACGGCAAACGGTATGATTACGGCGACGATGAGCGCCAGCCACGGGTTGATGAACAGAATCATGACGAGCGCGCCGATTATGGTCATGAACGACAGCAGAACGTCTTCGGGAGCGTGGTGGGCAAGTTCGGCTATGTCGAAAAGGTCGTTGACGAGCCTTGACATTATGGAGCCTGTGCGCGTGTTGTCGTAGTAGGAAAACGGGAGTTTTTCGAGATGGCGGAACATTTCGCTGCGCATATCTTTCTGAATGCACAGGCCGACGTAATGCCCCCAATACTGGATTATGTAGTTGAGACCAGCCTTGAGGATGAATATCGCAAGCAGAACCGCAAGCCACGTTATCATAAGCTCGAGATTCTTGTCGGGCACATAAGAACCGATGATGTTTTTGGTTATGTACGGGTAGAACATGTTGCACACGGCAACGAGTAAGGCGCAGAACATATCGAGAATAAACAGCTTAAGGTGCGGTTTATAGTAAGAAAGGAACTTTTTTAACATTTCTCCACCGTGAGACGATTCGTTTATTACGCTAGGTAATTATATACTCTCAAAGACTATAAAGTCAAGTGAAAGAATTGTAAATTACAAAAAGATTATACCTGAGCGCCAAATCGATTGACTAATTTTTAATAAAAGTTTATACTGATAAGGTTTGAGAGGTATTTTATATGTTTGTTAGAGACGACATCAGGAACATTGCCATAATAGCGCACGTAGACCACGGCAAGACCACGCTCGTTGACCAGCTTTTGAAGCAGAACGGAGTTTTCAGAAGCAACGAAGTGGTTGCCGAAAGGGTCATGGACAGTAACGACCTCGAACGCGAAAGAGGAATAACCATTCTCGCAAAGAACACGGCCGTCCACTACAAGGGAGTCAAGATAAACATAATCGACACGCCGGGGCACGCAGATTTCGGCGGAGAGGTTGAGCGTATTTTGTCCATGGTGGACGGAGTTATTCTGCTTGTGGACGCCGTGGAAGGCTGCATGCCGCAGACACGGTACGTACTTAAAAAAGCCTTGGCGTTGAAGAAAAAACCCGTTGTCTGCATAAACAAGATAGACAAGGGTGGAAACATAAACCAGGTTATGGATCAGGTGCTCGAACTGTTTTTCGAACTTGGCGCAGACGACAGCCAGCTTGATTTCAAAACGGTGTTCGCAAGTTCCAAACTCGGCTGGGCGACCGACGATATAAACGTGCCCGGAAAGGATATGTCCCCCCTGCTCGACGCCATACTCTCCGAGGTTCCCGCGCCTGTAGGCGAAGAGGACGGCGGGCTTCAGACCATAATTTGCAACGTGGATTACGACGAATACGTGGGCAGGATAGGCATAGGCAAGATAATCCGCGGCCACATAAAACTCGGCCAGCCCGCGGCCGTCTGCCACACCGACGGGACTGTTACGCAATGCAAGATAACGCGGCTTTACCAATTTGAGGGACTAAAACGCGTGGAAGTTGAAGAAGGCAGAATCGGCGACATAGTTGCCATAAACGGTATAAGCAACATAAATATCGGAGAAACCATCTGCGATTTTGACAAACCCGATCCCCTGCCCTTCGTTAAGATAGACGAGCCGACCATGAGCATGCTGTTCATGGTGAACAACAGCCCGTTTGCGGGAAAAGAAGGCAAGTACGTTACCTCCCGCCATCTGAGGGCGAGGCTCTTCAAAGAGGTTGAAACCAACGTGAGCATGCGTGTGGAAGAAACGGATTCGGCAGACTGCTTCAAGGTTTACGGCAGAGGCGAACTGCACCTTTCCATACTCATAGAGAACATGCGCCGCGAAGATTACGAATTTCAGGTTTCCCGCCCCAAGGTAATATTCAAGCAGATAGAAGGCAAGACGTACGAACCGATGGAACTGCTCGTAATAGACGTACCCGACGAGTACGTGGGCGCGGTGATGAACAAGATAGGTTCGAGAAAAGGCGACCTCATAAGCATGGCAAGCGACGACAGAGGCGGCACGAGGCTGGAGTTCAACATACCCGCAAGATGCCTTTTCGGCTACCGCAGCGAAATGCTGACCGACACCAAGGGATTTGGCGTTATGAGTCATGTTTTCAACGGTTATGAGCCGTATAAGGGCGACGTAAACGAAAGGACCAGAGGTTCTGTTGTCGTACATGAATCGGGAGTTACGACGGCTTACGGCCTGTACAACGCGCAGGAGCGTTCGCGCCTGTTCATCGGCCCGGGCGTGCCCGTTTACGAAGGCATGGTCGTGGGCGAAAATTCCCGCGAAGAGGATCTTTGCGTAAACGTCTGCAAGAAGAAGCAGCTGACAAACAACCGCGCCGCGGGAAGCGAGGACGCGCTTAAACTGATAACCCCCACCACCCTGAGTCTCGAACAGTGTCTCGAGTTTATAGCCGATGACGAACTTGTCGAATGCACACCCAAGAGCATAAGACTGCGCAAGAGAATCCTCAACAAAGAGTTGCGCTTAAAGGAACTTTCCAGAAATAAATAAATCAATGGAAAATGCAAATATCGGGAAATTTGCAGAGATATTGTCCGAATTTCCCATCGAGGGCATCCCCCTCTCGTGCGAGCCTTACGGCGAGGGGCACATAAACGAGACCTACCTCGTAATAACCGAACGCGGCGACAAAACCCGAAAATACATTCTGCAGAGAATAAACACCAACTTGTTTACGGACGTTGACAAGCTGATGAGCAACATCGTGGGTGTAACCGAGTTCAACCGCCGACGCGTAACAGAGCGCGGCGAGGACCCCGACAGACGATGCCTTACGGTCATTCCGACGATAAGCGGCTCCCCCTATCTCGCCCACGCGAGCGGATGTTACAGAATGTATATCTTCATCGACGGCGCGATTGCCCACCAATTCGTGTCCCGCCCCAAGCAGTTTTACCAGAGTGCTGTAGGATTTGGGGAATTTGCGAACATGCTGGCCGACTTTGACGCGACGACGCTTTACGAGATTCTCCCCTCCTTTCACGATACAAAAAAGCGGTATTCGGATTTTCTCGCCGCGCTCTCCGACGACAAAGCGGGCCGCGCGGCCCAAACGAAACGGGAGACCGAGTTTGCGACAAAGATGAGCCATTTGTGCGATTCGTTGACATCGCTTCTCCGATCGGGAGAGATGCCGACGAGGGTTACGCACAACGACACAAAACTCAACAACGTCCTTTTGGACGCCGTAACCGACGACGCCGTTGCCGTGATAGACCTCGACACGGTTATGCCCGGCAGCGTGTGTTACGACTTTGGAGACAGCATCCGCTTTGGCTGCAACACCGCAGCCGAAGACGAGCAGGACACCGGGAAAGTGCAATTCAACCTCGATCTGTTCGGAACTTACGCGCGGGGCTTCCTCTCTTCTTTGAACAGCATAACGCAGGTCGAGCGCGAAAATCTCGCCATGGGAGCCGTCGTCATGACTTACGAATGCGGCCTGCGCTTCCTCTCCGATTACCTCAACGGCGACGTTTATTTCCGAACCGCCCACGAAAAGCACAATTTATACCGTTGCAGAACTCAATTCAAACTCGTGTCCGAAATGCTCAAACACTACGATAAAATGCAAAAAATCATAGAAGATATCGGAAATAATCGGTAAAAAAGTTGGATATTTTCTTCATGGGTAGCGGCGGACACCGTGTGGCAGCATGGCTACTACCTTGCGGGATTTGCAACGGTATTGCGTGGTAATAAAATCGTTTTATCCTGCGGATTTGCAACGGGTAGCGTACAAAAAAATACTCAAGCCGTTTTGTTGCGGGTTTGCGACGAAAAGCCTTGCAAAATCTGCCCAAAATATTGTTTACACCAAACGAGCCGCGGAGCGCAATGCTCCGTGGCTCGTTCTAATATAAAATTATAAAGTTGTTTTGGGGACGGATTTAGTCCATTGCTGCACAGGTAGTAATGTATCCCGCAGTATCCCGCAGTCGGGCAGACGGTTTTACCCTTACGCAAGTTTATCGTTTGCGGCCGACATACGCCCCTGCTCTGACGGCGAGGCTGTACTTATTCATGCAGCTGGAGCAATGATTTTATCTGTGAATAAGCAATTTTACGATGTTGTACAGTTTTTGGAAATGTACGATATATTGACCTCGCTACAGGACGGCAAGGACGGCGGTTTTCAGGTAAAGTCCCTCGTCCAAGCCGATGAGAGTGCCGTGGTCCCTGCTCTGCGTTCTGAACTCGAGCATCTTGGTTCTGACGCCCGACTGCGAGGCGCTTTCCTTTATCATGTCGAGAAACATGTTGACCGACAGGTGCTGGGAACAACTGCAAGTTATCAAAAAACCGCCTTTATTTACAAGTTTAAGCGCCTGAATGTTTATGTCGCGATAGCCGCGTACGGCGTCCTTCACGGTGTCTTTGCTCTTGGTGAAGGCGGGCGGGTCGAGAATCACGACGTCGAATGTCCTGTTTTCCTTGCGGTAGGTTCGGAGCAGTTCAAACACGTCGCCCTGCACGGCCTCAACGTTGTCAAAGCCGTTGAGCGCGGCGTTCTTTTTTATGAAGGAGACCGCCGTTTCGCTTATGTCGAGCGCGGTAACCTTTGAAGCCCCGCCCGCGGCGGCGTTAAGAGCGAAACCGCCAACGTTGGCAAAACAGTCAAGAACTGTTTTTCCTTTGACATAGCGTCTCAGATCGGCACGGTTTTCCTTTTGGTCGAGATAATAACCTGTTTTTTGACCTTGCGCAAGGTCAACAAGTATGTCGAGGCCGTTTTCTTTGATATGGACTACGGGGTCGAAATCGCCGTACAAAACGCCTTTCACGAGGGGCAGCCCCTCTTTTTCACGGACGGATACGTCGCTCCTCTCATATATTCCCAAAGGCGAAAAATGCCTGACGAGAATGTCCGTTATCATCTTTTTTCTCACTTCCATGCCGAGGGTGAGAAACTGCACGGACAGATAATCGCCGTATTTATCGACGATAAGTCCGGGCAGCAGGTCGTTTTCTCCGAACACGGAAATACGCCTTGCAAAGAATTCTTCGTCAATCGGCTCGTCGTTTCTCGTGAGGATGCGGACGATTATCTTTGAAAGGTGGTTTATGTAGCCGTAACCTATAAAACGGCCGTCGTACGAGAGAACCTTGGCTATGCTGCCCTGCGCGTCGTGCCCTTCGATTTTGGCGACCTCGTTGGCGTAAACCCACGGATGAAAGGCCAGCAGGCGCTTTTCCTCGTTTTTCTTCAATGTAAGGACATACATCGTTATTTACCGAGATATAATGTTTTTCCTATGATGTAAGTCAGCGAGGTGTCGGGCGAGGTCGGGTCGAAATCGTCGCCGTCGGCAAAGAAGAAAAGCCCCGCGAACCTGCCCAGAGTAACTTCCTCGACGAACGGGTTGCCCGTGGCTATCGGGGCAATGTGCACGCAGTCGGCGTTTTCAAACTTCAAAGAGAATTTCCTCTTGCCCTCGTAAGTTATCACGGCGCAGGCGGAGGCTCCGTCAAATTCGGCGCGGGAGAGTTTGGCGCCGCCCTCGAACATGGCAAGTGCCTCTTTCAGGCCGTTGTCATCGGTTATCTTTTTCCATTCCATAATTTACAGGATAAATAAAGGCAACCCGTGAGGATTGCCTTTGGCGAATCATGATTTTCAGTCGTTGTTGCTACCGCCGATGAGTTCCGCGATGGAAGCGCCGCCTTCGGTATCTTCGTTCCACTCTCTGGTTTCGTCGCTTTCGGGCTGGTTCCTTCTCGGTTTTCTCTCGCCTGCGGGTTTGGACTCCTTCTTGGGTCTGGGCTGTTCTGCGCCTTCGGGAACGGGCTGGAGAGCCTTGATGGAAAGCGTGAGACGTTCGGCCTCGGTATCGATGTTGAGTATCTTAACGTCAACTTCCTGTCCGACGGAAACGGCGCTGGTGGGATCCTCGAGCCATTCGTGCGAAATCTGGGAAACGTGAACGAGACCGTCCACTCCTTTTTCAACTTCGACAAACGCGCCGAACTTGGTGATTCTGACAACGGTGCCCTTTATGACGTCGCCGGCGCTGTATTTCTCGGCGATGACATCCCACGGTCTGGGTTGAAGTTGTTTGTATCCGAGCGAAACCTTTTTCTTTTCGCTGTCGATGGAAAGAATCTTGAACTCGTACTCTTTGTTGAGTTCGAGCACTTCGCCGCAGTTTTTGATATTAGTCCACGAAAGGTCGGAAATGTGGGCGAGGCAGTCAAACCCGTTTACGTCCACAAACGCGCCGAACTGGGCAAATCTGACGACGGTGCCCTTGATGATGTCGCCGACGGAGATTGCGGAGAAGAACGCCTCTTCCTTAGCGGCGCGGGCAGCGTCCTTTTCGGCCTTTTCGGCTTCGAGAATGACTCTCTGCGAAGCGACAATCTGCTTTCTCCTCTCCGAACTTTCTATCTTTTCGGCCTTGCATCTCAAGGTCTTGCCGATGTATTTATCGAGATCCTTGACGTAACCGATTCTTATCTGGGAGGAAGGAATGAACACGCTGTACGTTCCTATATGACCCACGAGGCCGCCCTTGTTGCTGCCCTCTACGGTTACGTTGAAAACCTTTCCGTCCTTTATGTCCTGCAGGACGGCTTCTTCTTCCTTCTGTTTGGCAATGGCTTTTTCGGAAAGTTTGACGGGATTGAGGCCGACGATCATCACTTCTATCTCTTCGCCGACTTTCTCCTTGTAATCTTCCTTGTTGTAGCTTTCGCAAACGAGCTCTTCTTTGGGAAGAAGGATTTCTTTTTTAGTATTGTTTATATATAACGCCAAGCCTTCGTCTGTAGCCGAAGAAATAGTTGCGGTTATAGTCTGTCCCTTGCGGAACTTGTTGGACTGTTCGTCCATCTTGGCAACAGCTTCTTCCATTTCATTCAAAGCCTTAACTTCAGTAACATTCTCCATCTTTAAGAAAACCTCCCGTAAGAGTCCGTCCGGGGTAGACGCCCCGCTAACGATTCCTACTCTACTATATAATAAATTAACTTTTTCGAGTTCGGCAGTATCGGAAATCCAAAACGCGTTTTTACACTCGCCGCTGACGAGACTGTACAGCCTGCGGGTGTTGCTGCTCGACCTGCTGCCGACCACTATCACGCAGTCGCAGATTCGGGCTATGCGGATGGCTTCCTCTTGCCGCTCTTTAGTAGTATAACAAATTGTATCAAATATTTCAACTGTTTTTTTGCGTTTTTTATCAAGAATTTCAGAAAATTCCAGAAAAAATCCTCTGTCGCAGGTAGTTTGGGCCACCACGCAGACATTTTTGCCCTCCAACAGGCCGAAATCGAAGGCCGTATCCTCGGCGACAAAACATTCGCCGAAGCACTGTCCGAGTATGCCTTCCACCTCGGGATGACCCTTTTTGCCGAGCACGACGACCGTGTATCCCATGGCCGAATACTTCTTTACGATGTCGTGTATCTTTTTTACGAAGGGGCAGGTACAGTCGATTACGCGGATGTTTTTGGCTGCAAACGTCTCGTAAACGCTCCTGCCCGCTCCGTGCGAACGGATGATCACCGAAGCGCCCGCGGGAACTTCCTGCGGGTTTTGGACAATCACCGCGCCGAGGGACGCGAGCCTTGCGGTAACGAGTTCGTTGTGAACCAACTCTCCGAGTATGTAAACGCCTTGCGGCGCATATTTTTCGGCGGTAGCCACCGCGTTTGCCACGCCGCGGCAAAAGCCGCCGTAACGGGTGAGAATTACCTGCATTATTTCTTTTTGAGAGAAGCGACCTTTTCGGCAAGTTCCTTCTGCACGCCGAGCATGGCTTGCCTTATCATCTCGCTCAGTTTGTCGTTGAGTTCGGAATTGAAGGGCATGTCCTTGTACTCCGAAAAATCGAGCGGCTTGCCTATCATGAGGTAAGTACGCCTGAAACAATGCGCCTTTTTGTACATCATTATGGGCAGAATGGGCGAATTTGTCTTGAAGGCGAACATGGCCGAACCGGGTTTGAGTTCCTGCAGTTCGGAAGTTTCGAGATTCCTTCTCCCTTCGGGGAAAATCGCCAGCTTGCCGTCCGATTTGAGTATCTTAAGCCCCTCTCTTATGCAGTCGAGGTCAACGTTGTCCCGCTTGACGGGAATGGCGCCGAGCGTGCGGATTATCTTGGCAAAGAACTTTTTTTCAAACAGTTCCCGCTTTGCGAGGAAGTGTATCTTGTCCTTGAATATGCTGCCCACGAACACGACGTCTATCTTGCCGAAATGGTTGCAGACAATTACCTGCCTGCCCTCGGGCACGTTTTCCTTGCCGAATATCTTGAACGGATAGAAAATTTTGGTAAAGAGCAGTATCAACGGCCTGACTATTTTATAGAATATCATTTTACCACCTCACAAAAGAAAGCACTTTTTGCAGCACTTCTTCTTCACTCATGGACGAAGTGTTTATTTCAACGGCGTCGGCCGCCTTGACAAGGGGCGCGAACTCGCGGTGGGAATCGTTGTAATCCCTCCTCTCTATTTCCGATTTGAGTTTTTCAAAGGGAACGTCCTCCCCCTTTTGAAGAAGTTCACGGCGACGGCGTTCTGCCCTCACCGAACTGTCCGCTGTGATGTAAAATTTGTATTCGGCGTCCGGGAGAACGTAAGAGCCTATGTCCCGTCCGTCGACTATGCAGGACATTTCCGAGGCGATCTTTCTCTGCAATTCGACCATCTTGAGCCTGACCGGACGAAGCGAGGAAATTTCCGACGCTTTCATGGAAATTTCGTTTTTTCTTATCTCGGAAGAAACGTCCCTTCCGTCGAGTATCGTGTGTTGGATTCCGTCGATATACTCTATTTTAAGGTCGATATCGTCAATGAAAGAACCGACGGCTTGTTCGTCGAGACAATCTATTCCCAGCCTTGCCGCCTTGAGCGCGGCCGCACGGTACATCGCCCCCGTATCGAGATAGAGTATGTCGAGTTTTTGGGAAAGACCCTTCGCCAAGGTGCTCTTTCCGCTGCCCGAAGGGCCGTCCAAGGCTATGTTTATGTGCTTTTTCATAATTTCCTCTGAAGTTGTTTATGTCTTGCCGCGGCTTTGAAAGTCTTTGCCATAAGTTTTGCCGTGCTGCGGCATTTTCAATCGCCGTAGCGTCCCGACGGGTTGGGTTTTGTGACTTATCCGGGAGCCTCGGCGGGTTGGATTTTGCGACTTATTCGGCCGAAGCGGCGGCAACGCCTGCGGCGTAGCCCGTGGAAAATGCCGTTTGCAGGTTGAATCCCCCCGTAAGCGCGTCCACGTCGATCACTTCGCCCGCAAAATACAGCCCCTTTACGATGCGGCTTTCCATGGTGGCGGGGTTGATCTCTCTGACGTTTACGCCCCCTGCGGTTACAATGCCCTCTTCCACGGGACGGAGGGAAGTGATTGCAAAGTCGAGTTTTTTGAGGACAGACAACAGTTTTTGCCGTTCCGCATGGGTGATTGCGTTCAGTTTTTTGTAAGGTTCTATCCCACTCCTTTCGATGACGGTTGGGATTAAACTTTTGGGCAGCAGACCGCCGAGCGAATTGGCAAAATTCTTGTTGATGTTGGCGCGAAAATCGGAAAGAATCCGAGCGTCGAGCGTCTCGGGCGAAAGTGCGGGCTTGAGATCGATGGAAAACGTCATTCCATTGACATGCATTCGGTTGATGAAACTCGACGCCGTGAGCACGACGGGACCGGAGACGCCCGTGTGGGTGAACAGAAGTTCCCCGAAATCCGAAAAGACTCGGCGGTCTTTATCGAAAACCGACACGGACACGTTTTTGAGCGTGAGACCCGCAAGAGAAGTAAAATCCCCTTCAAGGTCGATGCCCGTAAGTGCGGCGCACGGCTCGGTCAGCGAATGGCCAGCCTCGCGCGCGAACCTGTACCCGTCCCCCGTGCTGCCGGTTGAGGGGTAACTGATTCCGCCCGTACATACTATTATTTTATCATAAAATAAATTTCTGTCAACGGATTTCAGGCCGATTGCCCTGCCGTTTTCGGTTATCAGAGAAGAAATTTCAGATTCGAGCAGGATTTTTACGCCGCGGGAGCGGAGCATGGCTTCGAGACATTTCGTAACGTCGCTCGCCTTGTCGGACACGGGGAACACCCTGTTCCCCCTCTCGGTCTTGAGTTTAAGCCCGTTTGCCGTAAAGAGAGCCATCAGTTCGGACGGCGGCAAGCGGTGGACGCTGCTCATTAAAAATTTGGGATTGGAAACGACGTTTGCGAAAAATTCCCTCTCGTCGCAGTCGTTTGTAAGGTTGCAGCGGCCTTTGCCCGTTATGTAGATTTTTTTGCCGAGTTTCTCGTTCTTCTCGTGCAGAGTAACCTCGGCGCCGTTTTCGGCGGCGGCGTAAGCGGCCATAAGCCCCGCGGCACCCCCGCCTATTATTCCTACTCTGTTCATATCTTTATCTTCTTTGCGAGGATCTCTATGGATTTGTAGTCGGTTCTGTTGTATAGCACGGGCGTTGCGGTTACGAAATTTTTCTTTATCCACTCGACGTCGCAGTCCTCGTCGTTGCCGTCGTGGTCGATGGGCACGCCCGTCAGACGGAAGGTGTTGGCGCCGAGCGGGACGTATTCGTCGGAGTAAATGTTGACGCCGAGTTTGGTCATCTTTATTCCCTTTATATCCTTTTCCGAAACGTTTGGAACGTTGACGTTAAGCACGAACGACGTATCGAGATAATCGTAGATACTATCGAGGATTTTAAGAGCAATTACGCCACACGTATCAAAGAGGTTGTCCCCGTGTGCGGCAGAAGAAAAGGCGATTGCGGGCAGGCCGCAACAGTTGGCTTCGAGCGCGGCGGAAACGGTGCCCGAGTACAGAACGTCGCTGCCGAGGTTGGCTCCCCTGTTTATGCCCGAGCACACGATGTCCGCGTGAAAATCCGAAAAGACGGACACGGCGAATTTTACGCAATCGGCGGGTGTGCCCGAAATGGAATAGGAACGGAAGGCTCCGTTGAGAAAGACTTCTTCGAGCCTTATTTCCTTGGAAAGGGTTATCGAATGGGAAAAGCCCGACCTCTCGCCGTCGGGCGCAACCACGAGAACGTTATGTTCCCTTGATAGACTTTTAGCGAGGACTCTTATGCCCTCGCTAAAAATACCGTCATCGTTTGTTATGAGAATGTTCATACGGGGTACGTCTTGTCGGCGCTGTCCGCCGCGTCCTTGTCCACGCCGCAGTCTCTCGCGATTCTGTACTTGAAGAAATTGACGGCGACCTGATTGAATACGGCGTAGGAGAGAACGTCCTCCTCCTGCCTGATGTATTCGGCTATTTCGCTCTTGTACTTCTCGTATTCGGGAGCGATGTCGTCGGCGGGACGATGAGTTATTATCGGTTCGTCCTTGACTATCATCTTGACGACTTCGGGGTCAGGTGCGGCGGGCAATTTGCCGTATTCGCCGCGCAGTAGCCCCTTGGACTCCTTTGTAACCATCTTGTAGCGTTCGCCCGCAAGCACGTTGAGAACGGCCTGCGTGCCGACTATCTGGCTGGTGGGCGTAACGAGCGATGGATAACCGAAATCCTTGCGGACTCTCGGCACTTCTTCGAGAACTTCGGTGAGTTTATCCGATTTATTCTGCTGTTTGAGCTGGGATATGAGGTTGGAAAGCATTCCGCCCGGAACCTGATAAACCAGCGTGTTTATGTCGATTTTAAGCACTTTGGGCGAGAGGAATCCGTCCTTTGTCAGCCTGTCTGCCACCTTGCGGAAATGTTCGGTTATAGGCAATAGTTTGGCAAGGTCTATGCCCGTGTCGTACTCCGTGCCCTTGAGCGTGGCGACGAGCGGCTCGGTTGCGGGCTGGGAAGTTCCGTTGCCGAGGGCGGATATCGCCGTGTCCACTATGTCGCAGCCCGCCTCTATGGCTTTGAGAACAACCATGTCCCCCGTGCCCGCCGTGTTGTGCGTGTGCAGGTGTATCTTGGTTTGGGGTTTCAACACCTTTTTGAGTTTGGAAACAAGTTCGAACGCCGTGTACGGGAGAAGGATGTTTGCCATGTCCTTTATGCAGATGTTGTCGGCACCCATATCTTCAAGCGTTTTGGCAAGTTTTACAAAGTAATCGGTAGTGTGCACGGGGCTTGTGGTGTAGCAGATTGCCGCCTCGCATACGCCGCCGTACTTCTTTATGGCCTTCATGGCCGTTTCCATGTTGCGCGGGTCGTTGAGCGCGTCGAACACCCTGATTATGGAAACGCCATTGCGGATGGACGCTTCTACGAATTTTTCAACCACGTCGTCTGCGTAATGCTTGTAACCGAGAAGGTTCTGCCCGCGCAGGAGCATCTGGATGGGCGTTTTTTTGAGGTGCTGCTTTAATATTCTGAGCCTTTCCCACGGGTCCTCGTTGAGGTATCTGAGGCAGGCGTCAAAGGTAGCGCCGCCCCACGCTTCAAGCGAATAATACCCGATGTCGTCAAGTTGTTCGAGAACGGGCAGCATTTCGTCAAGCCGCATTCTCGTGGCAGCTTGCGACTGGTGCGCGTCTCTCAAAATCGTATCTGTTATCAAAACTTTTTTAGCCATACTATTCTCCTTGTCAACCGCAGATTGCGAGCAGTACGCCCGCGGCAATCGCCGAACCTATCACGCCCGCGACGTTAGGCCCCATCGCGTGCATCAGCAGGTGGTTGTCGGGGTCGGTTTCTCTGCCGACATCCTGCGAAATACGCGCGGCCATAGGCACGGCCGAAACGCCAGCCGAACCGATGAGCGGATTTATCTTTCCACCGCTCAGTTTGCACATCAGTTTACCCATGAGAAGCCCGCCCATCGTGCCGCAGCAGAATGCGACGAGACCGAGGACTATTATGAACAGGGTTTTTACGTTGAGGAACTCGGCTCCGTAAGCCTTGGTGCCCACGCACACTCCGAGGAATATGGTTATCGTGTTCATCAGGCCATTCTGCGCCGTGTCCGTAAGCCTGCCCACAACGCCCGATTCACGCATGAGATTGCCGAGCATGAGCATTCCGAGCAGAGGCATTGCCGAAGGCAGAAGTAGCCCCACTACGAGGCAGACCACTATCGGGAAAATTATCCTTTCCGCCTTGGAAACCTTGCGCAGTTGCGCCATCTTTATGGCGCGTTCTTTCTTTGTGGTAAGCAGCCGCATTATAGGCTTTTGGATGACGGGAATGAGCGCCATGTACGAGTAAGCGGCTATGGCTATGGACGAAAGAAGTTGCGGCGCGAGTTTTTGCGTGACGTAAATGGCCGTGGGTCCGTCCGCCCCGCCTATTATGCCGATGGCGCCCGCTTCTTTGAGCGTGAAGCCGATGTTTACGCCGAACAGTTCAAAATCGGGCAGTATCGCGGCGACGAGGAAGGTGAGGAAAACGCCGAGTTGCGCGGCCGCGCCCATGAACATGCTCTTGGGGTTGGCGATCAGCGGACCGAAGTCGGTCATCACCCCTATCCCCAAAAAGATCAACGGCGGATATATCACCCATTCCACACCGCGGAACAGATACCAGAGCAAGCCCCGCGTTTCGGGTACCACGTCGTGGGTGGGCGATTCCTCTATGACCGTTCCCCACAGGACTTCTCTCGCCCCGGGGAGGTTTATCAAAAACATGCCGAAAGCGATGGGCAGAAGGAGCAGCGGCTCGAATTTTTTAACTATAGCGAGGTACATGAGTACGAAGGAGACGGCCAGCATGACGTAATTCTGCCATTCTCTCCCCTGCGCTATTCCGCTGCTTTCCCAAAGCTCGACGAACATATTGCCGATCGTCTGCCCCAGATTGCCGGCGGCCAATGCGTTGAACAGATTCATTGCGCGCTCCTTCAGGATATAACCGCTAAAACTTCACCGGTATCGACGTTGGCACCCTTCTGCACCCTGAAGGTTATGGTGCCGTCTGCGGGAGACGAAAGGTCGTTTTCCATCTTCATGGCTTCGAGAACCATCACGACCTGACCCTTTTTGACCGAAGAACCGTTTTCTACCTTGAAACCCGCTATCATGCCGGGCATGGGCGCCTTTATGGGCGTGCCCGTAACGTTGGCGGACGCAGCGGTTTTTACTGCCGGGGCGCTTGCCTGCGCGGGGGCGGGAGCCGCTTTTTCTTGTGTAACGGGTGCGCTCTGAGACGACGCGGCACCTACTTCTTCAACGCCTACTTCGTACTGTTTTCCTTCTACCGTAATGATGAATTTACGCATTTTCTAACTCCTTCTGGTTATTTTCCTGACTATGAATTCGCACCCGTCGTCGTTTTTTTCAAGACAGGCGTATATTGCGGCGGTAATGACCGCGCGTATGTGAGGCGGAATATCTCCGTCCGCCGTTTGGGAGGCGGCAGCGGCGTTCACGGCGTCTACCGTGTCGTCCGGTTCGGTCTCCTCCGCCTTGGGCTTTTCTTTTTTGGTTCTGCCGAGGATCTTGCCGATGATGTATATCACGGCTACGAGAACGGCGATTCCCGCAAAGACGACGATAAGGCCGAGGAAGAACGTGGTTACGCCCGTGAGGGCGGCGCCCGATGCAAGCAAACCGTTCATACGCTCACCTCTCGGTCATCTGCAGCGACGCTATGACGTACTGCCTTACGAAACGCGGTTCTATTATGTTGTCTATATATCCGTCCTTGGCTGCGTTGATGGGGTCCTGATTCTCCTCTTTGTACTTCTCTGCAAGTTTGGCCTCGTTTTCGGACGTAACGCCGCCAAGTTCGACATAGGCTCCTTCGAGCGAGTCGAACAGAGATATCGAGGCGTTGCAGAAAGCGTAAGAATAGTCGTAACCCATGGACTTTGCCGCAAACAGCGAGTAGCCGAGGCCGACGGCCTTTCCGTAAACAACGCCAATCTTGGTAAGACCCGACAGGTTGTAAACGAGGTTGGCAACGCTCTTGAGAACCGTGGACGACGAAACGTTAAAATCCTTTGAAATACCTTTGGTATTGACGAAATTTACGAGAGGCATAGAGAAGTCTGCAAGCATGCAGACAAAGTTGTTTATCTTTTCGGTAATCTCGCCCGTCAGCGACACTCCGTCCTCTCCGCCGTCAAACAGAAGGGCACCCGCGGACATTCCGCCTATCCTGCCGATGACGCACCTGACGTCGTCTGCAAAACCCTTGCCTATCTCTATCGCGCTGCCTTCGTCAAATACCGCCTGAATGAGACAGTCGGGGCAAACCTTTTCGTCAAGGGAGGGCGTGCTCCTGTTGTAATCGTCGCCGTTGTCCTCGAACGGAGAACCCGTGACGGGTACGATTGAGAGGATGGCGGCTATCTTGTCCCTTATTTCGGAAACGTCGTTCACAGTAAAATCGGCAATTCCCGTCTTGGCAACCGAAGCCTTGCCGCCCACGCCGTTCTTGTCCGTACCCGCCTTGGCGGTTGCGGCTATCACCGCGGGGCTTGCGTAAGAGAGGCAGGATTTGTCCGTGTAAAAAGTGAAGTCGCACGCGGCGGCTATGAGCGAAAACGCACCGAAACAGTCGCCGTTGACTATGGCAAACTGGGGAACCTCTCCCCTCAGTTCGTTCATCTCGTAAAGTACGTCGGCAATTCCTTCGAGAACGGAAACACCCTCGCCCGTGCGCACGCCCTTGGTGTCGAGAATGTAGATAACGGGCGTGTTGTTGTTCTGCGCGGCGATGAGGGCCTTGCATATCTTGTCGCAGTTGGCCTTGCTGACTCCGCCCGAAAATACCGACGGATTTTGGGCAACCACGTATACGGGGAAGTCCTTTACCGTGGCAAAGCCCGTAACGACGCCCTCTCCCTCAGCCTTTTCTCCGTAAAATTCACTTTCCGAAAAACTGTATGCGGACAGTTCCACAAAACTTTTTTCATCTATGATTTTGTCGATTACGGCTCTGATTTCCAAACCGGATTCCAACAGTGCGGCGCGTCTGTTTTTAAGCAAATCAACCCTGTTCATCAAAAACCTCCAAAACTCCTCCATTATAAAAATTACCCTTCTATTATACATTATTCGACGGATTTTCTCAATGGTTTTAAGGGCAAAATCTTAACGGATGAAAATTAGTGTCCTTTTATGCAAACGCCGCCCGCGGCGAGGCAAAAGTACAAGAATAAAAGCATGAAAAAAGACGCCGCGCGGGCGCCAGAGGAAAATGAGTATTATGATTTTGAAATATCATCGCCGTCTTGCTGTCAACCGATATGCTGCAGATTTTGCAATACGACCAAACGTTGCTTTACGGTTTTAGATACGGCGGAACGACGATTTTCCGAATTTTTACGGATATATACGCCAATTCTTGACAGATTTGACATGTATGCCGAAAGCCGTCCGACGTCTCGATGTTCTGTCGGAAATTATGCGGATTTTTGACGTTTGCGGTGATAAACGTTGATTTACAGATTTTTCACAAAGGTCTGCCGTCTCTTTATCTCGTCGTATTCGAAATGCGAGAACTGTGCCCTTATGGCAGTGTTGGTGGTGAGCATGGGATTGCTTTCGACATCCTTTATGCCATCTTCGATTATGTTCTTCAAAATCTTGTCTATGAGCAGCAGACACACGCCTATCTTCTGGTAATCGGGTCTGACGCCGACGATGGCGCATTCCAGCTCTTTTGGGTGGAATATGGACTTTATCAGGTCTACGGAATAACGCCCTCTGCTCTTGATGAGCGCTTCGGCAATGGACGGTATGACCACGCCGAAGGCGACAAGTTCGTCCTTTTCGTTGACGATAGCGCTGTAGTACCGCTCGTTGATTATGGTGGCAAACTGGCTCATTACGTTCTTCTTTTCTTCGCCTTCTATATCAACGTAATTGTCAAGTTGACCGTAACTTGCGTTGTAAACGTCAAAAAATTCGTCCTTGTATCTCTTGATGAACTTTTTGAGGGAAAGTTCTTGCGTAACGTCCCTGAGTCCGAATTTCTTCTTTATAAAATCGGCTTTTTTGGTGATGCCCGCATCCATCGTTTCGGGAATGACAAACTTGAATTCCGTCCAGACAGACTCGGTTGCCCAGCCGAGTTCTTTCATGTATTTTGCGTAGTACGGGAAGTTGTACTGGGTGGCGTAAGTCGCACGTCTGTCAAACCCGTCGGTCAGCATCCCCTCTCTGTCGGTGTCGTTGAAGCCCCAAGGCCCGTCTACGTACTCCATTCCGTTTTCCCTGCCGAAGTTTTCGACGGCGGAAAGCAGGGCTTTGAGCACTTCTATGTCGTCGATGAAGTCGAGACGGGAAAAACGGATGCTCTTTTTTCGGTGAACGCTGTTGAATTTTTTATGTATTATGCCGGCGACGCGCCCGGCAATCTTTCCGTCCTTGTAGGCGAGAAAGCACTTTATATCGCAGTATTGTGCGTTGAAATTCTTTTTTGGGTTCATCATGTTCGCGTCGTCGCCGCGTAGGGAAGGAACGTAATAAGGGTTGCCCTCGTACAGGTCGCAGGGGAACGCCGCGAACAATTTCATCTGCTTTTTGGTTTTTGCTTCTACAATTTCTATCATAATAATCTCATGCGCCGGTGTCGTCATACTTGCCCTTTACGGGGCGGACGGGTTCAACCGGTTCTTCATCTTTAAGACTCATAATGTAGTGGCCGTAGTCTTCCTCGGTCAGCTTTACGACTTTGTTCTTTTTCTTTCTTCTGCTCATACCATCCTCCATAAAGGTTTTTCGGTAATGAGTATTGACAAAAAGAAATTTGTTATCCCCGCCTGTTTACAAAAAAGAAAACGACGAAGAATATCACGAGCAGCACTGCGCCGACTATGAGACGGATGGTTTTCTTTCTTCCGTCGGAAAGCGGCTTGTACTGCTTGCCCTTGTTGCCGAGATACTTGCCGCAATTACTGCAAAAGGACGGGTCGTCGCCGAGTTCTTTGTTGCAGTAAGGACATTTGGGCCTCGGTTTCGGGTCGGGCAGTTCCGAAGGGACGAATCTTTCACTCATAGACGAATTATCTCCGTATCGGCAACCGCTTTGGAAACGAGCGCTTCAACGTCGAGTTTGCTCTCCGCTTCTTCCACCTTTTCGAGTTTGGGCCTTATTACGGGGAACTTGGGAAGGAACACCGTGCAGCAGTCCTCGTAAGGGAGAATGGACGTTTGGTATGTGCCGATTTTTTGCGAAATATCTATTATTTCGAGTTTATCAAAGCCGATCAGCGGGCGCAGCACAGGCAGAGTTACCACGGCGTTGGACGTGGTTATGCTCTCTATGGTCTGGCTGGCGACCTGACCGAGGCTCTCCCCCGTTATTATGGCCTGCGAGCCTATAGAGCGGGAGATTATCTCCGTGATACGGAACATGAACCGCCGCATCAGGGTGATCGTCATCTCCTCGGGGCAATGCGCCCTTATGGCTTCCTGTATGGCGGTGAAGGGCACGACGTGCAGGTCTATGGAACCCGCAAAGCCCGAAAGTATCTTTACGAGGTCGACAACCTTCTGCTTTGCTGCGGGGCCTGTGTAAGGATAACTGTGGAAGTGAACTGCGGACAGTTTCATTCCGCGTTTTATCATCATGAACGCCGCGACGGGGCTGTCTATCCCGCCAGATATCATTATCGTTCCGTGTCCCGAACCGCCTACGGGCATTCCGCCGATGCCGTGGATATTTCCCGAGAAAACATAAGCCGTTCCGTCCTCTCTGACGTCCACGCTGCACACGGTCTCGGGCGACACGACGTCAACTTTCAAAGCGTGGTTAGAAGAGAGTATCCGCCCGCCTATCTCGCGGCTTATTTCGGGAGAAGTCATGGGGTACTTCTTGTCTCCGCGGTTGGTTTCGACCTTGAAAGTCCCCTCTTTGTCGCGCATGATAAACACGGCGCATTCGGCAATGTCGTCGAGAGCGGACGGCACTCTGTAGCCGACGCTCATGGTATGTATGCCGCTGACGCGTTTGAGCCTTTCCAAAATAGCGTCCTTGTCGCCGTCGGCAAAAGAATGAACGAGGTACCTGCTCTGCGTGCGCGTCATCTTGCAGTCTATTCCGCAAAGGGCCGAAGTTATGTTGTCCGCAAGCAGTTTTTCAAAGTAACTCCTGTTCTTCCCCTTAAGATGTATTTCGCAATAGCGTATGATTATGACTTTTTCCATATTTTACCTTAAAAACTTTTTCAGCCTCTTCGCTGCGGCCGACAACTTTAGCGCGGCAAACTCGGCCTGCTGCTCGTCTCCGTCGTAAAAACTTATGCGAATGACCCCTTCGAGAACGGAAGGCGCGTATCCGCATTCTTTCAAAATTCTGCTGTATTTTGACCTTGACGAACACGCCGAACCCGTGCCGACGATTATTCCGTCCTCCTCGAGAATGTGCTGGATCACTTCGCTGCGCCCGCCCTCGAGCGATACGCTCAGGATGAAAGGCGATGAATTTGTAGAGGACAGAACGCGGATATCGTCGCTTAAATGTGCGATAAAGGCGGCTTTTGCCTTTTTTACACCTTCAACGCGGGCGCCGAAGTTTGAAAAAGCCACTTGTGCGGCGGCCTTGAATGCGGCTATCCCCGCAACGTTTTCCGTGCCGCTCCTCTGCCCGTTTTCCTGCATTCCGCCAAAGAGCAGCGGATGGACCTGAATGTCTTTTTTCTTGACCAGTGCACCCGTGCCCTTAAAGCCGCCTATCTTGTGCGCGCTGACGCTGTAAAGGTCAACGGTAGCGGGCAGCGTAAAGGGAATTTTACCGAAAGCCTGCACTCCGTCCGAATGGAAAACAGCCCTCGGATTCTTCTTTTTCACAAGCGCGGAGATTCGCGCTATATCGTTGATTGCGCCCGTTTCGTTGTTGACGTGCACGATAGAAACGAGGGACGTTTTATCATCAACGAGAGCAAGCAGATCGTCCACATCGACCGACCCATCTCTGTTCAGTTTGGCAAATCTCGCCTCTCCCCCGCGCGACGGAATCTGTCTTACCGCCTCGTACACGGCAGAATGCTCGCCAAGAGTGGTAACGACGTTTCCCCTCGCACCGAAAGAGAACACGGCGGTGTTGTCGGCCTCGGTTCCGCCCGAGGTGAAGATGCAATCGTAACCCGCGGGAGCGATGAGAGACGTGATGAAAGCGCGGGCTTCCTTTATAAATTCCGCCGTTTCCACGCCCTGCCTGTAGAGGGCGGACGGGTTGAAGAATTTTTCGCAATATTCCCGTGCGGCGGCAATCGCCTCACCGCAAGGCGCGGTGGTCGCCGCGTTGTCGAGGTAGATCATTTGAACTCCTTTTCAAGCACGGGTTTCCCGCAGTATTTGAGCACGTACTTCAAAAAGGTCTCCGAGCATTCGAGCACAAACATCATTTTCGCCCCGTCGACAACTGTACAAATATAATACTTTTCTTTGTCTATTACGTATTTATTCGTCGGAACAAATATCTTTTTTATATCGGGAGAAGCGGCAAACTTCTCGTAAGTTTCACTGCCGAACCGCCCCGCGCCAAACACGTCCTTACTGTCGAAAATGGCGATTTTCTTGCGTTTTTTGGTGTTGACGACTTTGATGACGCGGACCTCTCCGCTTACGAATATGAGGTCGTAGCAATTGTAAAAATGCTTTTTTATCAGCACGAAGGCCACCGCGCCGAGCGCAAACCACACGGCGTAGAACACCAGATGCCAATCGATATATATCAGGGAAAAGACAAAAAACACCGTTGCGGCGATGAATATCGCAATGATTACCCTGCAAATTATGTAGAAAACTTTCTGCCTCGAATAATCCGACGGGAACAGCGTTTCCTCGTATAAAACCTCGTTATTCATTCTGTATCCGTTTGAAAAACACTTTGGTAAATCTTATTTGAAAGCGTTTTTGACCATCTTATTTATTATAACACTTCATTGCATATTTTTCAACTATTTTAACTTAACTATAGTAACCCCATTTTCGCCTTCGCCGTAAACGCCGAAGCGGAACTCCGACACGTTTCGGTTTTTCTTCAGCTCGGCCTGTATTGCTCTTGATAGGATATTCATGCCCTTGCCGTGGACAATGCGTATTTCCGCAACGTTGTTGACCACGCATTCGTCTATGAATTTGTCCACGTTGAGCAACGCCTCGTCTACATTCTGCCCTATCACGTTTATTTCGGTCTTTGCGGCGGCCGCGCTCGCAAGGTTGCGCGTAAAACTCACAGAAGTTTTGTTCTTTTGCTTTTCTGTATTATCTGTAAGGGGATAAATCTCCCCTTCTTTGACGTTGAGCCGCAGCGAACCCGCGAGGACTTCGGCCTCTTTTTTCTTTGCGGAAACGCGCGTTACGACGGCCGCGCCGCCTATGGACGCAACGTACACCCCGTCCCCGGGCTTTACCGAAGCGAGGTCGAGCGGCTTGTCCGAAAAATGCGGGCCTTCGGTTTCGGCAACGCCGTACTTGACGTCCTCTATCTTGTTTTTTATCGTTCTCGCCTTTATCAGATCCCCGCCGTCAACCTCGGCTTTTTTCAGAATTTCTTTGATTTCATCGAGGAGTTGCTCGGCTTCTTCTGTCTTTTCGTTGATGATTCTCCTCGCCTCCGCCTTGGCGCCCTGCAGGAAGCGGTTGCGGTCGGTTTCCAGCTTTGCCCTTTCGGCTTTGACCCTGTCCGCCTCGGCCTGCGCTTCGCTTTTCAAAAGTGAGTATTCGGCACGGATATTCTCGGCTTCCTGCCTCGATTTTTCGGCTTCTCTCAAGACTTTTTCAAAGGAGATTTTGTTGTCCGAAAGAAGTTCCACGGCCCTGTCCGCAACCTTGCCGTCAAGGCCGAGAATCCTCGATATTTCAATGGCGTTTGAACTGCCCGGTATGCCGATTGCAAGACGATAGAGCGGAGCGAAAGTTTTCCCGTCAAAATCCATGCTCGCGTTCATTATGTCGCCGCGTGTGTACGCAAATTCTTTAAGGCGGGAATAATGGGTGGTAATTATGCCCTTGCTGTTTGTTTCAAGCAGTTTTTCGATTACGGCCTGCGCGAGGGCGCCGCCCTCGTCCGGGTCGGTACCCGCGCCGATTTCGTCAATGAGAACGAGCGATTTTTCATCCGCTTGGCGCGTTATGGCAATGATGTTCTTCATGTGGGAGGAAAAGGTGGAAAGGCTCTGTTCTATGCTCTGCTCGTCTCCGATGTCCGCAAAGACGTTTTCAAAGAAGGAAAGCCTCGTCCCCTCCGCGGCGGGCACGAAAATGCCCGACATGGCCATGACCGTGAAAAGCCCGACGAGTTTGAGAGAAACGGTCTTTCCGCCCGTGTTGGGGCCTGTGATGAGAAGATAGGAAAACTTGTCTCCAAAGTAGATATCTATGGGTACGACCGTTTCGCGCGGGATGAGCGGATGCCGCCCCTTTTTTATGGATAAGTGCCCTGAATCGCACATTATCGGCATAACCGAGTGGGTTTTGTAGGCGTATTCGGCCTTTGCAAAGGCAACGTCTACAGACGACAGCAGCCCGATGTTGGCCCTGAGTCTCGGGGCGACGATGCCGATAGAATGGGACAGGTCGGAAAGAATCTTTTCAATCTCCGCCTTCTCCTCGAGCATGGCCGTTTTAAGTTCGTTGTTCAGTTCCAGAATGGCCTCGGGTTCGATGAAAACGGTGGCTCCCGTGGCTGATTGGTCGTGAATCAGCCCCTTGATGTTCCCTTTGTACTCGGCCTTTACGGGAATGACGTACCTGTCCCCGCGCATGGTAACGATGTTTTCCTGCAGATACTTGACTTTTTCGCCGCGTATATAAGAAGAAAGTTTTTCTCGGATCTGTTCGTTGAGACGCTTTATCTTCCTGCGGAGTTGGCCGAGCGTTTCGGAAGCGTTGTCCGCCAGCGCGTCGTCGGAGATGACTTTGACGGAAATGTCGTTTTCAAGGTAAGCGTCGAAATAAAGGGCGGAAACGATTCTTTTTATAATCACTATATCGTCGCTATTTACAGATAAAATGGCTTTATTGGTCAAGCGTGAACTCCTGAGCAGTCTCATTACCCTGAGGACTTCAGCACACGAGAGCGTCGCCCCCTTCTCCGCCCTGTCAAGCTCGTCGGTGATCTCGTCGAAGAAATCAACCCCCGAAACAGAATAGGTGTAAAGGAGTTTTACGGCTTCCGCGGTCGTATCGAGGGCCTCGTTTACGGAAAAGTAATCCTCGCACGGCAGGGTTGCCAAAAGCGCCCTTTTCGAGCAGGACAACACGGTGTATTCGGCTATTTCCTCAAGAACTTTGTCGTACCCGAGGACGTTGAGCACCTTTTCGTTTATCATTTCACACCTCTTTGAAGGTTGCCGTACGTGCGCCGTTCTATCGCAGACACGTCGGAATTAAGCAGTGCTTTTCTTTCTTCATTTGAAGTACAGGTTAAATCTATCGCGTTTCTTTCAATATTTTTTGACGAGACGAGGAGGTAAGGATTGTATATCTCAAACCTGCACGAGCGCATTCTATAACGCCTTACAGGGAACCTTCTGCCCTCTTCGTCGGTCATGGAATACTCGGATTTTTTCTTACAGGAAGCGCAATTTGCACCGGACGGGCAATAGATGAGGTCCATGAGTTGGATTCCGCCTGCGGAAAGGATAAAACCGTTACCGCCCGTCGCGCGTATCTCGTCGAGGGAAAGTTCCTTGGAGAAAACGTAGTCTTTGGCATTCTGCTCGAAGAACCCGACGTCGACAGAATTGAAGATGTTGCAACCCGTGCCCGCAATCAAATCGAGGCCGAGGTCTCTTGCAAAAACGATTCCGTAGTAGCCCTCGGTATACACGCCTGCAAAGAGATTGACGATGGATGCAACATCTTCGAGATCCCTGCCCGTAGCAAAAGGCGGCAAGTATAAGAAAGCTTTGGAAAGAGACTTTTGGGGAAGAGTTTTCAAAAGTTCCTCTTTGTCGTAAACGCTCGGCTTGTAGACGAAAACGCTGTCATCACTCACTGGGGAAAAATCGTTAAAATCACTTGAAATGTAAAGGTTTTTCGTTGATTTTACGTTTGTCGTAACAGGATTTGTTTTGGGAAACGGAATGGAACATTCCTGCCTTTTGATGTCGGTTATCGAAAGGTACAGGCAAGAAAAAGCCTTGCGCCTGAAAGCGTTGAGGGCGGATTTCGGCATGAACACGTCGCCGTGAATCACAACCTCAACGTTCGTCTCAAACGGATATTCGTCGGTTTTTAAGAAACAGTCAACAAAATCCTTTTGCGTCAGCGGGCTTTTAAGCGCAGGTTCAAGGATGTTGTCCGATTGCACATCAATGCTTTTATCTTGACATTTCAAGCGCGCAACCGCTCTTTTGTTCGGTTCTGCTGTGATAATAACGTCGATCTTCTCTTTCCGTTTTTCGGAGACAACTCTGTCATAAAAGGCGAAATTCTTTGTTATTCTGACCTCATCACCGACGGAAACGTTGCCCCTGAACGCGAATTTTGCGCCGCGGCCCGCCGAGGGAAGATACACGGCTCCGCACACCTCGACGCCTTGCGAGAGTATTTTGAAACCGTCCCGTTCGTCGAATTTCCCATCTGTGTCAACCTCGGCCACGCCCTTGGATACGCGTTTGATATACCCGACAAAATCGCCGATATTTGCTTGATTTTTAGGATAAATTATGTCTGACGTATTACGGCCGAAAAAGCCTTTTGTGTAGTTGCCGCGATTGTAAGACGAGCGCATGAGCGGGAGATATTCGCTTTGCCTTCCCGCAAGTGCGTCCTTGTAGACCATGACTGCCGAATAGACGTAATCGGGGCTTCTCATACGGCCTTCGATCTTGAAACTCGTTATGCCGCAATCGAGCAATTTATTGACTTCGTCTTTCAGACACAGATCCTTTGTGGACAGAGCGTAAGAGAGCGGCTCGTCGTCCGAGAAAGTGTATTTTTTGCGGCAGGGCTGCTTGCACCGCCCGCGGTTACCCGAAAGGCCGCCGATGAACGAACTCATGTAACAGTGCCCCGAAAAGCAGGTGCAGAGCGCGCCTTGCACAAAACTTTCGGTTTCGATGAGCGAGGATATCTTTCGGGCATCTTCGGGCGAGGTTTCTCTTGCGAGAATAACCCGGGAAAAGCCGCATTCCAAAGCAAAGCGCGCGCCTTCGATGTTGCAAACACCCGCCTGCGTCGACAGGTGCAGACAGATGTCAGGTACGTGCTCCTTTATGTAACGCCCGAGAAATGGGTCCTGCAGGATGAAGGCGTCCGCGCCCGCCGAATATGTCTTTTCCACGGCCTGCAAAAATGCGGGGATTTCACCGTCTTTTATCAATGTGTTGACGGCAACATAGACTTTAATGCCGAAAAAATGCGCGTATCTGATGTACTTTTCAGCATTTTCAACGTTGAAATTTTCCGCGGCAGAACGCGCGGAAAATTCCTTTAAGCCTATGTAAATCGCATCAGCGCCCGCGCTTACGGCAGCGTAAAAACACGCTTCATCGCCGGCGGGCGCCAGAATTTCAACCATTATCTTATAGTTATACCGAGTTTGTCGCCGAGTTCTTTGAGAATCTTCTCAACGTATTTCTCGACGTCAGTAACGCTGAGCGTTCTGTCGTGAGCCGTAAAACGTATTCTGTAAGCCATGCTCTTTTTGCCTTTGGGCAGATGCTCGCCGTTGTACACGTCGAAAAGCCGAACGCTTTCCATGTTTTTAACGCCCGACGACTTTATGCAATCGGTTATCTGTGCGTTGGTTATCGCCGCGTCCGCAAGGAGCGCAAGATCTCTTTCAACGGAAGGGTATTTCGCTATAGGCCTGAAAGAGATTTTTTCATTGACAAAACTCTCAATTGTGACAAAATCGAGTTCGGCGACGTAAACGCGCCTGTCAATGCCGAGTTTTTCCCCGAGAACGGGATTGAGTTCGCCCAAATAGCCGACCCTCTTTCCGTCGATATCAATGAAAGCCGACCTCCCGGGATGCAGGTAGGCGACGTCCGCGGGAGTGTAACGGACCTCTCCCGTACACCTGACGCAGGCGAACATCTCGTCGATAACGCCCTTTACGGTGAAGAAATCCTCGCCTTCGCCGTACGCCGCGAGGCAAATGGTCTTGCGCTCTTCGGGCAGTTCGTCAAGCGGAAGCGCCTTTGGAATATAAATGACGGAACTTTCAAAAAACTTGCCATCGTTGTTGTTTTTATTGATATTTTTCAACACTACGTTGACGAGCGACGGAACGAGAGACGTCCTCATCAGGCTGAAATCTTCGCCGAGCGGGTTCTTGAGTTTGACGGCAGACGCGGGGTCGAGGCCGTAAGGCTCGAAAAACTTGTCCGAAACGAAGGAATAGGTTATGGTCTGATAGTAGCCGCACGCGACGAGGTGCGCCTTGATTGCCGCATCGAGATTCTGGGAAGGGGTCAACCCTCCGCCCTTGTTGGCAGAATGCTCGAACAAAGTGCAGTTTATATGGTCGTATCCGTATTCTCTGATGACTTCTTCTGCAATATCGGGAAAGCCTGCGACATCTTCTCTGTAAGGAGGAACGATCACTTTGAAATTCCCCTTCGACTCGTTTACGGCAAAGCCGAGGGATTGCAGGATGGCCGTCATCTCCGAGGACGGAACGGTTATGCCGAGCAGGCCGTTGATTTGATCCGCCGTAAATTCCAGCGTTTTGGGCGACATATCCTCGCTGTTGACATCGGTCATTCCGGCATAAATCTTACCCGCTCCCAATTGACAAACGAGGCTCAGGGCGCGTTTCATGCCCGTTTCCGCGCTGTAAGCGTCCGTCCCCTTTTCGAATATCGCCGACGAGTCCGAACGCTGACCCAGAGTTCTCGAGGTTTTTCTGACGTTATCGCGCTTGAATTCGGCCGCTTCAAACACGATTTCCGTGGTGTCGAGCTTTATTTCGCTGTTTAGCCCGCCCATGATACCGGCGAGCGCAACGGGGCCTTCTCTGTCGGATATAACGAGGTTTGAGGGACCGAGCGTGAACTCCTTGGTGTCGAGGGTGGTTATCTTTTCCCCCTCTTTTGCCCTCCTCACGTTTATCTCGGCGCCGCGGAGGTACCTGTAATCGAACGCGTGCATGGGCTGGCCTATTTCGAGAAGGACGTAATTGGTTATGTCGACGATGTTGTTGATGGAATTGAGGCCCATTCTGAACAGCCTGCGGCGCAGCCACAGCGGGGACGGGCCGATCTTTATGTCCGCAACGTAGTTGGCGGTGTATCTCGGACACAGGTCGGGTGCGGAGACCGTTACCTTTACTTTGTCCGAAGTTTTCCCGCCCTCCGCCGCGTATTCTAAAGAAGGCATTTTGAACGGTCTTTTGAGAACGGCGGCGATTTCACGGGCAAGACCGATTATCGACTGACAATCGGGTCTGTTTGCCGTGACGCTGATGTCGAAGATGTAATCTTCAAGTTCAAGGTGTTTTTTTACCTCTTCTCCCAAAGGATATTCTTCACGGAAGATGAGGATGCCGTTGACGGACGCCCCGTCGTACCACGTGTCGTTTATGCCGAGTTCTTCTCCCGAACAGAACATACCCATGGAAACCTCTCCGCGGAGTTTACCCTTCTTTATCGTTTCGCCGTTATTGAGGGTTGCCCCGTCTACGGCGACGGGCACGATTGCCCCCTCAAACACGTTGGTTGCGGCGGTTACTATCTGAAGGATACCGTACTGACCCGCATCCACGGTGCACACGGACAACTTGTCCGCATTGGGGTGCTTGGCAACGGTAAGTATTTTGCAAAAGACTATCTTGTTTATTTTTTCTGCCGTATGTATTATCTCCTCTACCTCGAGTCCGCAGTAGAACAAACCCGATTCGAGTTCTGCAACGCTGACGCCCGTAACGTCTACGTATTCGGCAAGCCAGCTCAATGGCAACTTCATATCCACTCACTCCTTAAAATTGCTTCAAAAATCTGATATCGTTATCAAAAAGATAACGGATATCGGGTATGCCGTACTTAAGCATGGCTATACGCTCAAGCCCCACGCCGAAGGCGAAACCCGTGTAAACATCGGGGTCTATGCCGCAGTTTTCAAGAACCACACGGTTGACCATTCCCGCACCGAGAATCTCAATCCAGCCCGTTCCTTTGCACAGGGAACAGCCCTTTCCTCCGCACTCCGAGCAGGAAACGTCTATCTCGACGCTCGGCTCCGTAAACGGGAAATAGGACGGGCGCAGGCGGGTTTTGACGCCTGGGTCGAACACCTTTTTGCACACCTCCTCGAGCACGCCCTTGAGGTCGCAGAGCGTTATGCCCTTGTCGACGACAAGCCCTTCCATCTGGTGGAACATGGGAGAATGCGTGGCGTCGTAATCGGAGCGGTAAACCCTGCCCGGGCTGAGGATTCTGATGGGCGGCTTTTCCTTTTCCATCCACCGGATCTGGCCCGCGGACGTCTGCGTTCTGAGCAGGATGGAGTCGGTTATGTAAAATGTGTCCTGCATGTCCCTCGCGGGGTGGTCGTCGGGAATGTTGAGTTGCTTGAAATTGTAGTAATCAAGTTCTACTTCAGGCCCTTCGTAAACGTCGAAACCGAACGGGAGAAAGGCTTCTATCAGTTGGTTTTTGACAAGTTCGACGGGATGAAGCCCTCCCCTTGCGACGGCTTTGCCGGGAAGGGTTACGTCTATCGCTTCGCTCTCGAGGCGGGCGGCCGTTTCCTTTTCTTTAAGCAGCCTTTCTCTGTTTGCTATCGCTTCCTCTATTTCGGCGCGCAGGCCGTTGACGAGTTTGCCGATGGCGGGCTTTTCTTCGGGCGGGACGTCTTTCATTCCCTTGAGCAGCCCCGTAATCTCGCCGTTTTTGCCAAGAAAGGACACCTTGAGTTCGTTGAGGGCTTTGACGATGTGCGTGTCGGCAATCGCCGCGAGCGCCCTCTCTTTCAATCTGTCGATCTTTTCCTTCATCTTGTTCTCCTGAAAAAATAAGGCGCCCGTTATAGGACGCCGAAATTGCGTGTTACCACCTATATTCGTCCCCTTGCGGGACCTCGTTGCCGTTATGACGGGACGACCGTCGCAGCCTACTCGTTGCCTTTCGGTGCGAAGCTCCAAAGTGAATATCGCGCAGAGACGTTATTTGCCTTTCAGCCGCGGGCAAAATTCTCTGAAAACGCCTGTATAGCGCGCCTGTCTTTATCATCGCTTTTACAGATTGATTATATTATACTAAATCCTTGGATTTAAGTCAATCGTTTTTCAGTCTTTATCGCTGCCGAAATAAAATTCGGGCACCTTGCCCACGATTACGTTTTCAAAAACGAGCACGTTTATCTCGGAATTGACCCTTCTGCTCCTCCCCACCGCCTTGAGTATCAGTTCGGGAACAACTTTTGCGTACAGCGAATGTTTCACCTGATTTATGCCCGCCGCCTTGAAGTCGGACACGAGTTCGCATTTTACCGAGGCTATCCTTATCATCTTGAAATTCACGGGCGAGCCGAACCCCGCAAGCAGGTTTATGCCCGTGAATACGCCCGAGGGCACGTCCACACCGTCCGTGTATTTAACGCCCAGATATTTCATCACGCCGTCGGCTATGTCTGCGGAAAGAACGTTGACCGCAACGCCGTTGGTGAACACGTAAGACACGCCCTCCCCGCCGCCTATAACGGTAAAAAAATCGTCGTAGCCAAATGAAGAATCAAGGTTTTCGGACAGCACCGAATACACGGCGGTGGAGATTGCGGCTTCGGCCTCGGCGTCTCCGTAATCGAGTATCGCCGACGACACTCTCAGATAATACAAGCCCGCAACCAGCACGGCAAGGGCCGCAAAGACGACGAACCTGACCTTAAAGCGAATACTCATACTTTATTGTATGAGACATCGGGCGTTTGTTTGACAGCGTTCAGTTCTTCTTTGAGCGCGGTTTGAAGAGCAGGGCGAACAGGTAGCCGAAGGTGATGGCTGCGGTAAGACCCGCGGCGGCAGCGGTGATTCCGCCCGTGATCGCTCCGAAAAGCCCTTCCTTTGCCCCTTTGATGGCGCCTTGCGCAAGCAGGTAACCGAAGCCCGATATGGGCACCGTGGCGCCCGCACCCGCAAAGTCAACGAGATAGCCGTAGAGTCCGAGCGCCTGAAGCACGACCCCCGACAGCAGGAAATAGACGAGTATTCTGCCCGAAGTTATCTTTGTGTAGTTTATGAGAAGTTGCGCTATCGTGCATATAATACCGCCGACGGCAAACGCTTTGACAAACATTAAAATTATTTCCGTAATCATAGAGCCTCGTTTTCCACGGCCACGGCGTGGGATATGCAGGGAATGGATTCGCCCTGCTGGGTGGTGATCGTTGAAAGGAGCGCGCCCGTTGCGAGAAAGAGCACCCTGTTTATCTCCCTGTCTTTGAGTTTTCTGTATATATACGAATTGAAAACGATGGCGCTGCAGCCCGCGCCGCTTCCCCCCTGATACTCATCCTCGTCTATGTTGTAGATTATCTCTCCGCAGTCGACGTGGTTGAAGGATATGTCGTAACCGTTTTCCCCGGTTATGTGCTTGAGCACGCGCGAACCGAATGCGCCGAGGTCGCCCGTTACTATCAGGTCGTAGTAGGATGGCGTTCTGCCCGTTTCCCTGAAATGGGTTATCAGGGTATCCATGGCGGCGGGAGCCATGGCCGCACCCATGTTGTTTGCGTCCGTTATGCCGTAATCGACAACTTTACCGAAGGTGGCGGCGGTGATCGCGGGGCCTTTGCCGCCCGCCGAAACTATGGCGCAGCCCGCACCCGTAACCGTCCATTGAGACTGGGGCGGCCTTACCGAGCCGAGTTCGAGCGGATAACGGTACTGCCGTTCGGCCGTGGAAAAATGGCTGCTGGTGGCAACCGCAACGCGGGACATATATCCCCCGTCCGTCAAAGCGGCGGCTATCGCAAGCCCTTCGCTCATGGTCGAGCAGGCGTTGTATATTCCTATATACGGAATGTTGTAATCCCTGGCGGCAAAACTTGCCGAGACTATCTGGTTGAGCAGATCCCCTGATACTATGGCGTCTATGTCCGATTTTCCGCACCCGCACGAACTTATTCCGCCGTTTATTGCGGTGGAAAGCATCTTGCATTCGGCCTTTTCAAAGGTCTTTTCACCAAAATACTCGTCCTCGAACACGTAGTCGAAAACCTTGCCTATCGGGCCGTCGCCTTCCTTTTTGCCCGCAACGCTGTAAGTGGCCGCAATCGTCGGCCTGTTGTGAAAGAACGCGGTGTGTTTGCCCATTACAACAACCCCGCCACGTAATATATGATTCCGACCGCGACCGACGATATTACGCCGAACACTATTATGGGACCCGCTATTACAAACATCTTTGCGGCAAGGCCGTAGATGAAGCCCTCCGAACGGAATTCCATGGCGGGCGCTACGACGGAATTGGCAAAGCCCGTTATGGGCACTATGGAACCGCCGCCTGCGTACTTGCCTATCCTGTCGTACACACCCAGCCCCGTGAGAAAGGCTCCGAAGAATATGAGTATCATGGAGACCGTTCCCGCAAGTTCGTCCCCTTCGAGATTGAACAGGAACATGAGCATGTACCTGAGAAACTGCCCGATAACGCAGATGAAGCCGCCCACGAGAAAAGCGTTGAAAAGGCTGCGCTTCTCTTTGGTTTTGGGCGACACGGACGAAATGTAACGGATGTATGCCTCGTTGACGTCAGGAGTTGCTCTGCTTGCCATTTCTCTCCTCTTTGCGGGCTGTGCCGCCGCGGTTTTCTACTCTGTCGTCCGTATTCCCGATGTATGGAACGGCGTAAGTTTCTTTGCTTTTCATGGTTCACCTCATGATAAATATGCGCCATTCTACGTTTTTTAATCAGAAAAAAAAGAAGCCGCGGGGCTTCCTTAAAGAAAATTTTTCATTTTTTGAAGTATCTTATTTTCCAGCCGCGACACCTGAACCTGCGACACGCCGAGTTCGGCGGCTATTTCGCTCTGCGTCTTGTCCCTGAAATATCGCATTATTATTATCTTCCTGTCACGCTCGGGCAGCTTTTCTATAAAGGTCTTGAGCATTATCCTGTCCACGAGATCGTCCTGCGTGTCGGAGGACGGTATCCTGTCGATGAGTTCGGTGCCTTCGTCCTCGTCGCCCTCGTCCGAACCGTTGAGGGAGAGCGGATATCTCGACGAGTCTATGGCAAACACGACGTCGGCGCGTTCTATGGAAAAATGTTCGGCTATTTCATCAATCCCCGGGGTTATCCCCGTGAGCGTGCGCTGCTCTTCGATAAATCTGTTTATCTTTCCCGCAAGCACCTTTATGGCACGGGAGACTTTGATGGCGCCGTCGTCCCGCATGAAACGCTTGATTTCGCCTATTATCATGGGAACGGCATAGGTTGAGAACATGACGTCGTACTTTTCGTCAAAGTTCTTTATGGCCTTTATGAATCCGAGACAGCCGAGTTGGTAAAGGTCGTCGTAATCCACGCCCTTGCCCAAAAATCTCTTGACTATGCTCTTTATGAGGTTGGTGTTGTTGACCAAAAGCGCTTCTTTGGCCTTTTCGTCGCCCGCTTTGGCTTGCCTGAGATATTCAATGGTTTCTTCCTGGTTAAGCATCTTGCCCCCATGCCGTTTCGGGAGCATCGTCGTCTGCCGTGTTCGAGGAGAAAATTTTGAGCATTTCCACCGTGGTTCCCTCTCCTTTTTTAGACACGACCTTCACGTCGTCCATGAACGCCTTCATCACCGTGAACCCCATGCCCGAGCGTTCATCCTCGGGTCTGGTGGTGAAAAACGGCTCCACGGCTTTTTCGACGTCCTCTATGCCGCTGCCCTCGTCGGTTATTTTGATATGTATGCGCCCGTCGGCCGTTTCGGCTTCTATGAGCACGGGGCCGCCCTCGTCGGAATAGGCGTGCACGATGCAGTTGGTAACCGCTTCCGACACGGCGGTCTTGACGTCGTTAAGCTCGGATATCGTGGGATTTAACGGAAGGCAGAAAGCCTGTATGCAACTTCTGGCAAACGGCTCGTTTTCGGAAATTCCTGTAAACCTGAGAGACATTTTATTGATTTTTTCTTGCATAATATACCTTTTTATTATATTTTGGGCATGATTTCGTAAATACCGCTGAGCTGGAGAACCTTTTCGACCGAGAGCGTCGGGTTTTCTATGTACACGGGTATGTTGTAATTTTTCAGCTTTTTATACCTGCCTATCAAAAAACCCAGCCCCGTGCTGTCCATGAACGAGAGATTGGCGAGGTTGAACACCACCGCACGGCTTTGAAGGTACTGCTCCAGAAGGTTGTCGAGGAGATTCCTCATCGAGCGCGACGTATATTCGTCAAGTTCGCCGTACAGATATACATAAAGCTTGTTGGATATGCTTTTGAATTTTATTTCCATAATTACCGCCTTGCGCGTTGAGCGAAACGTATAAATATTTTAGCAATACGGCAAAGTCGATTTTTGAAAACAAAGGGATAAACGGGTTATAATATGTCGAAAAGACCGAAAGGGCGTGGCTGCTTGCCCTACGCTTTCATTTTTTGTCTGCGGGTTGTTGAATGTAAGAATGGCCGAAAGGGCGTGGCGGCCCGGTCTCCCCTTCCTTTTTTATTAACGGGTTATCAAATGCAAGAATGCTCGAAAGGCCCCCAAAACATAACTTTTGGGACACTAAAAATAAAAAATTTGCAAAAGTGGCCTAAAAACACTTGCAATATTTCGTGAATTCTGTTATATTATATAAGCGTTGTGATTGCGCCGTGCAAAACGGCTTGGCACAAAACCGATAAGTCGGGGTGTAGCGCAGTTGGTAGCGCACGTGGTTTGGGACCATGGGGTCGGGAGTTCGAGTCTCTTCACCCCGACCAAAAACGATTTTGTGAGGGCCTTTAGCTCAGTTGGTCAGAGCGGTCGGCTCATAACCGATTGGTCCGCGGTTCGAGTCCGTGAAGGCCCACCAATATTTATATGGCCTGGTAGTTCAGCTGGTTAGAACGCTAGCCTGTCACGCTAGAGGTCGAGGGTTCGAGCCCCTTCCAGGTCGCCATTACTCCCCCTACACGGGGTGTAGATGCCTCGGTAGCTCAGTAGGTAGAGCAGGGGACTGAAAATCCCCGTGTCGGTGGTTCGATTCCGCCCCGAGGCACCATTTTTATCCCCCCCCACACGCTGGCGTAGCTCAATAGGCAGAGCAGCTGATTTGTAATCAGCAGGTTGAGGGTTCGATTCCATTCGCCAGCTCCAATTCAATACGGAGAGGTTCCCGAGCGGCCAAAGGGAACAGACTGTAAATCTGTCGTCACTGACTTCGGTGGTTCGAATCCACCTCTCTCCACCACGGAAAATCCAAAACAAACCCTCGGGTGCGTTTTGGATTTTTCGTTATCATTCGTTTTCAGGTGAAAAACATGATTCCGACAATCGTGATACTTGTTGCAGTATTAGTTGTTTCTTTGACAATATTTTTATTTTTACGCGAGAGACAATATAAAATATTCGTCGAGAGAAACAGTGAGTGCCTGAGGGAATTGAGGAAGATAAATTCCGACTTTTCCTTTTTACCGTGCAGAAACTGCAATCAGGCGTACACTTATGACAGTGAAAACAATTACGAATCTGTCAGTTGTGAGGACTTTTTGATTTATCAACTGCAATATCAGGCACGGCAGATAACCGAACAGATCAACAACGCAAGACGCAACAAAACCGAATACAATAAATATAAACACAAAGTCAAAACATTGCGGCTCGGCGTTTATTCCGCTCCGACGCAGAAACTGAAACCCGAAAAACTGCTGAAAATCGAAAAAGCAATATGCAAAAAAGAAAAACTCCCCTCTCCCACAACAAGTTTTTCAGTAACCGTAACGCTGTATCGTTGCGGAAGGAACAAAACGGTTTATGATTCAAAAAGAGAAACTTTTCCCGAAGAAAAAATTTTAATATTGATAAAAAGGCTGAATAACAAGAGCGGCGGTTTCTATCGGGACAGAGAGATATGGGACGCCCTCTGCCGCGTTGAAAGAGGAAAAGTGTCAAACAGAATGCGTTTTTCCATTTACGAACGCGACGGATACCGCTGCCGTAATTGCGGAATTTCAGGAAATTACGCCAATCTTGAGATAGACCACATTATTCCGATTTCCAAGGGAGGAAAGAGTTCCTACGATAATTTGCAGACACTCTGTCATAATTGCAACGTTGAAAAAGGCAGCAGTCTCCCGAATGAAAGGCGGTTTTGATTGCTTGGCAAAATGTAAATGGCTACATTTAGGCAAACCCCTCTCCTTCCGCAAGTGTTTGCCAAAAGCAAAACGGGAAGCGAACGACGGACAGATGTTGATATAGAAAAAATCCACATACAAAAACAGGCGCCGGGTGGGGCGCCTGTTTTACGTTAGACGTAAAAAGTGTTAAAATTTCAGAAAAGACCTGTGATTTTGCCGTTGTCGTCAACGTCTATTTTTTCGGCGGCTGGGACTTTGGGAAGCCCGGGCATAGTCATGATATCTCCCGTGAGAACAACCAGAAATCCCGCGCCCGCGCACACTTTTACGTTTTTGACGGTTACCTTAAAACCGACGGGAGCGCCGAGTTTTGCAGGGTCGTCGGAAAAACTGTATTGGGTTTTTGCGATACACACGGGCAGTTTGCCGAAGCCGAGTTGTGTGAGTTTTGCAATCTGCTTTTCGGCAGCCGAAGCGTAGACCGCCCCCTCTCCTCCGTAAATTTTTGTAACCAACTTTTCTATCTTGTCCTTTATCGAATCGTCATCGGAGTAGGCAAATTCAAACGCGGACGGCTGTCCGCACAGCGCGACGACCTCTTTGGCAAGGGCCGTTCCGCCGACGCCGCCCTCCGCCCAGACGGTGGAGAGCACGACGTTTACGCCGAGTTGCTTGCATTTTGAGATGATGAGGTTGATCTCGGCATCCGTATCGGTGGGGAATCTGTTGACCGCCACGACGCTTGGCAGACCGTAGACGTTTTTGATGTTGGAAACGTGGCGGAGAAGGTTGGGAATGCCCGCTTCCAAAGCGGCGAGATTTTCGCCGTTAAGTTCATTTTTCGGCATTCCGCCGTGCATTTTGAGCGCACGGACGGTTGCCACGATGACGACGGCAGAAGGCACGAGACCCGCGTATCTGCACTTTATGTCAAGGAATTTTTCCGCACCGAGGTCGGCGCCGAATCCCGCTTCCGTAACGACGTAATCGCCGAGTTTAAGCGCGAGTTTGGTGGCCGCAACGCTGTTGCAGCCGTGGGCAATGTTGGCAAACGGGCCGCCGTGGACGAGCGCGGGCGTACCTTCAAGCGTCTGCACGAGGTTGGGGTTGAGCGCGTCCTTGAGCAGGGCGGCCATTGCCCCCTGCGCCTTGAGATCGCCCGCCGTGACGGGCATATCCGCGTAACTGTAGCCGATGATTATGCGGGATAAACGCTCTTTAAGTTCCTTTATCGATGAAGAAAGGCACAGAACGGCCATTATTTCGGAGGCGACGGTTATGTCAAACCCGTCCTCGCGTGGCGTTCCGTTGGCCGTTCCGCCAAGGCCGTCGACGATGAATCTGAGTTGACGGTCGTTCATGTCCACGCAGCGCTTCCACGTAATCCTGCGCGGGTCTATGCCGAGGGCGTTGCCCTGCTGAATATGGTTGTCTATCATGGCGGCAAGCAGGTTGTTGGCGGCCCCGATGGCGTGAAAATCTCCCGTAAAATGGAGATTTATGTCCTCCATGGGTATCACCTGCGCCCAGCCTCCGCCCGCCGCTCCGCCCTTTACGCCGAACACGGGTCCGAGGGAAGGTTCTCTCAAGGCGACGATGGCGTTTTTGCCAATCCTGCGCAAACCGTCCGCAAGGCCTATCGTCGTGGTCGTCTTGCCCTCTCCCGCGGGAGTGGGCGTGATGGCCGTGACCAAGATGAGCTTGCCGTTCTTGCCGCCCGCGCGGTTCATGATGCCAAGGTCTATTTTTGCCTTGTCCCTGCCGTAAGGAATCAGGAACTCATCGGGTATCCCCGCGGCCGCTGCGATTTCGGTTATTTTCTTCGGTTTTACCGACTGGGCTATTTCTATATCGGTCATTTCTTTCTCCTGTTTGATTTTATTCAGCCTGCTCCCCGCTTGACTTGCGGTGAACAGTGTTTATCTGCAATAGTTATCTGTAATATTCGACGAGGGAGTCAAAGAGTTTCATGTCGTAATTCCCCTCTACGTTTTTGTAAAGGCCCTTGCCCACCCTTTCGGAATGCCCCATCTTTCCGAGCACCCTGCCGTCGGGAGACAATATTCCCTCGACTGCGGCGGCCGAACCGTTGGGGTTAAAACGTATATCCATGGAAGGATTGCCTTGCTCATCGACGTACTGCGTGGCTATCTGCCCGTTGGCGGCAAGGCTGTGTAGCGTGGCGCTGTCGGCGACAAACCGCCCTTCTCCGTGGGATATCGGTACGGATATTATATCACCTACGTTCAATTTAGTCAACCACGGCGACTTGACGGAAGCGATTCGCGTGCGGACGATGCACGACTGGTGCCTGCCTATCGTGTTGTAAGTCAGCGTGGGACAATTTTCCGTAGCCGCTGGGAGAATCTTGCCGTAAGGCACGAGACCGAGTTTGATAAGAGCCTGAAAGCCGTTGCAGATGCCGAGCATAAGCCCGTCTCTGTTGCCGAGTAACTCGTGCACGGCGTCCGCAATGCGGGCGTTACGGAAGAATGCGGTTATGAACTTGCCCGAGCCGTCGGGTTCGTCCCCGCCAGAAAAGCCCCCGGGTATGAATATCGCCTGCGATTCGGCGACTTTTGCGGCAAAAGCGCGGACGGATTGGTCTATATCCGAAGAATTTCTGTTTTTTATAACGAATATCTCCGCGTGCGCCCCCGCCCTCTCCACGGCTCTCGCGCTGTCGTATTCGCAGTTGGTCCCCGGGAAAACGGGAATGAGGACGGACGGAACGGCAGAGCCCGTGCGCGGTTTAGTCGGAACACGCTCGTTGCAGACGTATTTTTCCGGTTTTTCGGCCGTATCGGGGGTTTTTAGCGGGTAGACGCTCTCGAGCGTCCCCTCGTAAACCGAAACGAGCCGTTCAAGCGCAACGCGCTCTTTCCCCAGCGTGATACACCCTTCTTTTTGGGTGTAACCGATACGCTCGCCGTCGGTAACGTCGGGGTCGGTTTCTATTATAAACGCCCCGAATTCGTGCGAAAAAAGGGCTTTTTCGTCGATTCCGTCCGCAAAAGCGAACCCGATTCCGTTGCCAATGCACATCTTCATGACGGCGTCGGCAACGCCCGCGGCAGGCGTGTAGCAGGCGTGAACCTTCCCCTTTTCGATGAGCGCCGACAAAGCGTTGAAATTCTCCTTGAGACTTTGCGTTTCGGGCAAACCTGCGGCGTCCGTGCGGGTGCGCAGGATTCTCACCTGTCTGTCCGCTTTTTTGAACTCTCCCGACACTATTCTGCCGATTGACGTCGTTGTAACCGCAAATGAGACGAGCGTGGGCGGAACATCCATGTTTTCAAACGTTCCGCTCATGGAGTCCTTTCCGCCTATCGCGGCGATTCCCAAATCCTTCTGCGCACGGAAGGCGCCGAGCAGAGCGGCGAAAGGTTTGCCCCATCTTTCGGGGTCGTGCATGGGCTTTGGGAAATATTCCTGAAAAGAGAGGTAGACGTCCTTGAACCGTGCGCCGACGGCAATGAGTTTTGACACGCTTTCCACCACGGCGAGATATGCGCCGCGGAAGGGGTCCTTTTGGGAAATTTGCGGATTGTATCCCCACGCCATTACCGAACAGGTATCGGTGTCCCCGCGCTCGACGGGAATCTTGTGAACCATGGCCTGTATGGGCGTTAGCATATTCTTTCCGCCGAAGGGCATGAGGACGGTGCCCGCCCCGATTGTCGAATCGAAGGCCTCGGCAAGTCCGCGCTGAGAACAGCCGCCGAGAGACGACGCAAGGCGGGTGATGTCCTCGGTGAAGTTTCCGCTGCCCTCGGTGTGGATATCTTCAAGATCCGCAACGCGGACGTCGGCGTGTTTGACCGCGCCGTTTGAATTGAGAAAATCTCTTGAAATATCTACGATTTTTTCACCGTTCCACATCATTGTGAGACGGCTGTCGGCGGTAACGGAAGCAACCCTTGTCGCCTCGAGATTTTCCTGCGAAGCCAAGGCAATGAACGCTTCGGCGTCCTCATCTGCCACGACTACGGCCATCCTCTCCTGAGATTCGCTTATCGCAAGTTCGGTTCCGTCAAGCCCCTCGTACTTTTTGGGTACGGCGTTGAGGTCTATGCAAAGTCCGTCCGCAAGTTCCCCTATCGCCACGGCAACGCCGCCCGCGCCGAAGTCGTTGCACCTTTTTATGAGCAGCGACGCCTTGGGGTTTCTGAAAAGGCGCTGCAGTTTCCTCTCCTCGGGGGCGTTTCCTTTCTGAACTTCCGCGCCGCACGTTTCTATGGAGTTTACGGTGTGGGATCTTGAAGAACCGGTGGCTCCGCCGCAACCGTCTCTGCCCGTTCTTCCGCCGAGCAGGATGACCGCGTCGCCGGGGGCGGGACTTTCTCTCCTCACGTTGCGAACGGGTGCAGCCGCTATCACCGCGCCTATCTCCATCCTCTTTGCCGTGTAACCGCTATGGTAAAGTTCGTTGACCATTCCCGTGGCAATTCCTATCTGGTTGCCGTAAGAACTGTATCCGCGGGCGGCTGACGTTACTATTTTGCGTTGGGGAAGTTTGCCACGCGCGGTGTCCTTTACGGGAGTGAGCGGATTGCCCGCACCCGTCAGCCGCATGGCCGCATACACGTAAGCGCGGCCCGACAGCGGGTCTCTTATCGCCCCGCCGATGCACGTTGCGGCACCGCCGAAGGGTTCTATCTCGGTTGGATGATTGTGTGTTTCGTTTTTGAAAAGAAGGAGATAGTCTTCTTCCTTTCCGTCAATATCTACCTTTATCTTGACCGTACAGGCGTTTATTTCATCCGAAACGTCAAGGCCGTCAAGCGCACCTTTTGCCCTGAGATACTTGGCGGCAATCGTTGCCATGTCCATGAGGCAAACGGGTTTGGCGTCGTTGAGTTCGTCCCTCGTTTTCAGGTAATCGCGGTAGGTTTGGGCAACGAGCGGCGGGGCGATTTCCACGCTGTCGATATTAGTCAAAAACGTCGTGTGCCTGCAGTGATCCGACCAATAGGTGTCGATGACCTTAAGTTCGGTAAGGGTCGGCTCCCTCATTTCTCTCCTGAAGTAATCCATGCAGACCGCAAGGTCGTCCAAATCCATGGCGAGGTTGTATTTTTTCAGAAATTCCCTCGCTTTTTCATCGTTCATCGAGGAAAAACCGCAGAGCGTTTCGATTTTTTCGGGAACGGGATATTCTGCCGTGAGCGTTTGGGGCAGGCCGAACTCCGCCTCTCTGCTGTCCACGGGGTTGATTACATATTTCTTGATTGCGGAAAATTGAGAATCCGATATGTTTCCGCCGATCGCGTAGATCTTTGCGGTCTTTACGACGGGCGCGGACTGCGGGCTTATCATCCTGATGCACTGCATGGCGCTGTCCGCCCGCTGGTCGAACTGCCCGGGCAGATACTCCACGGCAAAGACGCGCTCTCCCTCTCTGACGGACAGTTCTCTGTAAACGTCGTCGACCTGAGGTTCGGAGAACACCGAGCCGACTATCCTGTCCATCAGCGCGCCGTCCACGTTCTCCACGTCGTAACGGTTGATTATCCGCACGCCCGTAATCTCGGGGATACCGAGAAAAGAGACGAGTTCGTCGCGCAGAGAATCCGCTTCCCGAGACATGGAAAATTTCTTTTCAACATAGATTCTGCGTACCATAAAATATCCTGAAATTTATTGTTTTATAAGG